>CAZTZN010000041.1:10375-29071 GCA_964617715.1 uncultured Armatimonadia bacterium | reverse complement strand
GAGTGTCGGCGGCACGGATTGCTCGCGTCGGCTACTCCCCGGCGAAGGTGAAGACGTGCTCAGGGACGAGCGAGACCACCGGCGGCAGGCCTTCGCCGAAGGTGGTGTCGTTGTCCTCCAGCACTCCCTCGTCCGCCCGGCCGATGGTCATCGACCAGATCTGCCCGGCGTGCTCACCGGTGGGGATCTCGCCCGTCGCCCTGCCCTCGAGAGCGGTCGTCTGGATCGTGCCCGCCCGCCGGCCGTCGGGGTCGAAGATGTCGATGCGCACGGTCTCGATGCCTGAGCCCTTCGTGGTCATCGAGAAGCTCTCCAGCCCCGCAGGCACGCTGAAGTAGAGTTGCTCCGCCGGGCCCAACAGCGACAGTCGAGTGTCCGTGCAGATGCCCACCGGCGCGTTGCTGCTGACCAGAGCGAAGCACGAGGTCGAGGCCGAGGCGGCAATGAGGTAGATGCCGTCCGCTGCGGGCGTGAAGCTGATCGTTCCCTGCTGCTGATCGGGGATGGCGCCGGAGGCCAGCGGCTGCTTCTGCCGGTCGCGCAGGTCCCACACGAGCAGCGATTGGCGTTGGCCGATCCGGTAGTTGCGCAACACGATCTCGACGGGCTGGCCCGCCCTGGCCGCGACCAGCAGCAGGTGCTCGCCGCGCAGCATCACGCGCGGGAACTCGACCACCTCGCCGGTCACCGCCGGCGCCTGCAGCGGTGGCAGATCGACCCGGTCGAAGAGCACGAAGCCCCAATCCTCCGGGGTCTCGCGTGGCTCCAGCCAGGCATCGAGGCGGCCCTGGGAGATGGCCTCGTTTGCCCAGGTGAACCAGCGGAAATACTCGCGGTGGCCGTCCTCGTACTTCGGGCCCTCGTAGAAGATCCAGTAGCCGTCGGTCAGCTCGGAGATCATCACGGCGTTCTTGCCCGAGAACTCCGGGTCGGCGCCCCCCACCGCCGGGTCGATGCCGCCGGTGTACATCAGCGGCAGCCCGCTCGCCATCGCCGCCTCCATGTTCTCGCGCAGGCGCTCGCGGTTGAACTGCAGAGCCTCAGCCTGCGGCATCAGACCCGCCGCGCGGCCGTAGGTCACGTGGTCGGCGATGATCACCGGCGCCGCCTCGGTTGCCCACTCGGGGTAGCAGGCCTCGCGGATGAACAGCGTGCCCGGTGCGGGATAGATGCAGAACTGAAAGCGCGGGTCGAGCGCATCGACACTCTCGCGCAGGGCCCGGCAGCGCTCGCGCCAGCCGTCGATCTGGAACTGTGCGAAGGCCTCGTGCAGTCCCTGCTCCTCGAGCCACGACTTGCGCGCATCCAGGGCCAGCTCGGGCAGCTCGATGCCCCGGGCCTCGGCAAACCTGCCCAGGATCAGGTCATCGTAGGAGAGGTCGTAGCAGTTGCCGGGCTTGCCGGGCGCGTAGTTCTCGTAGTCGAGGAAGACGCCCATGAGGTGCTTGTTCTCGGCGCTGATGCGCGCGTACTCGACGATGTAGTCGGTGACCCACCGCCAGAACTCATCGGAGTTGGGGCTCCACAGCGCCTGCTCGATGCCGCTCGCCCAGACCAGGCGCTTACCGTCGGCCTCGGGGCCATCGGGGGCGGTGAGGGTGCCGCGCATCCAGGGCATGTAGAAGATGCCCCGGTCGGCGCACCACCGCGCCACCCGGCGCACGTTGTCGAGGTCGTCGGCGCCGCTGCGGGGAGAGATGACGTTGAAGCCCGCCTGCACGGCCTCATCGACCATCCACTCCTGCATCTGCCAGCGCGTGTGCGAGAGCATGACCTTGTCCACGAGGATGGTCAGCTTGACGCTGCGCCCAAGGTCCTCGCGGGCGATCTGCGCGGCGGCGGGGAGGGTCGTGGCAAGCGTGTACAGAGCGACCACCACGATAGCATGACGGGTCGCGCGAGCCATCATGTGAGTGCCTCCCGAGGCGTTCGTGATCCGCGCGTCGTTGTCGTTGCGGAGCGGCCGGGCTTCAGCCCGGCCGAGTCGTTCGTCGCTGGCGCCCACGCTCAACGGCGAACGGCAGGCGGGGCACAGGTCCCCGCCCTACAACTTCAGCCGCTCCTCCCACAGGTCGCAGATCGAGCGCGCCTTCTGCGCGGCGATGCCCGTGTACTGCGACGGGTGGAGGATGAGGTCGCGCTGCCGGTCGGTCAGCCGCGCCCAGTAGTCGGCCAGCTCTTCGGAGGCCTGTAGCAGCTCGCCCAGCGGGCGGCCGGTCTGCTGCGCCTCGAGCGTGAGCCTGCGCACCGCCTCATGCGCGTCCGGGTGGTCGTGCGCGGCCAGGAGGATGTACGCGGGCTCGGCGCCGACCATGCCCTCGGTCATCGCCAGGTTCGCGCGCATGCGCTCGGGGTCGGTCACCAGCCGGCCCATGATGCGCGTGAGCCGCAGCGCCGCCTCACTCAGCGCGACGATCACCTCGGGCAGGAAGCGCTGTGAGGCCGAGTTACTCAGATCGCGCTGGTGCTCGGAGATCTGGTCGGCGTAGACGGTGACCATGCGGGGCATGAACTGCTTCCACATCGACTTCACGTTCTCGAAGTTCCACGGATTACGCTTATGCGGCATGGTGGACGAGCCCACCTGCTCGGCCTCGAACTCCTCGGCCACCTCACTGATCTCGGTGCGCTGCAGGTGGCGCATGTCGTCGGCGAGGTTGGCGAGCACGCCGAAGCATGAGACCAGCGCGTGCATGTAGTCGGTGACGAACTCGGCCTCGACCACCTGGGTGGAGACAGGGGAGGGCTCAAGCCCTACCTCGGCGAGCACCTCGCGCTCGAACTCCTCGGGGTCGTCGATCATCAGCGACGACGCGTTGTAGGCGCCGACCGCGCCCGAGATCTTGCCGCGCAGGTTGTCCGCGGCGGCGCGGATCGCCTCGATGCGCCCGCCCAGGCGCGAGACGTACTCGGCGATGGCGAAGCCGAAGGTGATGGGCACCGCGTGCTGGCCGTGGGTGCGCCCGACCTGCAGTGTCTCGGCCTCGCGCCGCGCAAGCGCGATCAGGATGCGCTCCAGCTCCTCGAGTGCGGGCAGCACGCCGCGCCGCGCCGCGTGCTTGAGCCGCCAGGCGGTCGCGGTGTCAATGACGTCGAAGCTGGTGAGCGTGAAGTGGATGTAGGGCTTGGCGGCATCGCTCACGTGCGCTTTCATGCAGTTGACCAGCGCGCGGATGTTGTGATGGATGCGCGCCTCTTCGTCGGCGACCTCCTCGGGCGTCACCACCTCGGCGGCGTGAGCGACCTCGTCGGCAACGGCCTCGGAGCATACGCCCCTGCGCGCGAGCACGCGGGTGACGGCGGCCTCGACCATGGCCTCGGAGCGCACACGCGCACGTTCGGTCACGTAGTCATCGAGGAGCGCGCGCAGCCTGTCGTTGGGGACATAGTAGCGGAAATCGAGCGGTGATACGCAGTCGAACCGGTCCATCGAAGCGCCTCCCCATGCCGTTCCGGCAGGCCGATGATCGCACGCGGTACTCGACGGGCGGGGCGCCCGTCGCATCGAACGACAAAGTGAACCGTAACCACAAGCGGCAACGACGAACGGCTCGGCCGAGCTGAAGCCCGGCCGCTTGCACCGGCACCGACAGCGCGCTCAGCGCAGCACGACCACGCGGGCTCCCGCAGGCCAGATGAGCGTGCCGGCGAACTCCACCGGCACGGTCTCGCCGCCATCGCCCCAGGCGGTGGCTGTCCGGGGGGCCTCGGGCAGCGTGATGGCCACGCCGGGCGTGTCACAGTAGACGTACCAGACATCGCCGTCGCGCACGATCTCCCAGGAACCGTTGACCATGCCCACGCTCGCCACCTGCCTGCCCACCAGCTTGACGGTGGTGCCCGAACTGGTCGGCTGGCCGAGAGTGACGACCGGCGCCTGGCCGACGGCGTCGAGCGCGAAGATCGCGCGCTCGCGCTCGCCCACATGCAATGACTTCTGCTCGTCCTCGTTGAGCGCGATGGTGAGCATCTTCAGCACCCACCGGCGGGAATCCTCGGGGCCCTCGCCGTCGAGGCTGAGCCAGCAGAGCGCGCCGATCGAAGAGCTGGTGCGCACGGTCATGCGCCCGGTGGCGCGCTCAGCGCCCGCGAGCGCGCCGGCGATCGCCTGGAAGGTGGGCGTGTTCACCACCAGCAGCTCGGCCGCCTCGTCGCGCACGATCTCGCGCGTGTCGGAGACGAAGCGGCCGGTGTCCACATACTTGTGCGAGATGCGCTCGTCGTAGAGCTGGCCGAAGGCGTCCAGCGTGGCGCGCAGTTTGTCCTCCGCCTCCAGCGCGTGGTAGACCCAGTTGTTGCGGCGCATATCGCGCAGTCCGAACGCGCGTGTGCCATCGACCGAGCGGCCGATGGGTCGGTAGTTGGGGTCGGCCTCGATGGCGCGCAGCAGGAAGCCCGGATGGGTCTGGCGTTCGGCGCGCACACCCGGCGAGAGCAGCGTGCCGCCCCACTCGAACATCACGCGCCCGGCTGAGGTCGTGGGCAGCGGGTAGCCGGACTTCTCGGCCAGCGTGGCCTGGTGGCGGCGGTTGAGCAGGTCCTCGGACCGCTGCTCGGCGCTGATGACCGCGCGCCCGCCGGCGTAGATCGCGCCGCTGCTCAACCCCGAGGCGACCATCAGGTCGGAGTCGCCGTCCCAGGTCTCATCGAAGAATACGCCCCGCATGGCCGCGACATTCGCGGCGCGGTAGAGCTGGGTGAGCGTGCGCTCGCCATCGCGGTAGTAGCTGTCCACGGCCGAGTAGCCGACGTCGATCTGGTGCTTCGCCTCGGCGACGTCGCGGCGCAGGAAGACGCGCGCACCCAGCGCCGCCAGGCCCCAGCGCGTCGGGTCGCGGCTCACGTCGAAGAAGTCCAGCCGCCGCGCCTGCGGGCGGAGGTCATAGGTGAACATGATCATCGCATCAACGTCCTGCAGGGCGGCGGCGGCGATGGCCTCGACCATCCCGGGGGCGCGGAATTTGTTGGGCCAGCACACACCCCACTCGCGCGCGACGATGGGCCGGTCGGCGAAGGCGCTCATCGCCAGCCTGGGGGCGAAGCTCCCGCCCTCAGTGTCTCCCAGTGGCGTGCGATTGACGAAGTACATCGGCAGGCGCCACTGCCCGTCCTTGAGCACCGGGTGGTCGTAGTAGTAGTTCATGCCGATGAAGTCGAGGCCGTCGTGCACCGAACGCAGGTCAGAGATGCACTCGAAGTCGGTGACCGCGGTGATGGGCTGCCGGACGCCGCGCTCGCGCAGGAATGCGGTCATCTGCGCAAAGTACTCGCGGTGCACCGAGGCCATGAACAGGGCGAGGTCGTTGAGGCGGCCGTCGCCGTGGGTGCCGGTGCCCAGGCTCGAAGCGATCTGCCCGGGCTCGGCACTGTCGCCGTGCAGCGTGACCGTGCCCTCCTCCAGCGACTCGGCGGGCCCCAGCGCGCAGTGCCCGCGCCAGTCGGTCCACGCGATGCTCAGACTCTCGGTGTCGGTGTAGCGCGCGCGCAGCCAGAAGTTCCAGCGCCGCTGCAGCTCCTCGCGATAGGGCGAGACCAGCACCTGGCGCCTGCGCTGGGCGGCGAACAACCCGTTCTCGTCGCACAGTTCGATGAGCGCGACGGTCGGGTCCCGGGCGTAGCTCAGGCCGGTCTCAGGGTTGACATGGTCGATGAGCAGGGCGCGCGCGTAGCTCATCTGCAGCTCGATAAGCCGCTCGTTGAAGAGCGCGTAGGGCTTGGCGGCGCGGCCCAGCGCCGCTGCGTTGGGGACGCCCTCGCGCTCGTAGAAGGTGCGGAAGTCGAGCAGGTCGAGGTAGACGTAGATGCCGCGTTCGCCGCAGCGCGCGATCCAGTGATCCACGGCCGCGAGCTTCGCGGGGTCGATGGGCTCGGCGGTCCCGGCGCGCTCGGGCGGCAGCAGCCCGGTGACGTCGTCGATGTGATGCAGGCGCACCAGATTGAAGCCGGCGCGCGCGATGGCGTCCACGGCCTCGTCAATGCGTTGGGGCGGCTGGAAGACCGATTCCTTGGCGACGTTGATGCCCCAGAAGCGCGCACGGGTGCCGTCCTCGAAGTAGAAGTTGCCGTCGCGCCCGGTGAACACCACGCCACGCTTGCCGCACGGACCGTCGAGCAGGGAGCTGAAGTCAACCAGGCTGCTGTCGGGCAGGCCTTCGGCGTTGGGGTCGAGGTTCGGCAGCCGCCCGCCCATCAGCGCGGGCAGCTCCTCCTGCGCGTGTGTGGGCAGGGCGCTGAGTGTCGCGGCGAGCGCGAGGATGAGGAGCGGCCGTGAACGCGGCATGATTGCAGGCATCTCGGCGTGCAATGATAGCCTGAAAGCCGGGCGAGGGCAACCGTGATGTTGGCGCCGGCGTCGGCGGGCGAGGGCGCCCGCCGACCAGGGGTGGGGGCGGCGCGCTCGCTTCGTGCCCTACCGCCCACCCGCCAGCGCGGAGATGGTGTCACAGCGCGCGCCGCGGGCATAGAGGCGGCGCAGGAGGTGGGGGAGGGCGACCTCGGTCTCGTCGTAGCCGTTGTGCAGGAGCGCGATGCCGCCGGCGGCGAGTTTGTGGTCCATCGCCTCGGCGATGCTGGCGCCGTCGCGGCCGGGGTAGTTGCCGATGTTCTCGGTCCAGAACACGGGGACGAAGCCGGTGGCGGCCGCCGCGAAGCGCACGTCCTGGTCGTAGTTACCTCCCGGCGGGCGGAACAAAGTCACCATGCGCCCGCAGGCCTGGCGGATGGCCGCCCGCGAGCGCACCAGCTCCTGCTCGACCCCCAGCCGATCGAGTGTGCACAGGTTGCAGTGCGTATGACTGTGACTGCCCAGCTCGTGGCCGCGCTCGGCGGTCTCGCGCACCAGCCCCGGGTACATGGCCGCCTGCTTGCCGACGAGGAAGAAGGTCGCGCGGTAGCCGTAGCGGTCCAGCAGGTCGAGGATCCACGGGGTCATGACCGGATGCGGGCCATCGTCGAAGGTCAGCGCTACCGCAGCGGGCTCGCGCAGGAAGTAAATCTCGCGTGAGGGCTCCAGTGCCCCCAGGCCCATGGTGCGGTAGGCCAGCAGCAGATCGGTGCGCACGCCCGGCAGCATGGGGTCGTGCGCGAAGACGTACTCGTAGGAGGCGACCGCCTCAGCCTCGCGGTTGGCGGCTTCAAGCGCTCGGCCCAGCAGTTGCGTGGTGGTCAGCGGCGTGGCGCGCAGCGCCAGCAACCGGGTCAGCTCATCGCGAGCAGCCTTGCGCGCCGCGCGCTCCGCGGGGGCGAGGGTGCGCGCGCCGTTGCTCACCTGCACGATGATGGCCGCTTCGGCGAGGACCTCGCCGCTGGCGGCGTAGCCCTGAGCGCGCAGCTCGCGGACACCGTCGGGGACGCGGCTGGTGTCCACGCTGGCGCGGAAGGGCTGCACGTTGCTGATGGCGATGAAGGTGTCATCGAGCAGCACTGCGATGTGGCGGATCGGCAGCGACCCGTCGGTGTCCACGGTCATCTCGATGGTGCCGCTTACCACCGTGCCCGCGATCGGGCGGATAATGCGCAACCGGGGGGACATGTCGGAGGGGATTCGCGGCACCGCGGGCGGCTCGACGTCGGCGGGTGTCGTGGCCGCGCCGGCATCCGCCAGCAGGTGCTGGGGGACGGCGGCGAGGCGCCGGCGGTCATCGAGGGCGTGCTCCGCCCAGTAGGAGGCCTCCGGCGACATCAGCGCCGAGGGCACCTCCAACCTGCCCGGTGCGGGCTGGCGTCCCCAGTCGGCCGGGCGGCCGAGCGCCTGCACCGCCTCATCATTGCGACCCAGCGCCAGCAGCGCGGCGCCGAGGACATGACGCGCGAGGGGCTCGTCGGGGTCTTCGGCGACGGCGGCGTTCGCGTCGGCCAGCGCACTCTCGTAGAGCCCGAGGCGGCAGGCCAGGTAGGCCGCGCTGGCGCGCACCGCGGCGCGCCCGCCGGAGGCGTAGCCCAGCGCGCGGCGGTAGTCGATCATCGCCTCGTAGGTGCCTTTGGTCAGGTAGCGGCAGGCTCCGAGGCCGGTGTGCGCGGCCGCCATCTCGGGGGCGAGCACCGTCGCCTGGCCGAAGAGATCGGCGGCCTCGTCGTATCGCCCCTGCTGCAGCAGCGCCGCGCCGCGACCGACCAGCGCCTCCGCGCAGGTGGCGTCGGCGGCGTACGCGCGTTCGAAACTCGCCCGCGCGGCCTGCCAGCGGCCGCGGTAGAGCGCCTCGCAGCCCGCCTGCAGGTCTTCGCCCACGCCGGCATATGCGGCACCCGCCGCCAGGGTCACGACGAGCCCCAGGAGGATTGCGGCGCAGCGTCCGGTCATACGCATCAGAGCAGCGTCACCTCACCCGCCTCGAGCGCCACCTCACGGCCTCCGTCATCGCGCAGCAGCAGGCGCCCGTCCTCCAGCCAGCGTACCGCGGTACCCGCCAGCGTCCGCTCACCCGCGCGCGCCCGGACATGTTGCCCGGCCAGGGCATCGCGTTCGGCAATGCGCTCGACAAGCGCCGGCGTGTGCCCGGACATGAGCAGATGATACACCGCGTCCAGGCGCCTCGCAAGCTCGTCGGCCAGCCTCGCGACCGCCATCTCACGGCCGGCCTCGTGGGAGACGAAGGTCGCGCGCTCGCGCAGGGCCGGTGGCAGATCACCGGGCGCCCCGTTGACGTTCACGCCGATACCTGCCGCCGCTGGCCCGCCCGCCGGTCCCTCGGCAAGGATGCCCGCGAGCTTGCGGCCACCGACCAGCAGATCGTTGGGCCACCTGATTTGCGCGCGCACTCCGGACAACGCCTCGACCGCCTCCGCCGCCGCCAGCGCCGCCGCGGCGGGGAGCATGCCCGGCGCCTGCGCGGGCGCCGCCAGCAGTACCGACATCAGCAGGCAGCGGCCCGGCAGGTCATCCCAGCGACGACCGAGACGCCCGCGGCCCGCGGTCTGCGTGTCGGCGATCACAACCGTGCCCACGGGCGCCCCACGCTCACGCAGGCGCAGCGCCTCGAGGTTCGTGGAGTCGATCTCCTCGAAGTGATGCCACTGCGCGCCCACGAGGCGCGTGCTCAGGTGTGTGCGGCGGTCTGTGCCCCCGGCAGACACGATCAACCCTCCGCAGGCGCGTGCGGTCGCTGGAGTGATTGCCCTGTGGCGTTAACGAAGCCGGGGGAGAGGATGTTCCGGAGCGGTCACTCGTCGAGTAATGCGAAGTTCTCAGTAATCCAGTAATCGCCGGAGTTGCTGACCGCGATACCCACGCCCACGTGATCGGGGCGGTCCCAGAGGATGTTCGCGCAGTGAGCCGGGCTGGCCATGAGTCGGTCGTGGCTGTCGCGGATGTTCTCGGGGGTGAACGACCACAGCGTGCCCGCCATGCGCGCGACGTTCTCCGCCACGGCCCGCGGCGCGGTATTGAAGGCGTTGCGGAAGCGGTTCTCGAGCGTGCAGTTGCGCCGCAGCGGCGAGCCGTGGCTGAAGTAGCCGAGGTCCCGCATCTCCTCGCTGTGCTGACGCGCCATCTCGGCGAGGGTCAGATCGGGCCACAGCGCCGGCAGTCCGCGGCTGGTGCGTTCCTGGTTGATCAGGTAAACGAGCGTGGCCTCGGCTTCGGCTATCTCGTGGGTGAGGCTCTCATCGGACGCGCCGCGCGCCAGCAGGCCCGCGAGCTGGAAGCGCGCCAGCGAGGCCAGGGCCCGCGTCCGGTCGCCCTGGCGCTGATAGATGATGCCCAAAGTGGCATGTACCTGCGGGCGCTCAGGCGCCAGATCGCACGCGCGCATGGCCGTGGCCAGCGCGCCGCCGACGTCGCCGCGGCCCATCATGGCGGCCGCGTCGGCGAGCATGGCGTCGATGTCCACGGCATGTGCCGCAGAGACGCGCAACAGCGCGGGCGGCGCTGCCAGCAGCGCCACCAGCACCATCGCGACCGGCCACCGCTGTCGCATCATCGGACCCCCGTCATACTGCTACTGCATCACGGCTCTACGACAGTGCCTTGCGTTTACCAAGAGCTTCGCGTCACAATTGTATCATATGGCGCTGACCTGCGTCAACACCAGGAGCAGAAATAGAGTTCATTGCCGCTCAATATCGCGTATGCTATCATCGGATAGCACTCATGAATGGCCTCGATGCGCACGCATTGCTCGTCATCGCCGGGGGCGTGGTCGCCGGCGCCGCTCTCTATGTCTGCTGGATCCGCCTGCGGGGCCGACCGCGGCGGCATCGCTTCGTGCTGGTGACCCTCCGCGCCATCGTGCTCGCGCTGGTCCTGGCGGCGGTCCTCGATCCGGCGCTCCCGCGGCGCGCCCGTATCAGCCGCCCGGCGTTGGCGCTGGTGGGGGTTGATTGCTCGAAGAGCATGGCGGCGCCGCTCGGGGATGGCCGCACGCGGCTCTCGGCGGCCGTGGATGCGCTTGGTGACGGGCCTGTGCGCGGCGCTCTCGCGCAGGTCGAGATCGAGCGCTACCGCATCACCGACCACGCCGAGGCCGTTGAGGAGATCGAGCCCCGGTCGGTGGGGGGGCGCACCGACCTGCAGGCGGCGCTCAGCGAGATGCTGCGCGTGCCGCGCGCGCACCCCCCCGCCGCGTGCCTGCTGATCTCCGATGGCGCGGACTCCACCGCCCGGCCCCCCGCGCGCGTGGCCGAGGCGCTCGGCGCCTACGATGTCCCGGTGTTCTGCCTGAGCGTCGCAGGTGAGCCACCTCCCGATGCGATCCTGGCCGGGCTGGTGGCGCCGCGCGCGGTAGTGGAGGGCGAGCGGTTCGAGGTGCGCGTGCTGGGGCGGGCGATCTCGCTGCAGGATCGACCGCTGACGCTGGTGGTGCGGCGTGACGATGCCCAGGTTCACCAGGAGGAGCTTCCCGCCGGCGAGGTGGATCGTCCCGCGCGGGTGACCGTCGAGGCGGGCCGGCCCGGCTACCGGCAGATCACCGCCGAGATCGCTCCGGTCGATGGCGAGCTGACCGACGCCAACAACCTGCGCAGCACGGTGGTGCGGGTCGAGCCGCGTGAGGCGCGGGTGCTGCTCATCGAGGGCCGACCGCGGCGAGAGTATGCCTTCCTGCGCCGCCTGCTGCTGCGCATCGAGGACCTCGAAGCGGTCATCCTGCTGCGCAAGCGTGAGCCCGCCGAGTTCTGGCTGGACGCGGGCGACCCGCGCCGGGCGTCCCTGTCGGCGGCGGGCGACCTGAGCCGCTATCGCGCGATCATCCTGTCGAACATCGAAGCGGATGCGCTCGACCCGGCCTTCCGCGCGCGTCTCGCGCAGTTCGTCACGGATGGTGGCGCGCTGGCGATGCTCGGTGGCGAGAACTCGTTCGGCGCCGGGGGCTGGGCGGGCACCCGGCTGAGCGGCGTGCTGCCGGTGCGCATGGATGGCGAGATGCTGGGCAATGCGGTGAGTGTACGTGTCGCCGGTGATGGTGAGCTGTCCCGGGAGCTGCGCGCGAGTGGCTTCACCGGCTGGGAGCGGTTGCCGCTGCTTGACGGCATGAACGCGGTTTCAGGGGTAATGACCGGCTCGGAGACCGTAATGGAGGGTCTGTCCGGCTCGACGTCGCTCGGGCCACTGGTGGTGGCGGGCCGAGCCGGGCAGGGCCGGACGCTGGCGGTGATGGCCGCCGACACCTGGCGCTGGCGGCAGTCGGCCGATGCCGATGACCACAGCCGGGCCGGCTGGGAGGCCCTGTGGACCACGCTCATCGGCTGGCTCATTGCGCCGCGCGCCGACCGGCAGGTCGTGATCGAATTGGGCCGCGACAGCTTCGAGGCAGGCGAACCGGTACATGCGCTTGTCTGCGTCCGCGATGCCGACCTTCAGCCCGTCGGCGGCGCGCGGGTTGAGTTGACCATCGACGGCCCCAGCCCCGCCGCGCCGTTGGCGACGAGCGGGACGCCGGGGGAGTATGTGGCCGGCTTCCTCGCGGGCGATCCCGGCCGCTACGAGATCAGGGCAACGGTGCGTCTGCCGGACGGTGACACCATCGGCGCCAGGCGACGCTTCGATGTCACGGCGCCGGTCGGCGAGCTTGCCGACCGGCCGCGGCCGGAGGTGCTGGAGGCGATCGCGCGGGCAACCGGAGGGCGCTGTCTCCCCATCGAGCGCGCGGATGAGATGGCGAGGCTGCTGCCGCTGGCGCCGGTGGTCGAGGAGCGGACGATCGAGCTGCGCCCGGCACGGACGGCGGCGTTCTTCGCGGTGTTGCTGGTCATCGCCGGCGCCGACTGGTTGCTGCGCCGGCGCTGGGGCGTAGGGTGACCCGACCGTCTGTCCCCGGGCGTTGCTCGCCGCGTGGGCGGAAACGGCGGGCCGGTCGGGCGACCGGCCCCTCCGAGCGGCAGACCACGCACCGACGGGCGGCGCGGGACACGCCCGAACTTCGTCACTGCGGACTCGTCTGAAGGGCTGACATGAAGCATCCGGGGCCCACCATCGTGCTCGCATTCCTGCTCGCGGTCGCCGGCGTGCGCCCGGGCGCGTGCGAGGAGCTGATCGGCCGGCTCAAATACGGGGGCGGCGGCGACTGGTACGCCAACCCGACATCGCTCCCGAATCTGCTGGCCTTCGCGCGCGCGCACTCGGCGCTGGATCTGCCCGAGCGCGAGGTGACGGTCGAGCCCGGCGCGCCCGAGCTGCGCGACTTCGCCTTCATACACGTCACCGGTCACGGTCGCATCAGCTTCACCCCCGAACAGCGGCGCAACCTGCGCGAGTGGATGCTCGGCGGCGGCTTCCTGCACGTTGATGACAACTACGGCCTCGACGAGTATTTCCGTCGGGAGGTCGCGCTGATCTTCCCCGATCGCGAACTGGTCGAGCTGCCCTTCACGCATCCGATCTACCACTGCCTGTTCGACTTCCCGCAGGGGCTACCCAAGGTCCACGAACACCACGGCGGGCCACCACACGGCTACGGCATCGTGCACGAGGGGCGCGTGGTGCTGTTCTATTCGTACAATACCGATCTCGGCGACGGCTGGGAGAGCGCCGAGGTGCACAACGATCCGGAAGAGACACGCCTGCAGGCGCTGCGCATGGGCACGAACCTGCTGATCTATGCACTGAGCCGGTAGCGTCCCGGCGGGTCGGGGCGTGGCCGGTCTGAGCAGACGGCCCGACCTTCAGGAGCAGCGCAGGACGTCCTCCGCCCGTCGGCCCGGGAGAGCAGGCCTGAGTGCCGTGGCAGGCGAGCGCCCTCGCCTGCCAGCGACGACCTGCGGGCATGCCGAGTGTGCGTCGGCTTGACCGTCCGCGGGTGGCGCCGCTATAATCGCCACCGACGGTGGGAGAAACCGGATGGGTCCGCATGTGTCCAAAGACTCGCCCGATGCCGGGCGGCCATTGGTTCACGACTGCTGTGCGGGAGCCCCCGCACCAGGGAGAATACTAACATGATCAGCCGGTTGCACACTCGTGTTCTGCTCGCAGCGCTCCTCGGGGCGGTCATCGTGGTACTCGCCGGCTGCAGCGGCGACAGCGGCGCGGTCGTTTACCAGAACGTCTCCGAGCGGACCTCGTGGGGGATGGACGCCAAGGTCGCCTTCGCGTCGTTCGGTGGCAACGGCCGGCTCTACATCTACAGCATCAACGAGACCGGCGGCGGTCTGGTGCTGCTGACCGCCTCCGACAATGATGCGGACTTCAACGACGAGGGCGGCCGCCATCCGGCCTACAGCCCCGACGCCAGCAGGATCGCGATCAGCTCCCGACGCGGGCTCACGCCCGCCATCTATCTGATCGACCCTGACCGCGGCGACCGTGATCGCATCACTCCGGTCACCAGTGATGCGGGCACAGGCGCCGACACCGAGCCGAGTTGGGCACCCTCGGGCGACAGGATCGTCTACACCAGCACCCGCGGGGACAATGAGGCCGACCTCTTCATCATCAACGCCGACGGCTCGGGCATGATGGCGCTCATCGATACTCCCGCCTCCGAGCACTGGGGCGTCATCTCACCCGACGGCACCACGCTCGCCTACAGCTCCGATGCCGCGGGCAACACCGACATCTGGGTCAAGGACATCAGCAACCTCGGTGATCCCGGCTACGACCCGACCGACCCGGGCACCAACCTGACCGCCGCCTCGGCCTTCCGCGACGAGGCACCGGCATGGTCGCCGGATGGCACGAAGATTGCCTTCCACTCCAACCGCAACGGTGACTTCGATATCTTCATGATGAACGCCGACGGCTCCAACCAGGTGGCGGTCACCGCCGACCAGCGCTCCGACGGCTTCCCGGTCTTCAACCCCGCCGGCGATCGGCTCGCCATCACCCGCGACCGCGAAATCTGGCTCATCCCCGCGCTGCCGTGGGCCGACTGGCGTGCCGACGCCGAGAACCTGTCGGATCAGCTCACCCGCCGCTTCTGAGTGGCGCCAGCGATCGTGAGCCCTCCGGGCCCGACTCCGCGGAGTCGGGCCCGTCCATGTACCCCCTCGGAAGGACATTACGACCCGATGCCGAACCTGCGCGGCGCACGCCAGATGCTGGCTCAGGAGCTGGTTGGGATGGCCAGGTACGCGCAACAGCCGGTGCAGATAACCTCGCCGTGGGATGGCGATGTGCTCAACCGCCACGACGGCGAGGAGACCGACGAGGGGCTGTGGATCACCGTCGAAGGAACGGCGCCCGCGGGCGAGCAGGTCGTCGTGGCCGGGCAGAGCGCAGACCGTGAGGGCGACCGGTTCTCGGCGCGGGTGCTGCTGAGCGAGCCCGAGACGACCGTCACCGCATCCGCGGCGTCGGGCGAGGACGGCATCGCGCTGCTCTACGATCGGCAGTCGCGCAAGCGCTACCGGTTCTCGGTTGATGATAACGTGCTCTTCCTGCGCGACCTCGCCGAGCAGCAGCCCGGTTCGCTCTTCGACCACTGGTATCTGGCCTTCTGGCGCGAGATGCACGAGCGCTTCGGGGCGAAGATCCACATCAACATCTACTACCGGTGCCCGGGCTTCATCCTCCCGGAGATGCACGACGGGTGGCGCGACGAGTGGGCCGAGAACGCCCACTGGTTGCACCTGAGCTTCCACGCGCTGCAGAACGAGCCCGCGTGGATCTACCGCAATGCCCCCGCCCGGCGGCTGGCGCGCGATTGGGAGATGGTGATGGACGAGATCTACCGCTTCGCCACGCCCGCGGTCACCGGCGACACCACAACCGTGCACTGGGCCGAGGCGACGCAGGAGGGCGTCGAGGCGCTCTACGCGCGCGGTATCCGCAAGCTGATCGCGCTGCCCGGCTTCCACCCCGACGGCGCGCCGCGCACCAGCTACCATCTCGACCGCGCGCAGGTCCGACACCTGCTGCAGCGCGACGCCTGGCGCGATCCGGCCACCGGGATGATCTTCGTCACCTGCGACGAGGTGGTGAACTCTTACTCGGTGGAGGACGTGCCGAAGGTCCTCGATGCGCAGGAGCAAAGCCCGCACACCTGCGAGCTGATCGAGCTGCTCATCCACGAGCAGTACTTCCGCGAGGAGCTGAGCAACTATCAGCCTGACATCAGGGACAAGGTTATTGCGGCGCTGGAGTGGGTGAGCCAGCGCGACTACGAGCCGTGCTTCTGGTGTGAGGGCTTCCTGGGGAACACCTGGGGCCGGCCGTAGTTCGGCTCTGAGCCCGCCCCGTTCTCACGGGCGATCACCGCGCCGAGACCTCCAGGCCCTCGGGGTCGAGGATGACGTTGATGCTGGCTGCCATGTGCGCCGGATCGCGCACAAAGGCGAGGTAGTCGGCGAGGTTGTCGGCGCAGTTGACCGAGTTGTGCGCGAGCACCAGGGCGCCGGGCTTCAGGCGATCATATGCCGCCTCGAGGATCTCCAGGTAGATGCCCTTGCCGCGCCCGCGGTCGCCGTCGGCGTCGAGATACAGCAGGTCGATGCTCCCCGGATAGTGGGCCACCACCTCGACCGCATCCTCGGCGATCACCCGGGCCACGCCGGTCGGGTCGAGCGCCCGCACATTGCGCTCGGCACGCCGGGCCTCCTCGGCCTTGATCTCCACGCCCACCAGGTCCTCGGCCTGGTAGGTCGCGCCCGGTCCCACGGCCGCGCCGGCGTTGCAGATGAAGGTGAAGCCACAGAATACGCCCGCCGCCACCATGCGCCCGGGCCGGGTGATGGCGCTCAGCGCCCAGATCAGGCGCTCCTGGCGCGGGGTGATCGCGGTCCACGGGATCTCGAAGGCCGCCCGTACCGCCGTGCGGTGGGCCAGGAAGCGCTCGCGGTCGTAGCCCGCATGCGGGATCATCCCACGCGCGACCAGCGCCGCCAGCGCCTCATCGACCAGCGCGATCTCGGCGTCGAGCGGCTCCAGCTCGACGAACGGATCGCGGGTCGCCATCCGGTAGCTCTCCCAATCGGGAGCGCGGAACTCGCCATCGACACGCTCGGGGCTCATGCGCTCGCCCTCTCATCCAGCTCATCGAGTGTGAAGCGCACGCTCAGGATCCACGGCTCCTCGCCCTCGGTCCAGTGGCCGTAGGTGGTGGCGACGATGGTGCCGTCGGGCAGCACCTCGAGCGCCGGGTAGGCGCAGTCGGCGCCCCTGGTGTTATCCTTGAGGCGCACGCGATACTGGCCCTCGCGACCCTCCGCGATGTCCTCCCAGGTCCCGACCCACGCCACCCAGTCGCCCCAGGTCGGGCTGTCATGGCACATGTCGCGGATAGAGATGACCACCCGACCGTCCGGCGCGTAGACTCCCTGATGGCGATCGCCGGTGAGCGCGCCGGGCAGCTCCACCGGCTCGGTCCAGGTGTCGCCCTCGTCGGCGCTGAAGCTCACGAACGAGTTGAACGTGCGGCTGTTCTCGCGCATGAGCATGGCGATGGTGGCGCCGTCGGGCGAGCGCATCAGCCCCGGCTCGCACAGGAAGGCCTCGGGGTGCGTGACCAGCGGTTCAGGGTCGCTCCAGGTCAGGCCACCATCCGCGGACAGGATGCGGTAAACGATGGCGTTGCGCCGCTCGCCCTCGTTGTGCAGGAAGCGGCCGTCATCGTGGAATGTGGCCATGTAACGCCCGTCCTTGAGGCGGATGCAGTCCGCCATGGCCACCACGCCGCCGAAGTCGCCGATGGGTTCCAGCGGCGTCCAGGTTACGCCGTCGTCCTCGGAGACGGCCATGCGCACCGGGTAGAGGCCTGAGAAGATGATCAGCCGTCTTACGCCCTGCGGATCGACCACCCGGTAGATGGTGGGCACCTCGAGCGAGGTCGCCCAGTTCTCGGGCACCGGCAGGCGCTCGCTCCAGGTCAGGCCGGCATCATCGCTGCGCTTGAGCACCAGCGCGCCGCGCCCGTGGGCCTTGGGGTAGACGCAGTACATGGTGCGCTGATCCTCGAGCAACACCGTGGTCGGATGCCCCAGGTACTGCCCCGGCTCGCGATCGACGGTCACCTGGCGGTGCACCTCGTCGTTGAGGTCGATCAGCGGGATTGAGTATCCACGCGGTTGCGCGGCCATCGCCATCACCACCTGTGCAGACTGGCATGCGGCGGCAGGTTCGCGCATGGCGAGGCGAATCCTGCCCGCAGCCGAGTTGCGCGGGACCGGCACTTGTCGCCGTATGCGCGGCGTGCTACGATGGCGCCTCAGTCGTGCGCATCCGCGTTTGAGGAGATGTGCCCACATGAAGATTGAGCAGGAGTTCCTGCCCGGCTGGCTGCTCATGCTCGCCATCGCCATCATCTCGGCGTTCGTCTCGGGCCTGGTCGTGGTCCGGGGCAGCAATCCGCTTGAGCCCGCGGTCATCGCCATCATCCTGGGCATCGCCCTGTGTAACTCGGGCATCCTGCCCGCCGCGACCGCTCCGGGCATAAAGGCCTTCGAAACGCCGCTGATCGTGGGCATCGTGCTCATCGGCGCGGGGCTCGACGTGAACACCGTGCTCAGCCAGGGCCCGGCGATGCTCGCCGTCATCCTGGGCACCATGGTCGTGGGCTTCTGGGTGATCTACTTTTTGGGCAAGGCCTTCGGACTGAGCCAGCGGCTGTCCCTGCTGCTGTCGGTGGGGACCACCATCTGCGGCGGCTCGGCCATCGCGGTCACCGCACCCCTGATCGAGGCGAAGGAAGAGGAGACCTCCTACGCCATCGGCACCATCGCGCTGTGGGGTGTGGTGGCGATGGTGCTCTACCCGAAGATATTCATGCTGGTCGCGCCGGGCGCGGACACTATCTTCGGGCTGTTCGCCGGAACCGCCGTGCAGTCCACGCCGCAGGCCGTGGGCGCAGGCTTCATCTTCTCGGAGCAGGCCGGGGACATCGCCACCGCCGCCAAGCTGGTGCGCAACACCTTCATCGGGCCGCTCGCGCTGGCGCTGGCGCTGTGGTACGGCTGCTATGGCCGCAGGCACTGCGACGCGGCGGATGAGGTCGAGACGACGAAGCGCGTGAACTGGACGCGCGGCCTGCCGTGGTTCCTGTTCGGCTACTTCGTGATGGTCGCACTGCGCAGCTACGGCTTCTTCACCGACGTGGCGATCGCCTCGTTCACCTCGTGGGGCAAGTTCCTGATCCTGCTGGGGATGGCGGGGATCGGCCTGAACACGCGCTTCAGCGCCTTCAAGGGCATCGGCGCCAGGCCGCTGGTGGTGGGCTTTGTCGGCGCGATCGTACTCGCGGCGTCGGCTTTGGGTCTCATTCACGTCATGGGCGTGGCGTGAGCGGACGGCGGACGGCGAACGGCCGGGCCGGTCGGGCGACTGCTCGGTCGCGT
>CAZTZN010000041.1:0-10275 GCA_964617715.1 uncultured Armatimonadia bacterium | reverse complement strand
GTTTGGAGGGGCCGGTCGCCTGACCGGCCCCGGCACAGGAGATCTTGTCGGACCAGTGAGGTCTGCTGCGCGCGCAGGAGGTCGATGAGCGCGCATCGCGAAAACCGGTGGGCGAAGCACTGACGCTCGACAGGAGGCGAGGTCGCCGATGAAGAAGCTCATCAACGACCCGATGGCGTTCGTGGACGAGACCATCGAGGGCATCCTGCTCGCCCGGCCCGACCACCTCAAGCGCTGCCCGGGCTCGGACCGCGCGCTCATGCGCGCCGACGGCCCCATCGAGGGCAAGGTCGCCATCATCACCGGTGGCGGTTCGGGGCATATCCCGGTCTTCCTCGGCTACGTCGGTCCGGGACTGCTCGACGCGGTCGCCATCGGCAACGTGTTCTCGTCGCCATCGCCCGACGATATGCTGGCCGCCACCAGGGCCGCCCACGGCGGCGCGGGCGTGCTGCACCTCTACGGCAACTACTCGGGCGACGTCATGAACTTCGGCATGGCGGTCGAGATGGCCGAGATGGAGGACATCGAGGTCACCACTGTGCTGGCGCGCGACGACGTGGTCTCCGCCCCGGTCGAGGAGATGGACCGCCGGCGCGCGGTCGCGGGCCTGTTCTTTGCCTACAAGATCGCCGGCGCGCGCGCCGAGGAGGGTGGGGACCTCGCCGAGGTCACCGCCGCGGCGGAACTTGCCACCTTCAACACGCGCTCGATGGGCGTGGCCCTGACCTCGTGCACCATCCCGGCCGCGGGCGAGCCCACCTTCACCCTGGGCGAGAACGAGATGGAGCTGGGCATGGGCATCCACGGCGAGCCCGGCTTGCGCCGCACCGACATCATGCCCGTGGATGATGTCGTGGACGAGATCATGGAGAACGTGCTGCCCGACCTGCCCTTCCGGTCCGGCGACGAAGTCGCGGTGCTGATTAACGGCCTCGGGGCCACGCCGCCGGAAGAGCTGTTCCTGATGTACCGCCGCACCAGGGCGATCCTTGACGACGCGGGCATTGGTGTCTATCGCGCCTATGTCGGCGAGTATGCCACGTCGATGGAAATGGCCGGGGCGTCGGTCAGCCTGCTCAAACTCGAGGGCGACCTCAAGCGCCTGCTGGACGCCCCCGCGTACTCGCCCTTCCTGCTTCAGTGGCCTCGATAGCGGCGGGCCACGATGGCGAACGGCGCAGCATGACAGCAAGCCACAGACGAGTGAACGACTGAAGGGCGGAACGGCCCGACGGGACCGGCTGGAGGGAGCAGCGCATGGACAAGTTGACCGGCGCCGACATCATCGCCTTCCTGGGTATGCTTGCTGAGGAGATGCCGGGGCACAAGGATGAGCTGCGCGACCTCGACGCCCGCATGGGTGACGGCGACCTGGGCATCACCGTCTCGATCGGCATGAGAGCCATCGGCGACGGCCTCGCCGATCTCGAGGGCGAGACGCCCGGGACCATCATCGCGCGTAGCGGAATGAACTTCAATCGCGCGGCGGCCTCAACCTTCGGGGCGATCTTCGCCACCGCGCTGATGAGCGCCGGTAAGGCCGTCCGCGATCAGGAGGAGATCACCCTCGCCGACCTGCCGCCGATGCTGGAGGCGGCCGCGTCGGGCGTGAGCGCTCGCGGCGGCGCCCGGCCCGGTGAGAAGACCATCCTCGATGTCCTGCTGCCGATGGCCGAGGCGCTCAAGGAGGAGGTCGCGTCCGGCAGCAGCCTGCCCGACGCCGCGCGACGGGCTCATGAAGCCTGCGTTGAGGCGGTGGAGCTGACGAAGCAGATGGAGGCGAAGCACGGCCGGGGCGGCTGGCTCAAGGAGAAGAGCATCGGCCAGCCCGACCCGGGCTCCACCGCCATCTGTCTGATGATGGAGTGCTTCGCGCGCTTCGTAGCGCAGGACTGATCCCGGGTCGGGTCGGCGCGGTGCCGCGGATGGCGCCTGTGCGCCCGTCCGGTCCTGTGCTCAGCGTTGTCCCGACCAGTCCTGCGGCAGCGCCAGATACCACACGTCGTTGACCAGCGGCCACGCGTTGCCGCCGACCACCCAGAGCCTGTCGTCGTAGGCGTAGGCCGAATGCTCGTGGCGCTCCGACCAGACGGTCGGGGTCTTCAGCTCGTGCCAGGTGACCCCGTCGCGGGAGTACCACACGTCGTTCCAGTTGCGCGAGGGGCCATCGGACCAGCCTCCCAGCAGCCACATGCAGCCGCGGTAGACCACGGCCGAGAACCAGATGCGTGGCGGCCACGGCGCGCGCTCGGTCACCCGCGTCCAGTTGACCCCGTCGGGCGAACTCCAGACATCGTTGCAGCCGTGGTACTCGGGCAGGTAGTTGCCGCCGCCGAATACCCACAGTTTCCCGTCGAACGCCAGCGCGGCGTGGTAGGCGCGCGGTGACCACGGGGCCCGCGCGGTGGCCTGGGTCCACGTGACGCCGTCGGTCGAGTACCACACATCACTGCGCAGGTCCGCGTCATCGCCGAAGAAGTACTGCTCGGTGCCCCCGAGCACCCACATCTTCCCATCGAAGACCGCTCCGGCGGCGCCGCAGCGCGGACTCCAGCCGGCGCTTGCGGTGGCGCACTCCCAGCTCGCGCCATCGGGGGAGGACCACACCTCGTTGCTGGCGCCGCCTTCGGGCAGACGCCCGGCGTACCAGCCGCCCATCAACCACATGCGGCCGTCGTGGACCACGGTGGTGGGCAGGTCGCCGGCCCGCCAGCCGGCCTCCTCGGTGACCGGCTCCCAGTTGGCCCCATCCGCCGACGCCCACACATCGCGGGGGCCGATGATGTTCGAGCTGAACCATCCGCCCAGCAGCCACATGCGCCCGTCGTGGACCACCTCGCCGCACGAATCGCGCGGGGCCCACTGCGCATGTTCCGTCACCCGCACCCAGTCCGGTTCCTGAGCCATGAGCACCTCCGGCGAACTCATCGCGATGATCGATGCGAGCAGCATCATGCCTGCGCCGCGCATGTGCGCAGCTCCAGCACGAGATTCCGGCCGCGCGGGTGCGATACCTGCACGCGTGGTTACGGTGGTTACGGAGGTCACACGTCGGTGCCGTGGAAGAATACCATTGCTACGCTCATCGCCTTCGTGCAGCACGGGGCCGTCGATGCGGCTACGGTCTGCGGGCCGATGAGAGCGGTGATGGTCTGGTGGCAGCTTGAGCCGTGAGATCTGCCATCCACCGGCTGATGGCTGAGTCGGATGGCGCGTACCAACATACAGCGTCCTGTTCCTCATGCCTTCGCGGGGAGGTGATGCGCCCCGAAGGTGTGTATTCGCTCCGGAGGGGGGACCACGTTAGGCAAATGCTTGGGAGGTGACGGTAGTGGTGACGAAACGGACGGGCTTCACGTTGATTGAGCTGCTTGTGGTCATCGCCATCATCGCCATTCTCGCGGCGATACTGTTCCCGGTATTCGCC
The DNA here is from genome assembly GCA_964617715.1 of uncultured Armatimonadia bacterium. Lineage (GTDB taxonomy): Bacteria > Armatimonadota > Zipacnadia > Zipacnadales > UBA5352 > JALGVA01. The sequence continues at coordinate 6,845 of CAZTZN010000041.1, read as the reverse complement.
CGGGCACGCGAGAAGGCGCGAGCGGCCTCATGCTTGAGCAACACCAAACAGATCGGTCTGGCCGTGGAGATGTACAAGAGCGACTACGACGGCTTCTACCCGTACTCGACCAGCTTCAGCCCCTGGGGCACATGGTACACCTACTTTCTCAGTCCGTATATCAACAATACGCAGATAATCGTCTGCCCCTCCAAAGCTCGCTGGCCGACCGGGTACGCCTACAACATCCAGTTCGGCTATTTCCCCGGCCAGCAGATCTCGCCACCGCGCACCGGTATCATCTACGAGGGCGTCTCGGAATCGGACCTGCTCGAGCCGGCTGAGCGCATCGTCATCACCGAAGGCGCCCTCGGCTACTGGTGGATGCGCAATGTGCTGGGCTACAGTGACGGCTCGGCCGTGGGCCTGTGCTGGCGCTTCTTCCCCCAGACCACCATCAGCAGGATGAACACGATGTACAACCACCCTGAGACCGGAACTCACAACGGCGGTCTGAACAACGTCTTCGCGGACGGCCACGCCAAGTGGTTGAACGTGCAGGAACTCATGAAACCCGACTACTGGTTCCCGCTGAAGTAGCTGCAGGATAGCCTTGTGCCGGACCCGTGCCGGTCGCGGTGGGGGGCAACCGCGACCGGCGTCGGCTGCCGCGGGTGGATCCTGTCCGGCGAGGAGGGAGTCCGATGGCGACTGCCGCGCGTGCACGAAAGCAGCGCACCGGCACCATCGGCGTGCCGGACTCGGAGGCGGCTCGCGCCGTCATCCTCGATGGCAGGCACCTCGGCCTCACCCGGCGCTTCGAGACCACGGTCGCAGTCCACCGGGGCTGAGCGCGGGGGCGGCGCCCTCGCCCGCTTGCGGGTCAGTCCCGCTCCGCTCGCATCGCCTTGAGCTTCTCGCGCGGGCCCTCGAGCGAACGCGCATGGCGCATCATGCCCCGCCACGGGTCGCGCTTGTGGCCGAGGCGGCGGAAGAGGTTCTCGATCGTCCAGTCCCGCGGGCCGAGGTCGCCGTCCCCCAGCTCGTGCCAGTCAAGCGGCGTGGCTACCGGCGCACCGGGCCGCGCGCGCACCGCGTAGGGCGCGACCGCCGTCGCTGCGTAGGCGTTGCGCAGCACGTCGAGGAACAGCCGCCCCGCCCGCTTCTTCTTGCGCTGCTCAAGTGTGTAGCTGTCGGGGCTGCGCGCAACCACCACCTCGGCGAGGTCGTGCGCGAACCTGCGCACCGTGTCGAAGCCGTGCTCGCGGCGCAGCGGCACCACCACGTGCAGGCCTCTGGAACCGGTGGTCATCACCCACGGGCTCAGGCCCACCACCTCGAGCGCCTCGCGCAGATCCTGCGCGGCTCGCCGCACCATCGTGAAAGCGCCGACCTCCTCAGGCGGGTCGAGATCGAAGATCATCCGATCGGGCCGCTCAAGGTCATCGGCGCGTGCCAGCCACAGGTGCGGGGTGATGCACGCCTGGTTGGCGACATAGACCAGCGCCGCAGCGCTGTCCACCACCGGCGCCTCAAACGTGCCGCCCTCGCGCCTGGGCACGATGACCCGCCGGATCCACTCGGGGTAGAAGTCGGGCGTGTCTCGGTGATAGAAGCCGTCGCCTCCCAGCCCATCGGGGTAGCGGAGCATGGTCACCGGGTAGTGCCGGATGTGCGGGATCATCACCCTGGCGACACGGCGGTAGTACTCAACCAGGTCACCCTTGGTCAGCCCGGCGTCGGGGAAGAAGACCTTGGTCGCGTTTCGGATCTCGATGTCGTGGCCGGCGATCTTCATGCGCCCGCATCCTTCCCGGGGGTGCCGGACGGCTCCTCCACCGCGCAGTTCGTGGGCGACGACGCTCTTCCTGCCCGACAAGCTGCGCGCCCCGGCAGGTGTTCGCCGCCCGGTTGGGGCATAATCCCAGCGACAGGGCCGTCCGGGAAGTCAGGCCGCGCGGCGTGGAGGCGAGCCATGGAGATCGGGACCGACAGGTGGCTGCTCTTCGACGACATTCTCTTCGAGCGCAAGCAGGGCTTCGTGACCACCGTGCGCGAAGCAATCCGCGACCCCGAGCCGGTGCTACGCGCCGAGATGCCGTGGGAGCGCGCGCGCGTGTGGTGGCACAATACGGTCTTCGCCGACGATGGCGTCATTAAGCTCTACTACAGTGCCTACGGCGAGGACGAGCGCGCGCGCCTGTGCCTGGCGACCTCCACCGACGGTGTGAACTTCGAACGCCCCAGCCTCGGCCTCATTGAGTACGAGGGCAGCGCCGCCAACAACATCGTCTTCGAGGTGCGGTCGCCATCCGAGTACCACGGCACGGTCTTCATCGACCCGGTCGCGCCCCCGGAGGAGCGCTACAAGCTGATCTTCGACGGCAACCTGCTCGGCGGCGGCAGGTACCGCGGCATCCGCGGCGCCCACTCGGCCGACGGCATCCGCTGGACCATCTACCCCGCGGCGAGCATCATCCCCTGGTACACCGACACGCAGAACGTCGCCTTCTACGATGAGCGCATCGGCAGGTACGTCGCCTACGTACGCTGGAACGAGGGCTTCACCGTCGAGGACCTGACGGTGAGCGGGCGGCTCCACCACCGCTGCGTGGGGCGCACCGAGAGCACGGACTTCACCCGCTTCCCCGCGCCCGACAGGGTGCTCGATCCCGACCCGCCGGGCACCGACATGGAGCATCACCGCGGCTGGATGGACCTCTACAACCCCATCGTGCTGCACTGGCCGGGCGCGCCCAACTACGTCATGCTCCCCAGCGCGTTCTACCACTACGGCATCGCCAACCGGCTCGACGTGGCTCTGGCCACCAGCCGCGACGGCGTTGAATGGACCCTGCTGCCCGACACCTTCGTGCGCCTGGGCACCGGCGGCGCCTGGGACTCCGAGCGCATCTACATGGCTCAGGGCATGGTGCCCGTGGGCGACGAGACCTTCCTCTACTACGCCGGTTTCGACCTCGACCACTCCGGCCATCACAAGCCCTATCCGCCTCGCTTCGGCGCCATCGGCCGCGCGCGCATCCGCCTCGACGGCTTCGTCTCCCAGGACGCCGGCGCCGATGGCGGCGAGATCGTCACCAGGCCCTTCGTGATGCCCGCCGACCGCCTGCTGCTCAACTTCGACGGTGGCGCGGGAGGCCACGTGATGATCGAGTTCCTCGACGAGGCGGGACGCGGCATCGAGGGGTTCTCCGGGGAGGCGAGCGGGCCGATGTGCGGCAACTCCGTGCGTCGGGTGGCGCATCTGCGTGAGCCCTCGCGCGTGGATTTGGGCGCCCTGGTGGGCCGCACCGTGCGCCTGCGCATCACCGGCCGCAACTGCCGGCTCTACTCGCTGCAGTTCATCGATGCCGACGCCCTCGAAGCCAGCGGGGTGGGCTATGACTGAGAGGCGAGCGCCCGGACGGCGCCGCCTGCTCGGGCGAGTCACGCACGCATGAGGACGCGCACACCGCACGTGAGGGAGCGATGGCGATGAACCGAGTGGTGACGGCCGTGGCGCTGATGATGGTGGTGACGAGTGCGGGGTGGGCGCGCACCGAGGCCGTCCCACTGCAGCTCTGGCGCGTCGATGAGGGCGACAGCATCGCCGATGGCCAGCGCGTCGTGCTGCGCCCGGGCAGCCCGGCGCAGGCGACGGTGGCCCTGGACGCGTCGCGCGTGCTCGTGCAGGCACGGTGGCTGGAGCCGGTCGAACCGCCACGGCCCACCATCTCGCTCAAGCTCACCTACGACGACGGCGTCACTGAGCGCCTGCGCCAGGACTTCCCTGAGGAGGCCGGGCCGCACGAACTGGTGTTCGGGCCGGAGTGGTCGGCGGGGCGCATCGTGCACCTGCTGGAGCTGATGCACGATCGCGAGGGCGCGCAGGTCGAGGTGCTGGGCGTCACTGTGGACAGCCCGCGGATGGCGGTCACCATGCACTCGAGCGTGCTGCGGCAGGCGGAGCTGGAACTCAGGGAGCCGCTCACCAACGACCTGCTGCTGCTCGACTGGATGACCATCTCGTGGCATCGGCCGCACCTGACCCGGGTGCGGTCGCGCCGCATCGGCGTGGTGGCAGCCACCATCGCCAGCGGCGACTTCCGCCTCGGGCAGGAGGAGGAGCTGATCCTCGAGGCGCTCGACGAGGACGGCGAGGTCCTCGCGCGCACAGTGCAGCCGGTGACCGGCGAGGTGCGGCGGCTCGAGTTCGTGTTCGAGGGCCTCGACCTCGACCGCGTGGAGGAGATCGCCTTCGAGGCCGAGAAGTTCGCGAAGATCGCGGTGCGACAGATCGTCGTCGGCGGCTGGACGCCGGTGGCCGCGCCGGGCGACCTGCAGGAGCTGAACGACCGCCTCGACGAGATAATCAAGCGGTTCAGCAAGCCTGGTGGGGCGCCCGAGGAGATGATCCGCGACCTGCACCGCCTGCTGCGGGACTACCGTGAGTTGGAGTAGCACAGCGCGCATCAATGGACGCGTGGGAGGTCGGTGTGATGGACTGCGCGATTCGTCATGGCCGGCTGGTGCGTGTGGCACTGCTGACCGCGTGCGCGGTCGGGCTCGGCGGCCCGGCGGCGGCGCAGGAGGACCTTCCCGAGCCCGCCCACTACGTGTGGGAGGCCTGGGGGACGGTGGTGCTTCCGCTGCCGGAGCTGCTGGAGCAGGGCCTGCTGCCCATGACCCAGGCGACCGAGGACATGCAGCGGCCGGACCTGGTGATGATGGACCTTGCGACCGGCGATGTGCTGTGGTCGGTGAACCTGCCCTCGAAGCCGCGCGCGGTCAACACCACCGCCGGGGTGCTGCTGCTCGCGCTGTGGGATCGGGTGGCGGCGGTCTCGGTGGCGGACGGGACCGTGGGCTGGCAGCAGCCGCTGCAGGGGATGCTCGACACCGGCCGCGACCTGAGCCCCGAGTTCCACCAGAGCCAGTGGTTCCGCGACCGCAACCGGCCCGGCCAGGGCATCGGCGGCGCCTTCCTGGCCGCGCACGACACCTTCTACGTGACCGTGGCCGGGACTGTCTACGCCCTGCGCCCGTCCAGCGGCGCGATCGCCTGGCAGCGCAAGGTGGGGTTCTCGCTGACCTCGCCGCTGGTGGCCAGCGGCGACGCCATCATCGCCGCCACCATGGACCAGGGCATGGGCGCGCTGTCGGCCGAGACCGGCGAGGTGCTGTGGTCACTTGACCTCAAGCACGTGTCCGAGATCTTCGTGCTGGAGGGTGAACTCTACTGCGCCAGCCACGAGGGGCTGTGGCGCCTCGATCCGGCCTCCGGCGAGGCCATCTGGAGCCAGCCGCTGGCCGCCGACCAGGCCGAGGTGCTCTACGCGGTCGGTGACCGGCTGGTGGTGCAGCGGCCGGGCGACGTCAGCGTCTTCGGCCGGACCGACGGCGAGCCGCTGCAGCAGTTCGAGACCCGGCACATGGCCTCGGTGGTCGCCGGCGACCGGATCGTCTACTACCCGAGTGACGGTGGCGAGGTTACATGCGTCACCGTGGCCGACCTGCAGAGCGTGTGGCGGGCGCCCTTCAGCTCGATCGTGCTCAGCCGCCTGTTCGTGGCCGGTGACACCGTGGTCGCCATCGCCCCCGATCTGCTCAGCGGCTACGACCTCGCGACCGGCGAGACGCTGTGGAGCTACCAGCCACGCCCCGGAACCCTGATCGACGCGGATACGTGGGCCACGGGCAGCGCGTCGCTCTTCTTCCACCTGCCCGACCAGGTCCTCGGCTGCGCGTCGCGCAGCGGCGAGTGGACGCTGGCGCTGCCGGGCGAGTTCTTCTTCGTGCACTGGATGCACGTACTCAATGACACGCTCTACCTGCACAGCGGCGAGCCCGGCGAGGAGTCGCTGGGCGCGATCCCGCTGGTCGCGGCCGATGGAGGCTGATGGCCGTACGCGCTCGGCGCGCGACCGGGCGCGCCGACTGCTCGGTGACGACGAGCGTCCCGCGCATGTCCTCGTGGCCCGGGCCGGAGCAAAGGTTGCACTGGAGAGGATAGCCGCCCGCCTCTCCGGCGTGAACTCGATGATTCGCGTCCCGCCCGGCGAGAGCCCGACGTCGCTGTGCAGGCGCTCGATGGCGACCCCGTGCTCGACGTCCGTCGCCACGAGCAGCATGGTCCCTGTCATCGCAGCCATCCTCTCCTGTCGCCGCCCCGCGCGCGGCGGGCGAATCTCGATGTCAGAGAGGCGACATCATGGGTATCGACCTGGACGCGAGCTTCCCGCGCTACACGGAGCATGACCCGGCCGCGCCGATCTGGCGCATCACCGCCGGCATCGATGGCTGCTTCCACCGCTTCTTCGACACCTCACCCATCAGCCCCTCGGGCCGCTACGTCGGGCTCACGCGCCTGCCGGCCGAGGACCGTATGCCGGTGCCCGGCGAGCCCGCGCAGGTCGTGGTCATTGACCTGCAGAGCGGTGAGCACGAGGTCGTGGCGCTCACCCACGGCTGGGACACCCAGCTCGGGGCGCAGGTACAGTGGGGGGCGAGCGACCGCGAGCTGTGGTTCATCGACATGCACGTCGATCGCTGGCTGCCCTTCAGCGTGCGCATGGATCCGCTGTCCGGCGAGCGCCACGAGATCGAGGCCGGGCTCTACATGGTCTCGCCCGACGGGACGAAGCTGGCCGCGCCGTGCCTGCTGCGTACCCGCCGGACGCAGCGCGGCTACGGCGTCATCGCCCCCGACGAGCATATCCCGCTCAACCACGGCGCGTCCGCTGACGACGGCCTCTATCTCACCGACGTCGCGACGGGGCGAACCACGCTGGTGGCCTCGTTCGCGGACATCCTCGGCGCGGCGCTCGACCCCGAGGAGTACGGTGGGGGGGCACTTTACGGCTTCC
>CAZTZN010000040.1:10399-29284 GCA_964617715.1 uncultured Armatimonadia bacterium | reverse complement strand
GGGAATCTCGGGCAAGACGCGGCAGGGGCGGAAGACATGCATGGCTCGTCGCCGTCGGCCGTCGCCGTTTGCCGTTTGGAGCGGCCGGTCGCCTGACCGGCCCGCCGTTGCCGTTCGGCCGTTGCCGTTGCCGTTGCCGTTTCCCGTTCGCGCGGCCGGTCGCCTGACCGGCCCGTTGTTGCCATCCGCCGTTGGAGACGCCGCGTCGGTCACACGCCGCCGTCGAGGCTGAAGAGGGCGGCCGCGTTCTCGGCGGTCATGCGCGCAACCTCATCGAAGCTGAGACCGCGCATGCGCGCGATCTGCTCGGCCACATACATCACGTACGCCGGCTCGTTGCGCCTGCCACGGTAGCGCTGCGGCGCGAGATAGGGGCAGTCGGTCTCCACGAGCAGCCGCTCCAGCGGCACCTGCGCCGCCACCTGCTGGAGCTTCTGCGACTTGGGGTAGGTCACGGGACCGGCGATGCCGATGTGCATGCCCAGCGCCAGCACGCGCCGCGCGATCTCCATGTCCCCGGAGAAGCAGTGCATGACCCCGTGCACCTCGCCACCGCCCTCACGCTCGAGGATCGTGAGCGTGCGCTCGTGGGCGTCGCGGCTGTGGACGATCAGCGGCAGCGACAGCTCGCGCGCCAGGTGGATCTGCTGGACGAACGCCATCTCCTGGCGGTCGCGCGGCGACAGGTCGCGGTAGAAATCGAGGCCGGCCTCGCCGATGGCAACGATGCGGGGCCGCGTGGCCATCTCGGCCATCTCCGCCAGTACGTCTTCGGTCACGACCTTGGCGTCGTGCGGATGGACGCCGAGCGTGCCGTAGATGGCGGGGCCGGCGCCTTCGCGCTGGCCCTGTTCGGCCACGAGCTTCGCGACCGCGCGGTTGTCGGCGGGGTCGGTGCCGACGGTGATGATCGCCTGCACCTCGGCCTCGGCCGCGCGTCTCAGCACATTCTCGAGGTCGGAGCGCAGGCGTTTGTCGGTCAGATGGGCGTGGCTGTCGATGAGCATGATAGGATGCTCCTCGCTGCGCTCGGAGCCGCACGCTGCGCGGTGGAGTCCGTGAGCCACCGGCGAGCGGGCCCGAGGTTCCACCCCGGCCGCCGCCGTCAGGTGGTCACACAGCTCGGGGCGTGGGCTCCAGGCCCGTGCTCTACTGTCTCCCGGCCACCAGCCGCAGCGCGTCTTCGGCCAGCTCCACGTCGCGCAGCGCGTCGGACGCCGGGGAGGCGGGCGTCTCCTCGCCGCGCACCGAGGCCAGGAAGTGCCGCGCCTGCGCCGCGAACGCCCAGCCGGGCTCGACCTCGGGCTCGACCACCCGCGGCTCATCACCCATCTCATGCAGCACCACCCGCGCGGCCGACTGCCGACGCATAGGCGGTGACGACTCGAGGCGCAGTATGCCGTGCGCGAAGTAGAATTCGACCCCCTCGTGCAGGCGCGGCGCGGAGATCTGACCCAGCTCGAAGACGCAGCTTGCCCCGCACTGCGCCCAGCCCTGCAGCACCAGCGTCCGGCCCTCGCGCCAAGCGGCGACTTCGACGTCGTACTCGCCGAGCAGGAAGCGCAGCAGGTTGGTCACGTGCGAGTCCACGTTGATGGTGCGGCTGAACAACGCGTGCAGATCCGTGGGAATGAAATCGGGGAAAGGCCGCGCCTCGGACACCCCCTCCGGCACCGGCTCGTCGGTGCGGATCGGCCTCTCGATGCCGTAGGTCCAGCCACCGCCGAAGCACCAAACGCGCGCGAGCTGCAGCTCGCCGAGACGCTCGGTGGCGAGCAGATCGTCGAGCATTCGCTTTGCCAGCAGCACGCCCCCGTCGTGGCGCTTCATGTACCCCACCTGGTACACGAGCCCCCGCGCCGCGGCCAGCTCAGCGACCTCGCGACAGTCGGCAGACCGCACTCCCATCGGCTTCTCAGTGATGACGTGCTTGCCGGCCGCCAGCAGATCGTGCACCACCGGCGTCACAAGCTGTTGGGGCAGGATGGCTGCGACCGCCTCCACGTCCGGGTCGGCGGCCAACTCGCGGTGATCGCGGTAGACGCGCTCGATGCCGTAGCGCTCGGCCACCAGCCGCGCGAGCTTTTCGCGCGGCTCCGCCAGCGCCACCAGGCGCGCCTCGGGCAGCGGCGCGTAGTTGCCGATATGCGCGAGCTGGCCCATGTACCCCGCACCCACGAATCCCATGCGCACCGGTTCCATCGCGTGACCCTCCCTCAGCGGCCCAACACCGCGTCGAGCTGCTCCTTCGCGCGGCGGATGATGGTCGCGTGCTCCTCGGCCCAGTACTCCGGCCGGAACAGCTCGACCGACAGGAAGCCATCGTAGCCGATGCCCCGCAGCGCGTCGAGATAGCCCTCCAGCGGCAGCACACCCAGGCCCGGGTAGAGGCGGTGGGCGTCGGTAGCCTGCTCCGGCGGCAGGTCCTCGGCGTCGTTGATGTGCACGATCAGGACCCTGTCCCCGGGCAGTTGCGCCACGTCCTCGGGCCCCACGCCCGACTTCCACGCGTGGAAGGTGTCCACCATGACGCCCGCCGCCGGGTGGCCGGCGGCCTCGACGATGACCAGCGCCTCGGCGGGCGTGGCCATGAACGAGGCGCCGCCGATGGGCTCGAGCGCGACGCGGCAGCCTGCGGCCTGCGCCGCGTCCGCGTACGCGTTGGTGGCCGCGGCCGCGCGGTTGATGGCCTCCTCGCGAGCGAGGCCCTCGGGCAGCGGCTCGGCGATGAACGAGAGCAGTACCTCGGCGCCCAGGTCGTGGCAGATGGGCGCGTAGCGGCGGATGCGCTCAAGCTGCTCCTCGCGGTCGCCGAAGGGCCGGAAGGCGAAGGCCATCAGCCCCGCGCACTCGACGGCGCAGTCGTCGAGCAACGCGCGCAGCTCCGACACCCCTCGGTCGGCGAGGAACTCGTCGAGCTTTCCGGTGTCGATCTCGATGCCCGCGAAGCCGCACTCCCCGCACAGGCGGATGTCATCGGCCAGCGGCTTGCCCCGCGTGGTCGCGGTGTTCAGGCAGGTGCGCATGGGCCTCCCTCTTAACTCACTCGAACAAATGTTCCACGTGAAACATCGGTACTACGCCGTCAGCGACGCCACCGTCTCCTCATCCAGCGTCTCGCACAGGGCGATGACGGTCTCGAGCGTCGTCTCGTAGTCCTGCCCGCTGATGATGCCCGCGTGGGTGTGAATATGCCGGCAGGGCACGCCGATGACCAGGCTGGGCACACCGCGCGCGTGCTGATGGATGCGCCCGGCGTCGGTGCCGCCGCGCTGCAGCACGGTGAGCTGGTAGTCCAGCCCGCGTTCCTCGCAGATGCGAATGGCCAGGTCGCGCAGGCGCAGGTTGGGGATGGCCGAGCCCTCGAGCACGTAGATAGTCACGCCGCCGCCCAGCTTGACCGTGGACTCCTCGTCCTTGATGCCGGGCACATCGCCCGCGATGGCGGTCTCCAGCACCAGCGCCACGTCCGGGTCAACCACGTCGGTGGAGGTCTCGGCGCCGCGCAGCCCTACCTCTTCCTGGACCGTGCCCACCGCGAAGAGCGTGTTCGGGTGCCCTTTCTCGTGCAGGCCGCGAAGCGTATCGATGGCGAGGGCGACGCCGACGCGGTCGTCCCACGCCTTGCTCATGAGGCGGTCGCCGTCGGCCAGCGCCTCGAAGGGCGACCACGGCACGATGGCGTCCCCCGGGCGGATGCCCAGCTCCTCGGTGGCCTGCGCCCGGTCCTTCGCGCCCACGTCGATGAACATGTCGTTCGCGGTGGTGACCTTCTTGCGGTCTTCTTCGCTGAGCAGGTGCGGCGGCTTGGCGCCGATGATGCCGGTGACCGGGCCCTTCGTGGTCTCGATGATCACGCGCTGGGCCAGCAGCACCTGGTCCCACCAGCCGCCGAGGTTGGCGAACTTCACGTAGCCCTCCTCGGTGACCAGCTTGACCATGAAGCCGACCTCATCCATGTGCCCGGCCAGCATCACCCGCGGGCGCGCCGCGGTGCCCTCCATGCGCGCGATCAGGCTGCCCAGGTTGTCGGTGCTGATCTCGGCGATATCCTCCAGGTGTGCGCGCATGATGGTGGCGATGCGGCCCTCATAGCCGGGCACACCGTTGGCGTCGGTCAGCTCACGTAGCAGGTCGATGGTCGCTTTCTCCATGTCGGCCCTCCCACGGGCGGATGTCAGGTGCGGAAGCGGTTGCGGATTGCGGACGTGATCTCGCGCACCGCGCCGGTCTGGCGGTCGGCCCAGATCACGCAGGGAATGCTCAGGATCAGGAAGATGATGCTCGAAAGTGCGCCATCGAGCAAGTGGACGGGTACCATGCCGAGTTGTGCGCTGATCGCGTGCGTGGCCCACAAGGCCCCGGCCGCCCAGGCGGTGGGGGCCAGCACCAGCAGCACCTCACGCGCCAGCCGGCCGGTGGTCGGGTAGAAGCTGCGCAACTGCACGATCAGCGAGAGCACCGCCGCGAGCGCATATCCCGAGCAGGCGGCGAGGGCCACCGCGGTCATCGCTGAGCCGCCATGCACGAAGTACCATGTTCCGCCCCCGGCCACCAGCGCCCCCGCGAGCTTGGTGGCGATGACCGCGCCCTCCCGATCGTTGGCCACCAGCGCGGCGTTGGTGGACAGGGGCAGCGCCAGGAAGGTCGCGCCCATGCTCAGCACCTGCGCGGGCGGCACCGAATCGGCGAACTTCGGCACCACGATGTTGATGGCGGACGGCAACATCAGGAAGGCGACGCCGCCGATGACGGGCATCAGTGCGGCCAGGCCGATGGTCGGCAGGATCACCCGCCGTCGCCGCCGCCGGGGCGTCTCGGCGCCACCGTAGGACTCGAGCACCTTCGGCCAGATGACGAATCCGGCGGCCTGCGGGATGGTGTACAGGTACGCGGCCATCTGCATGGCGACCGAGTAGAGGCCGAACTGCTCCTCACCGTAGAAACGCCACAGCACTGTGCCGTCGATGGAGCGCAGCAGCACGTCCGAGAATGAGATGAGCGCGACCGGCAGCCCGACCAGGCCCAGCCGCCACAGGTGCGGCCAGATCACGCGCCAGTTCGTCCTGATGCGCGCGGCGCGGTCGAGGTAGAGCAGGACAATCATGCCGCCGGCCAGCCAGCCGAGCATCACTCCGGTCACGCCCATCAGCCAGGCGCCGCCGACCATCAGCACGAACTGCGCCACGGTGCGCACCAGCTCGCCGATGGCCAGAATACTGAAGCGGCTCCACGAGCGCAGCACCACCCAGTAGAGCGCCGCCATGTCCTCGGCCAGCAGCAGCCCGCCGCCGGCGCACAGAGCCACGCGCGTATCCCAATCGGCGGCGGAGAAGACTATGGCGTAGAGGACCAGGCCCAGTGCGGCGACGGTGCTGAGGGCGGTGACCGAGAGGAAGACCGCGTCCTCGACCTCGGCGGCCCGCCGCACGTCATGCGCGCCCACGGCCATCGGCAGCTCCTTGGAGGCCCCGTGGCGGAAGGCGATGGTGAGGGTGGACAGGTAGCCCTTGAGGAGGCCGACCAGACGCTGAATGCCGCGGCCCCGTGGCCCGATGAGCCGCATGACGATGATCGAGCGCACCAGGCTCGCCAGCAGCGCGATGTACGAGCTGCCGCCTATCATGGTGATGGCGGTGGCAATGCGCAGCCCGTGCGTGGGCCGGCGAGCGTCGTAGCGCTCCTGGTGGTTGTTCGGCCGCTCCTCAGTCGTCATTGCGGCGGCCCGATGTCCCGCCCGCGGGCGGGAACCGGGACCATACTCACTCCTGCTCAGGTCGGTGGCGCTGCGGACCCACGCCCTTACGCCCTTGAGGCGCCTCAGACCGCGCCGTGGGTGTACACGACCACGACCGGCTCATCGGCGGTGGTGCGCCCACCGTGTGGCGTGCCGGGGGGCACGTACACCGCCATGCCCGGCCGCAGCGCGACGATGTCGTCGCCCACGCGCAACTCGCCCTTCCCCGAGATCACGTAGACGGCCTCCTGATCGGCGTGCACCTGCGGCTCACCGAACTCAGTCGCGGTGTACCAGGCGACGCCGACGTTGAAGCCGTTCGTGGTGGGGATGGCGTCGGTACCGATCAGATCGGCGGAGCGGCGGTCGGGGAAGATTGAGGGCTGCACGTCTTCGAGGTGCGTCCACGCCGGTTTGGTCATCGTACCAGCTCCCTGACGATCTCGTGGAACCGGCACATTATAGCATACGACGGCAACGACGGTAATGAAGGCGAACAAGGCAACGAGGGCACCGGCAACCCGGGCTCACCCTCGCGTAGAGAGGCCGCGTCACCACGTCGCCCGCCGTTAGTCCCGCTACGGATGCGCCCTGAGCCCGAGACAGGTCCCGTCCGACAGACCGGCGAAGTTGGTGGCTGCATCTGTGATCGGGATCATCGGAGGACCCCCGCCATGCGCATTGCCCTGATGCTCGTGACCGCCCTGCTGGCACCGGCGGTAGACGCCGGTGCGCAGGAGTTGACCATCGTCGCCGATGGTGCCAGCGACTACCAGATCGTCCCGGGCGATGGCCCCTCGCGCACCGCCCGGCTCGCGGCCGAGGAGCTGCGGACCTGGCTCGCCGCCTCGACCGGCGTCGAGCTGCCCATCGTCGCCGCCCCCGATCCCGGCGCGAAACACCTCTACGTCGGCGCCGCGGCCGTCCCGGCCGAGTGGGCCATTGACCTGTCGCAGATCGCCGACGAGGGCTTCGTTGTCAAGACCGTGGGCGAGGACATCGCCTTCGTCGGCGTGGACGATGGTATCCACCCCGAAGAGATCCCGGGCACCGCCAGGCCGACCCTGTGCGGCACCATGAACGCGGTCTACGATTTCCTGGAGACGCAGGTGGGCGTGCGCTGGTACTGGCATGATGACCTGGGCACGATCGTGCCCGAGCACCGCACGCTGAGTGTGCCGCCGCTGAACTACTCACGGGAGCCCGACTTCATCTACCGGGCGCTGCCCTACGGCCCCACCGGCGACGATGGCAGGCAGGTGGCGATCGGCATGTGGGGCCGCCGCAACCGCCTGGGCAAGAGCATCTCGACCTACCACTCACACTCGTGGTTCCGGCACCTGCCGATTGAGACGTACGCCGACGAACACCCGGAGTACTATGCGCTGGTCAACGGCCGGCGCGTCACCCGCTACTACTCGGGCAGCCACGGCGGGCAGGTGTGCACCACCAACCCCGAGGTCATCAACATTTTCGCGCAGGCGTGTCTCGACTACTTCCGCACCCACCCCGACCGCACCATGTGCTCGGTCTCGCCCAACGATGGTGGCGGCTTCTGCGAGTGCGACCGGTGCCGCGCGCTCGACCGCGCGATGTGGCCCGATGACGACCCCCGCGCGGGCATCCCTCAGATGGCCGACCGCATGCTGACTTTCTACAACCAGATCGCCGAGGTGACCGCGCGGGAGTTCCCGGACCGCTACCTGGGCGCCTACGTCTACAGCTACTACGCGCTGCCCCCGCTGGAGGTCAGGCCGCACCCGAATCTGGCGCTGGTGCTGGCCATCAACTCGGCCTGGCGCGGCGGCAGCCCGGCGTACTGGGCCGAAGACCGTGAGAAGATCGACGGCTGGGCGGCCGTCCACGACTACATGTTCATGTACGACATCTTCTACCACGGCACCGCACAGATGGGCTTCCCCGCCCCCATCGTCCGGCACATCGTGCGGTACATGCGACACATCAAGGAGCTGGGCTACCGTGGTGGCTACCTCTACATCGGCCCGACCTGGGAGTCGCTGGGGCCCGGCGCCTACCTGCTGGCGAAGCTGCTGTGGGACGCCGACGCCGACCCCGAGCCGATCATCGCCGGCTACTACGCCGACCTCTACGGCGCGGCGGCCGACGATGTGCGTGCCTACGAGGAGCTTGTTGAGGGCGCGTGGGTGCAGGCGATGGCGCAGGCCGATGACCTGCAGGGCGCGTCCGCCGAGGCGCGCTACTTCGCGGACAAGGGCGCGGGCACGCGCATGTTCGGCGTGCTGATGGCCGCGTGGGAGCCGATCCTGGGCGAGGCGCGGTCAATCCTCGAGCGCGCGCAGGCCGCGGCCGATACCGACGATGACCGCGCGCGGGTGCAGCGCGTGGTCGATCAGTTCGAGTTCACCGAGGCGTCGATTCACGCCCTGCAGGGCATCGCCCGCTTCGAGCAGACCCGCGAACCCGACCCGGCGGTGGTGGCGCAGGTCAGGGCGGCCATCGAGGAGCGCGAGGCCGTGCTGGAGCGCATCGGTGAGACCTGGTCGCCGCACTTCCGCGACTGGGTGCGCCGCAACGACGATCGCGTCAGGTCGCCGCTGCGCAAGAGCGCGGCCTACTTCGCCCTCGCGGGCGAGGCCCGCCGGGCGCGGCTGACGGCGGTGCGCACCGCGCGCCCCCCCGTAATCGACGGCGACCGCGGCGACGCCATCTGGCGCGAGACGGGCGGGAGCGCGGTGCTCATGCGCGAGAACATGGGCGCCGCCGACGCCTCGGCGCCGACCGCGGTGACGGCGGCCTTCGATGACGACGCGCTCTATCTGCTGGTGGTGTGCGTTGAGCCGGAGATGGCCGAGGTGGAGACGCACCCGCTGGGCCCCGACAATCCGGAGCTGTTCGCCACCGACAACGTCGAGATCATCCTCGACCCCGACGGCGACGGCCGCGATTACTTCCACCTTGCGGTCAACGCCGGGGACTCGACCTACGACAGCCGATCTGCCGATCCGCAGACCCACGACGTCGAGTGGACCGGCGAGTGGCGCCACGCGGTCGGCCGAGGCGATGACGGCTGGGTGGTCGAGGTGGCGATCCCGTTCGCCACCCTGGACGTGCCCCCGCCGAGCGATGGCGAGAGTTGGCGCGCTAACGTGTACCGCACGCGCCGCGCCGCCAACCCGGACGAATACCAGGCGCTCTCTCCCACGCTCGGCGGCTACCACCAGCCGAAGGAGTTCGGCGAACTCATCTTCGGCGAGGAGCCGGAGATCACCGGCGAGAACCTCCTGCGCCGGTGGGACCCCGAGCGCCTCGAGGTCGGCGCGGATATCACCCGAGTGCTGCGCGTAGGCGGGAGTGGAGAATACTCGGTCGCGATCGCCGGAGACCGCGTCTATGAGGGTGAGAGGTCGATCAAAGTCACGGTCGGCGAGGACTCCTACGCGACCTTCGGCTGGTACCCGGCCTCGGTGGAGCCCGGGAACTATCGCCTGGCGATGCGCTACTACGCCGACCTGGCGGGCGAGGCGCCCGAGGGGCGGCCCGCAGAGGTGCCCATCACGCGCATCATCTTCCGCAACGCTGCGGGGCAGGCGGTCTCCGAGAGCAGTCGCTATTCGTGGGAGCGTTCGTCCGCTGAGGCGGGCGACGGCGCCTGGGCCGATCACATCCACATCTTCCGCACGCTGCCGGGCACCGAGCGCTTCACGGTCACGGTGTTCGTACACCGCCCGGGCACGTACTGGTTCGATGACCTGAGTCTGACACGCTTCTGAGTGCCGCGAACGACCTAAGATGCCTCGATGCCCGAGTTCGCCCCCCGCGCAATCATCTCCGCCGATCAGGGCCGGAGCCCGGCCCCACATCTTCTGGGGGAGATGAGTCCGACCGCGGTGCCGGTACGATCGCGAACGGCGCCCACGCCTTTTTTCCGGGAGGGGTGGAGGTCCCATCAGCTTAAGGCGGAAGCATGGCCTCGGCGGGCTCGAGACCACCGCACCAACCCATGCAGGGAGGACGACCAATGGGCGCCATATTCGACAAGATGAAGCAGTTCTTCGACGTTGACGACTGGAACTACTCGGAGCTGGAGGGCGAGACCATCCTGCGCCTCGGGTTCTCCGGGGACAATGGCAACTGGACCATCTTCGCCCAGGCCAAGGAGGACGCCGAGCAGCTTATCATCTACTCCCTCTTCCCGAACAACACGCCCGATGACAAGCGGGCCGAGGTCGCCAAGTTCCTGCACATGGCCAACTACGGGTTGATCGTGGGCAACTTCGAGTTCGATTTCTCCGACGGCGAGACCCGCTTCAAGTCGTCGGTCATGGCGCCCTCCCAGGATATCACCAACGAGATGATCCGCCACCTGGTCTACGCCAACGTGCTCACGGTGGATCGCTACTTCCCCGGACTGATGGGGATTCTCTATGGGGGCAAGACCGCCGAACAGTGCATCGCGGAGATCGAGGGGTAGCCGCGGCAACCGCCTCCCCGCCCCCCCCTGCCCCTCGTCCCCGAGGGGCAGGGGGCCGACGGCGCTCTCCCGGCAGGCTGCGCACCATCACCCCCCCCCGGCGCCCCGGCAGGCTGCGTTCCCCGATCATGAGTAGGGGGATAGCGTTCGTGGCGGCGGACTCCGGGGGGAGGACGCCGTTCGGCAATCCCGCAGGAGGCGCCTGCACCCATGGACGAACTCATCCGGGCCCTTCGCGACGCCGGCCAGCGCGCCGTTGACTTCCAGCTTCAATTCCAGCAGCCCGACGGCTCGTTCATCTGGGACGAGGCCATCCGCGACGCCTACCACAAGCAGAGCTACTCGTGGGGCCTCGCGGGCCGTCTGCCCGAGGCGAACCGGCTGCTGAACTGGATCCGCGACAACACACTCCAGCCTGACGGCTCGCTGGCCGACTACAACGGCGACGTCTACAAGCTTTCGTGGCTCTTCCAGGGCTGCCACCGGCTCGGCCGCTTCGATGTCTCGCATCACTTGATGAACTGGCTGATGCAGCAGCAGGCCGCGTGCGGCGGGTTTCCGCACTTCGCCGGCGATCAGTGGCTGCGCTGCCTGCCCACCGCCTGGGCGGGCGTGAGCGCGCTCTACTTCGGACGCGTGGACGTGGCGCAGCGCGCCGCGCAGTGGTGCCTTACGCTGCTCGACCAGCCCGACGAGGGCCGCTACTACTACCGCACCACGCTCGACGGGCGCCTCGCGACGCCCGACCTCGACCCCGGTGCGATGTTCATCGACATGACCGCGCTTGAGCAGCCCTACTGGGAGATCGGCCTGCCGTGGCTGCTGATGAGCCGGCTCCACCAGGCCACCGGCGATCCGGTCTGGCTGGAGCACGCGCGGCGATTCTTCGAGCTGCACCTGCAGTGCGCCGATGACCGCTTCACGCACACCGGCAGCGGCAAGTCCAGCCTGGCGGCCTCCGTCTTCTTCCTCATCACCGGTGACGAACGCGCCCGCGAGGCCGCCCTGAGTTTCGGGCGGCGCCTGCTGCAGACCCGGCTCCCCGAAGGAAGCTGGCTCGTCGGCGGCAGCGATTCGCTGCTCACCCGCATCGATGCCGCCGCCGAGTTCAACGTGTGGCTGCAGGAGATCGCCGGCATGCTCGGGTAACGCCCGGCAATGGGGAACGGGGCAATCGGCAATCGGATAGGGCAACGACACTCCCCGGGACGCCGGAGGGTGATGACGATCATCGTGAGGCGGGCCTTCAGCCTGCCGTCTCGCGCCCGGAGGGAATACCATGGATGACGCGATCCGCCTCGGCCTTATCGGCTCGGGGAGCCAGGGGCAATACCTGTCGGAGGCCGCGAAGATCACCGGGCTGGTCGAGCTGGTCGCGTGCGCGGACGTGCGGCCCGAGGCCGCGCAGGCGACCGCCGCCATGCTCGGCTACCGCGAGTGGTACGGCAACGCCGCCGAGATGCTCGACGAGGCCGGGATTGAGGCGGTCATCGTCGCCACCCCGCACGATCAGCTCCAGCCTGCGGCCATGGATGCGGTGCGCGCGGGCAAGCACGCGCTGGTCGAAAAGCCGATGGCGCTGACCGCCGCCGATGGTCAGGCCCTGGTGGATGCCGCGCGCAAGGCCGACGTGCGCCTGATGGCGGGCTACACGCTGCGCTTCCTGCCCGAGCGCCGGGAGATGCGCCGGCTGCTGGATGCCGGCGCGGTCGGTGAGATCACTCACATCACCGGCGGCCAACTCATCGGCCGCATGGGCGGCTGGCTGGGCGAACGCTCGCGCGGGGGCGGGCCCCTCTACTACGTGGGCTCGCATGCGCTCGACTTCGTGCTGTGGATGGCCGGCTCGCCGGTCGAGCGCGTCTTCGCCGAGGTCACCTGGGCCGACGACAGCGACGTGGAGCTGGACGTATCCGCGACCATCCGCTTCGCCGACGGCTTCGTGGCCCAGGTCATCACCTCGCAGCGCATGGGAGGGCGCTACGGCTGGTGCGATGTCATCGGCTCGGCCGGACGGCTGCGCGCGGTGTGGGAGAGCCCCGAGGTCTACGTCGAGAGCCAGGCGCTGCCCGAGTACCGCCTGCCCACGCGCATCGGGGTCCCGGCGACCGCGCATCATCCGCCCTTCCCGCCCGACGCCAGCGCGCGCCTATCGGGCTTCAACTATGTGCGCTCGTGGGGCGCGGAGATCGCCGAGTTCGTGAGCGCGATTCGCGAGGGCCGCGACCCGTCGATCCCGGGCGAGGACGCGGTGGCGGTGCTGCAGGTGATCGACGCGATCTTCGCCTCGGCCGAGAGCGGCTGTGCCGTGGAGGTGGGCTAGCGCCATGGCGGACGACTACCGCCCCTTCCGCGACCTCCGGGGCATCGAGGACCTGCTGCTGCTGCGCGAGCGGCCGGGCGCCGCGCCCGTGCGTCTCGCGCTGCCCGCCGATGCGTACTACCCCGAGATCTGCGCCTGGATAACGCTACCCGGCGGCGCCGACATCTTCCCCGCCGGCGGGCGCGTGCTGCTGCACGCCACGCACGCGGACGGTCGCGGCTGGCGGCTGCTGCTCACCGAGCACGGCTACCTGCGCTTCGAGGCCGAGGGGGAGGATGGCCCGGCGGGGGATTCGGGCGTGCCCGTGCATGCCGCGCTTGATGCGGCGCAGCACCTGCGCCTGGGGCTGTCCATCGGTAACTACGGCTGGAGCCTGCGCGGCACGATCTACGCGGCCGAGGCCAGCTCGTACGCCCGCGTGCGCCTGCTGGCCGGCCCGGCCGAGGGCGCGCTGGCGCAGATCGGTGAGCTGTCCGAGGCCCTCCCCGTCGATCTCGCGCCGGTGCCCGAGGCGCTCGAGATCGCCGAGGGAGCGGCCGAGGTCGTTGCCTACAACGCCGAGGAGGCCGACCGCATCGTCCCCGGCGCGGACCGGCCCGCGTGGGACCTGCTCCCGATCATCGCCGGCGGCAGCAGCTTCGAGCCGCGCTGGCTCGATGAGCGCACGGTGGAGGTGTTCACGCGTCCGGAGTTCACCCGCACCTCCTCCTACTGGGTCTTCCTGCGCGTCGAGGACCTGGACCCGATGCCCGAGCGGCTCATCGTGCGCACCACCTGGCGCGGCGGCGCGAACATGACGCCGACCTTCTTCGCGAGCCGCGACCGGCACGAGTGGCGGCGCGTGGTCCCACTGGGCGTGCACATCGGGCCGGAGCGCACCGACTGGGCCGGGGAGTTCGACGCGCGGGAGCTGGGCGGCTGCTTCCTCGCCAGCGCACCGGTGTTCGGCGACGAGGAGCGCGCGGCGCTGCTCGCGTGGGCCGCCGCGCAGCCGCACACGACCGTGCGCGCGATCGGGCGCTCGGTCGAGGGCCGGCCGCTCCACGCCGTCCGCGTCGGCGCGCGCGAGGACGGCGCGGCGCCGCATGGGGTCGCCATCATCTGCGGCCAGCACTCGCCGCTGGAGATCATGACCGCGCACGTGATCGAGCCGATGATCCGGCGGCTGGTCGAGCGGCCCGCGCTACTGGAGGCGTGCAGCTTCTGGTTCGTGCCCACGGTCAACGTGGACTGCGCGCACTACGGCGGCAACGGCCTGAACGCCGCGCGCCGCAACCTCAACCGCCACTGGTTCACCGATATCCAGCCCGAGACTGCGTGCATCATCGAGATGCTGGAGGCCGTGCTGGCGACGGGCCAGCGCATCGACCTGGGCATCGACATGCATGCGGGCGGCATCTTCCGCAACCACGTGCTCATGCACATGGGCGCGACCGACGACGTGCCGATCGGCGAGGAGGCGACCGCGGAGGAGGAGGCGTGGCGCGACCTGCTCGAGCGCCACGCCGGCCTGCGCCGCGCGGACGGCTGGGCGCTGCCCCAGCAGAAGCTACGCGCCAGCGACTGGCTGCACCAGGTAGCGGGCGCGACCGGCTTCTGCCTGGAGCTGAGTTCGTGCAGCTTCTTCGACCCGCGCGCGGGGCGCACGCGCGAGTTCGGCCAGGAGGCCTTCGCGGTGCTCGCCGAGGGGATCTTGAACGCCTGCGCCGAGCGTTTCCTGGGATAACCGGCGGGCGCGTTCGCCTGCATTGCATCACGAGCCAATTCAACCGATGGAGGCATTGAGATGAAGGCCGGTCGCGAAGAACTCATGGAGATCATTGACCTGTGGGGATACTCGGGCGAGGCGCAGCAGCAGATCCTGGCGATCCTCGAGAGCGAGAGCCCGCCACCGCCGCACCTGTTCCGCTACTACGGGCCGCTCGAGGGCAGGGGCAAGGTCTGGCAGGCCGAGCGCCTCTTTGAGCAGACCATCGGCACGAGGTACGCCCTGGCGGTCAACTCGGGCACTTCGGCGCTGATGTCGGCCATCGCCGCCGCCGGGATCGGCCCCGGCGATGAGGTGATCGTCCCGGGCTACACCTTCTTCGCCTCGGCCTCGGTGGTGGTCGCCTCGCGCGCCATCCCGGTCATCACCGACATCAACGACTCGCTCAACCTCGACCCTGAGGATGTGCGCCGCCGCCTTACCCCGCAGACCAGGGCGATCATCGTCGTGCACATGAAGGGCATGCCCGCGGACATGGACCGGATCATGGCCATCGCGCGCGAGCGCGACCTCGTGGTCATCGAGGACGTGGCCCAGGCCTGCGGCGGCTCCTACGGCGGGAAGAAGCTGGGCACCATCGGTGACCTGGGCTGCTTCAGCTTCGACTTCTACAAGATCGCGCAGTCGGGTGAGGGCGGCTTCGTCGCCACCGACGACGAGTTCCTGAACATGCGCGCGCAGAGCTGGCACGACACCGCCGCCTGCTGGCGGCCGGATCGCTACGCCGCCGAGCGTCGCGAGGGCGAGCTGTTCTGCGGCGAGAACTATCGCATGAGCGAGATGCAGGGCGCGGTGGCGCTGGCGCAGATCCGCAAGCTCGAGGACCACATCTCGCGGCTGCAGGCGGCCAAGCGCAGGGTGCGCGAGCGCATCGTCGAGCGCGATGGCTTCTCGCTGCGACGCCAGCCCGACCCGGAGGGTGACGCCGGCACCGCGTTGGTGATGTTCGGCCCCTCGCCCGAGGGCGCGCTGGAGATCATGGCGGCGATGCGCGAGCGCGGCGTGGGCGCGGGCGGACGCTTCGACCAGACCGTGCGCGACTGGCACGTCTACACCTACTGGGAGCACATCCTCGAGCAGAAGACCGTCACCCACGAGGGCTGCCCGTTCACCTGCCCCTACTACCAGGGCACGTTGCCCGAGTACGGGCCGGAGATGTGCCCACAGACGCTCGACCTGCTGGGCCGCTCGATCCACCTGGGCGTCTCCGAGGACTGGACCGACGAGGAGGCCGAACGCATCGCCGACGCCATCAACGGGGCCGTAGCGGAGGTGCTGGGGTAAGGCAACGGCGCCCCTCCCCCGCAGGATCGACACGCGAACTGGGCGTTACCCCCTCCCGCCCTCGCCACGTCGCCTGTGGCGAGACGCGGTGCGCGAAGCAAGCTCGAGCCGGGGGAGGCGACGTTGGCCCTGCCGGGCCCGGGAGCGACCAACCATGAACGTCCTGCTCATCACCGCCGACACCCTGCGCGCCGATCACCTGGGCTGCTACGGCTACTGGCGCGACACCAGCCCGAACCTCGATGCGCTCGCCGCCGAGGGCGTGCGCTTCGAGCGTTTCATCGGCCAGTGCGCGCACACGCTGCCCTCGTTCACCAGCATGATGACCGGCCTCACCCCCTTCGAGACCGGCGTGGTGGCGACGTTGCACTGCGTGCCCGACACCCCCAGCGGCCGCCTGTCCGACAACACGCCGGTCATCGCCGAGGCACTGGCGAAGGCGGGCATCCACACGGTGGCCGTGGATAACCTCATGCAGTTCGCCTGCCATCCGAGCTGGTTCGTGCGCGGCTTCGCTGAGTACATCAACCCCAACCCCGAGAGCTTTGTGACCGCGCTGATCGCCGAGCGCATGAACCAGGTGCTCCTGCCGGTGCTGGAGCGTCTGCCCGAGCCGTTCTTTGTCTGGGCGCACTACTGGGACCCGCATCGGCCGTACAACCAGCCCGACGCATGGCTCCGGCCCTTCGATGGCGATGGCTCCGCGCAGGTGCGCACCACCCCCGACGGCCGCAGGTACATCCCCACATGGGGCACTCTCGACGCACTCGAGCGTTCCGCCTGGGCCGACGGCGCGTTCACCGACGCCCAGGGCGACCGGCTCGCCGACGCCCGCGAGATGATCGACGCCTACGACGGCGAGATCCGCTACCTCGACGAGCACCTGGGCCGGGTCTTCGAGACGCTCGGCAGCCTCGGCCGCCGGGATGACACCTGGGTGATGCTCACCGCCGACCACGGCGAGACCATGGCCGATCACCTCACGCATTTCGCGCACGTTGAGGCCCTCGACGCCTGCACGCGCGTCCCGATGATCATCAAGCCGCCCGCGGGCACGCCGGTCGCGGAGTCAGTGCACCGGTCGCTCGCCACGCACACCGACATCGCGGCCACCGTGCTCGACGCCTTCGGCGTTGAGCCTGAGACGCCCATGCACGGGCGCAGCCTGCTGCCGGTCATACAGGGTCGCGCGCGGGGCCATCGCGACCACGTGGTGTCGTCGGGGATGTACCTGCTCGACCGCGATGAGCTGTGGAAGAGCATCGAGGTGTCGGTGCGCACCGACCGCTGGCGACTGCGGCGGCGTGCGCCCATCGGCCGCGACTACCCGACGCACGGCCTGAAGCTCTCGGGCCTGTGGGAGGTCATCGCGCGCCTTTACGAGGACGAGCCGGAGGTCGAGTTGTATGACTGCGCGGCCGATCCCGACGAGCTGACCAACATCGCCGCCGACCACCCGCAGGTCGTCGCGGAGCTGGACGCGCTGCTCGCGCCCGCAGCCGAGTCGCGCTACTTCTACCGCCCGGAGGATCGTCATGGCTGAGGTGACCTGCTTCGACGCCGTGTGCACACTGGGTCGATCGGTCCGCACCACTTCAGGGCAGCCTGAGACCGCGGCGGAGCTGCTCGCGGCCATGGACCACTACGGCATCCACGAGGCGCTGGTGCTCGACGCGCTGGCGAAGGAGGCCAACCCGCGCGCCGGCAACGAGCGCATCCTTGAGCGCACGCGCGCGCACCCGCGCCTGCACCCGGCGTGGGTGGGCCTCGCGCCGCACAGCCGGGAGCTGCCACCGCCCGACGAGCTGGTGGCGCGCATGCGCGCCGAGGGCGTGGGCGCGCTGTTCCTGTTCGCCGAGATGATGGGGCTGACCCTGGACGACTGGGCGATCGACGAGCTGCTCGAGGAGCTGACGGCCGCACGAGTGCCCCTGTTCATCTGCCCGGAGCACTGGGCCAACCCGAGCCGGCGCGACATCGCCGACTGGTCGGCGGTGGTGCGCATCTGCCGCGACTTCCCCGAGCTGCCGGTGGTGCTTACCGAGGCGCGCAACATGACTCACCAGCGCACCGCCTACGCGGCGCTGGATGCCTGCGAGAATCTGCGCCTGGACATCTCCGCCCTGTGGCGCGGCGGGGTGATTGAGTTCGTGTGCGAGCACTGGGGGGCGCATCGGCTGCTGTTCAGCGCCGGGCTGCCCCACCGCGATCCCGGCGCGGTGCTCATGCAGCTTGGCTGCGCGGACATCGCCGAGGAAGACCTCGCGGCCATCGCCGGCGGCAACCTGCGCGAGTTGCTCGCATGGAACGAGAGCGTCGTGTCGGTCGCCGACGAGGTGAGCTTCCCCGAACCCGTCGATGAGCTGCATCGCATGGCGCGCGAACGCGCGGATCTGGCCGGGCAGGGCTTCTGCGACAGCCACGGCCATCTGGGCGAGTCCAGCCCCAATCACGTCAATCATCTGCCCGTCGAGGGCATGGTGCGCGAGATGGATCGCTGCGGAGTCGAGGTGTGCCTGGTCTTCGGGCTGGAGGGGGTGCTCGGTGACGAGACCTGGTGCAACGACTACGTGGCCGATGCGGTGCGGCGCTTCCCCGAGCGCTTCGTTGGCTTGACCGTGGTCAACCCCAACCACGGCGAGGCGGCCATGCGCGCGGAGATGCAGCGCGGGCTTGAGATGGGCCTGACCGGCGTCAAGCTCATCCCGCACTACCAGGGCTACCCGGCCGAGGGCCCGCTGATCGACGTGGCCTGCGAGTTCTGCCACGAGCACGGCTTCTTCATCCTCGACCACGACTGGGGCTCGCCCGCGCAGATCGAGCGGCTGTGCACGACCTACCCGAATGCGTGTTTCATCACCGGCCACGCGAACGCGGGTTACGGCGAGGTCACGCGACGGGTGCCCAACCTGTTCGTGGGCACCTGCCCGTTCCTGGCGTGGGGGCAGTGCGAGCGGTTCGTGGCGATCTACGGCGCGGACCGGCTGCTGTTGGGGACGGACCTGACCGACCTGCCCATCGGCTGGGGCCTCGGGCCGATCTTCCACGCCCGCATCCCCGAGGCGGACAAGCGCAAGATCCTCGGCGAGAACCTACGCGCGCTCCTGCCGCGCTACGCGCCGTCCTGGCCGGGGAATCGGTGACGGTAGCGGGTGCGGCGGGCGTCGCGGGTCGCCGCCGTTGCCGTTCCGTGGCTCAGGCACTGCTGCCCGGGCGCCGTGTCGCCGGTCGTGAACGGCGGGCCGGTCAGGCGACTGCCCGGTGCGTCGCCGGGCTCCGCACCGTGCACTCCTCGCGCGCAGACGCTACGCGTCGGGCGC
>CAZTZN010000040.1:0-10299 GCA_964617715.1 uncultured Armatimonadia bacterium | reverse complement strand
GCGGCCCCTCCGACGGCGCACGGCAGCGCCCCCTCCCCGCGCCGTTGCTGTCCCACGATTGCCGATTGCCCTTTGCCGATTGCCCGCCGGGTCGCCGGGCTCCGCACCGCGCACTCCTCGCGCGCAGACACTACGCGTCGGGCGCTCGCAGCGGCCTCTCCGATGGCGCACGGCAGCGCCCCCTCCCCGCGCCGTTGCTGTCCCATGATTGCCGATTGCCCCTTGCCGATTGCCCTTTCCCGATTTCCCGCCTTACAGCAGCGGCTGAATGTCCTCGGCGATGCCTCCGGTCACGATCGGCAGCGAGCGCGTGACGAACTCGCGCGGCCCCGTGCCGTCATCGTAGCTGCCCACCACCGCCAGCCGCGTCAGACCGTTCGGAGGGTTGAACCTGACCTCGACCCGATCGCCCGCCGTCGGCGCCGGCCCCAGCTCGATGAGCGTATTCCCGTCGGCGTCCTGCAGCACCACCATGGCCTTGATCTCGCCGAACTCCCGCCCGGCGATGTCCTCGCCGCGCGTCACCGTCGCGCTGACGCCCGCGCCGGGCTCGAGGTGCAGGCCGAAGGTGCGCATGCGCGTCGGCTCGCCCAGATCGAACCGGTAGGCCGGGGCGTTGTGCGGCATGATCGCGGGCTGCGCCAGCATCGCCTCGCCCAGCGCCGGCGCAACGCTCTCCGCCAGGTCGCGGCTGTAGTTGAACAGGATGAAGCCGTCGGCGCCCACCTCGCGCGCGATGCGCACCTGGCCCGCCACCCGGTCCGGGCTGCCCAGCCGCCACGCCCCGATGCCGGGGTAGAGCGGGATGCGCCCGCCCACCAGCTCCATCTGATTCGCGACGATCGAGGCGAACGACGCGTCCGAGGTCAGGTAGTCCATCGGACATACGAAGTCCAGCCAGCCCTGCTCGATCCAGTGGACCCAGTCCTGGCCGACGCTCTCGCGGCAGGCCGGGTAGCTGCCGAAGACCGCGGCCGAGATCTTGCAGTCGGGCTTGATCGCCCGCACCTCGCGCGCCACCGCCTCCACCAGCCGGCTGATCTGATCGCAGCGCCACTGCGTCCAGATGTCCTTCAGCTCATCCGAGCGCAGGTCCTCCGGCCAGTTCTGTACCTTGATGCCGGTGTCGCGCTCGAAGCGTTCATGGCACCCTTCGCAGAAGCACGAGTTCGAGTTGGGGTAGCGGATGTAATCGAAGTGCACGCCGTCCACGTCGTAGTTGCGCGCCACCTCGACCATCGTGTTCAGCTCAAGCTCGAAGTTGCGCGGGTCCGACGGGCACAGCCATTTGATCTCGCTCCCGTCGAAGGCTACCTGCAACCGCCCCTCATCGCGCAGTTGCTGGATGAACTCCTCGGGCGCCGCGCTTCCCAGGTTCCAGTTGACCTTCCACGGATGCACCTCGATGCCGTACGCCTTCGCCGCCGCCACGCACTCGGCGATCTGGTCTCCGCGCTCGGCGACCACCGGGTGGTGGGGCAGATACTCGCTGTCATACAGCGCCACGCCGCCCCAGAGCATGTTCGGGACCACCGCATTGAAGCCCGCCGCGTGCAGGTTGGCCATCGATTCCGCCCAGGTGTCGTAGGCGCCGGTGCCCGAGTGATTCCACCATGCGCGGAACTCCGCGCCGCGCGAGGGCTGGACGAGCGTGTAGGCGGCGCGCAGTCGGTCCCACGCCTCACCGGAGAGATCGACGACCGCCGGATAGTCCTCGGCCTCGAGGCGCTGCTGCGCATCCGCCACCCCGGCGCGGTAGGCGTTGAGGGCGGCGCGCACTGCGTCCGGGTCCGGCGCTGAATCCGCGTGCGCTTCGATCCAAGCGACCGCCGGATCGACGCCCTCGATGTGCCCGATCTGCGTCGGCCCCTCCAGCGCCCGCTGCGCCACCTGCGGCCAGATGTCGGGGAGGTAGTGGCCCAGCATCGCCACCAACATGCGCTGCTTGGTCGCCGCGTCCGTGGCGGTCAGCACATGTGACATGTAGATGCCGCCATCCGACGCGACGAAGGCGGGCAGCCCGGTGTCATTGCCATCAGCATCGTGGAACCAGCCGATGACCTTCGAGCGGCCCTCGATCGGCTCCACCACGGTCAGATTCCACGAGTTCTGCGCTACGCGCTCGGGCAGCCCCGCGAACTCCTGGGCGTCGGTGAAGACGATGTCGTTGAGCTGGCCCTCGTACTCGCGCCGTTGCCACCCCACCGAGCGGATGCCCAGCGCCTCGCCCACGGGGCCGGGGAGCTGGTAGAAGAACATGACCTTCCCGCCGCCGGCGATGAAGTCGGCAATCGCCTGCGCCTCCTCCGCGCTCACGTCCGGGTTGTAGGGGAAGATGGCGAACTCGAAGTCCTCCAGCGCGCCCCCGGCGACATCCTCGTCGCCGATGGTCGAGGTCATGATGCCCGCCTCGGCCAGCAGCGAGGCCATCAGGTCGGCCTGCGCCCGCACGGTGCGCGCCTCGCCGCCGCCGGCGTTGATGGTGTTGGTGCCCAGCACGATCACGCGGCTCTCGCGGTGGGCGACCAGGTTGTCCACGGCCATGAAGCCGGTGCGCTCGGCGCCGCGCCAGGCCGCCAGGCGGATGCGGTCGATGGTGTCCCAGCCGCCGGGAGCGTCCTCTATGCGGAAGCTCGCGCGCGAGATGTTGACCGTGTTCCAGCCCCGGCGCCCCAGCGGCACCCCCGAGCCGTACCAGCCGTCACCGGAGTGGAAGTAGATGGTGAAGCTGCCGAACAGGCCGGGGTCGTCGATGTACATGTCCAGGGTGAAACGGCCCCAGCGGCTCAGGTCGAGGTCCACCGCCAGATCGTAGACCGCCCGCCGCGACTCGCCGGTGAAATCGGCGTTCATCTGCAGCGCGCTGCCGCCGTCGCGCTCCATCAGGCCCACCGGCAGCGAGTTCTCGTCCGGCTGCCACGCCTGCTGCGCGGCCTCCACGCTGGGGTAGTCGAAGTCGTCGATAACCATCTGGTCGTCGGCATGGATGAGCACCGCCGCCACCAGCACGGCCAGGCAAACGATCGTCAGTCGCATCACTCGGACCGCCTCCTCCGCGTTGAGAAGCCTGCATCCGGCAAGTTCGTGCGTGGCCGGTCGCACACCTGCCGGCCGGCTGATCGGCACAAGGTCTCGGGGGCGCGCGCGGCCAACTATTCCGGGCGCGCACGCGCGCACACGCACCATCATGCTCGCGCCGGGAGTGGAGGATATGCGCACCCCGATCGGCCTCATCGCCCTGAGCGCCTGTGCGGCGGCCTTCGCCGCGCCCATCACGCAGCTCAAGCCGCTCTACCCGCGTACCGAACTCGTGGTCGGTGGGCAGGCGCGCTGCGTCATCGTCACCCCTGAGCGCGAGGACCTGTCCGCGCTCGCGCACAGGCTGGCCGCGCGGCTTGAGCGGGCCGGGGGCGCGCGGCCGGACATCCTCTCCGCCGACGCGGTCATCTCCGCGGGGTGGCAGATCGACCTCGACCGGATCTCCGGCCGCGCGCTGGTCGCGCTCGGCAATCCCAACAACAACCGCCTGCTCGCGCGCCTGTGGGGCATGGGCTACGTATGCACCAGCTCCATCTTCCCCGGTGAGGGCGGCCACGTCATCCGCACCGTGCACGATCCCTTTGCGGCCGGCGTGAACGTGCTGGCGCTGTCCGGCTCGAACGCGGCGGGCGTAGAGCGCGCGGTCGAGGTGTTCTGCGAGAAGTACGTGCCTGACGCGGGCGACGTCGTGCTGCCCCAACCGGTGCTCGACGTGCACTTCACGCCCACCTACCACCGCTTCTACCCCGAGGTGCACGACTGGTCCAGCTCCAAGCGCCAGCCGCAGTACTCCACCATCGAGTGGTTCCGCGGCTATCTGCAGAGTGCCGGACTGATGGCGGAGGACGGCTCCATCCTGCGCAGGGATACCGGGACGCTCGTGGATGTGACCGGGCCGATCGCGCGCCTCGCGCAGAGCTGGTTCTGGACCGGCGACCCGGCGCTGCCGCCGCTGATGAAGCAGATCCTCGACGCCAACCGCCACCTGCTGGCCATCGTCCCGCACCGCGTCGAGATGGAGGCGGCCTCGGCGGCGCACGTGCCCTGGTGGGATATCGTCGAGGAGCTGCCCATCTGGACCGACCGGGACCGCCTCGACATCACCAACGCGCTGCTCGCCGACGCCCTGCAGGGCCACGAGCGGCGTGCCGCCCACCAGATGGTGCGCGAGGGCTACGTGCAGGTCGTGGACGAGAACCACGGCACCAACTCCGCGCTCAACTCCTGGACCGCCTGGCAGTACTTCGACCGCTACTACGACCTGCCCGAGACCGACTACTGGATGGCCGTGGCCGCCGCCACCTTCCTCGGCCAGTGCGCCAGCCATCAGACCCTCGAGGACGCCGCGGGCTACCTCACATACGCCCCCGAGGACGCCATCGGATACGCCCTCGGCAGCGGCGACCTGCGCTATCTCGACCTGGGCGTGGCGCGCACTCAGGCCGAGTTCATCGCGCAGGCCTGCGTGAGCAACCTCGGCCTGGGCACCGGCTTCGGCGACTCATCGGGCCTGGTCTACCCGTCGGTCTTCCAGGTGCTGGCGCGCGCCGGGTGGTACTACCGCGACCCGTACTTGCTGTGGGTGGCGTACAACATGCTGCACCCCAACTGCGGCCTGCGCGTTTTCCAGGTGAATATCCCCGTCAATCTGGACATCGAGACGCGCGTGCCCGAGCAGTGGACGGGCATGAGGCGCCTGCCCATCTACGTGCAGACGCTCACCAGGGGTGAGGGCGCGCGCGAGCCGGTCTTCGACCCGCCCGAAAGCGTCGGCGATCAGTGGTTCAACAAGATCGTCTTCCGCGAGGCCTGGGACCCCGAGGCGCAATATCTACTGCTGGACGGCTGCGGCAAGTTCGGCGCGCTCGAGGGCTATCCCAACGGTCCGGCCGGGCACAAGCATGACGACATCAACACCATCCCCTGCTTCACCGATGTCGGCCGCATGTGGCTGGTCGATCACACCTACGCGTCGCGCGCCATCAGTGATCACTCCGGGCTGACCATCACCCGCGACGGGCAATTGGGCTACGATGACCACGAAGCGCGACTGCTCGACTTCGCCGAAGGCGATGAGCTGGCGCTGTGCCGCAGCGTCTACGATGACTTCTCCGGCGCCACCTGGGAGCGCACCATCTTCTGGCGCCGCGGCGAGCACTTCGCGATCATCGACCGCGCCATCGCCGAGCAGCCCGGCCAGTACGTGGTGCGCTGCAGCTTCCGCGGCCTGGGTGAGCACACGCTCGCAGACGGGCGTCTGCGCCTCGAGCAGGACGGGCGCTTCTGCCAGATCATCTCCGACGGCGGCGCACAGACGGGGGTGAAGCTGTTCGACCTGCCCGCCGCGGACCACTGGACCAGCTTCTACCCGTGGGCCGAGCCGGTCGCGAAGATCTTCGAGCAGGACAAGTCGCGCGCGCTCCAGCCCGGCGAGGCCATCGGCTTCGCCAACGTGATCGCCGCCTCCGCCGACGAGGCCGAACTCAATACCCTCCAGGTGCTGCCGGTCTCGGAGCAGGCGGTGCTGGTGGAGAGCGCCGCCGGCCCGCTGCTCTACGGCCTGGGAGAGATCCCCGGCGGGCCCGGCGCCGCCGCCTGCTGGGCGATCGCGCCCGATGAGGTGCTGCTCTCCGGCGCGCCCGCGGGCCTGGGGGCGCAGGTCGAGGCCGCGCGCGACGATATCTTCGCCGAGGCCCGGCGCCTGGCGGCGGGGTACACACCTCCCGGCGGCGTGGAGGTGGCCGACGTCCCGATGGTCGAGACGACCATGGCCGACTTGGGCACTCCAATCGTGGCGCTGCTGCCCGCCGACCTCGACCGCGATGGCGCCGATGAGTGGCTGACCGTCGGCTCCGAGGGCGCAACGGCGTTCGCGACTGACGGCGCGCGCCTGTGGCAGTTCGCTCCCGGAGCCGCCTGCGTATCGATCGACGCCGGTGACCTCGATGGTGACGGCGTGCCCGAGATCGCGGTCGGCTGCGAGGATCGGCACGTCTACCTCCTCGACGCCTCCGGTGAGCAACGCTGGCGGTTTGCGTGCAAGGCCGGCGACGCCAGCCTGGTCGGGCCGCCGGTGCCCGAGATGGTGCGCATCGCCGACCTGGAGGGAGACGGCACGCCTGAGATTATCGTCGGCGCGAACTACACACACTGCCTGACCCCGGAGGGCGACGTGCGCTGGGAGCACTACCTGCGCTTCGCGCGCGGTCGCGTGTGCGGCGACTTCGCGCGCGGTCTGATCGCCGACGTGGATGCCGACGGGGAGCTTGAAGTGGTCTCGTTCTACCGCGACTCCTACCACAAGGGCGTGATCTACGCGCCCGACGGCACGCAGAAGGTCCCCGCGCCGGATGCCGACTACGGCTTCAACACACCGCTGGCGCTCGATGCCCTGGCGGTGAACCTCTACGGGCGCGACGATGGTTTGCACATTGTGCTGGGCGGCGACACGCGCCTCTATGAGTACTGGGGCTTCGGTCAGTTCGCCGGGCAGTCGGCCGGGCGCAAGAGCGGCTGCTTCCCGCACCTGGCCGCATGGCGGCCCGCGGGGGAGAAGCCCTTCGTCTACGCCGCCACCGATATGGGCGCGGTGATAGCCTGGCGCAACCAGCAGGACCGGAACGATGAGTGGGTGAACCTCGACAGCCCATGGTCGCGCGTGCTGGGTGGGCGGATCAGCGCGCTGGGCGTGATCGAGACCGCGGCCGGCGCGCGGCTGCTGGTCGGCATGGAGGATGGTTCGGTGCGCGTGCTCGACGCCACCACCGGCGAGGACGTCGCGCGCACCGTCGCCACCGGCTCGCCCGTGGTGGGCATCATCGCGCGTGATATCGAAGCGCTGATCGTGCACGCCGACGGCGTGGTCGAGGCCCTGGCGATCTGAGATGTCGGCCTGCCGGGAAGTACTGTGCGCAGGCCGTGGAGAAGGAGCCGTCAACGCGGCATACGTAGTCCAGGAGGGAGACGGGACGGATGAAGAAGCAGTATGACTTCCACGTGGAGCACGCCACGAACGCCTTGAAGCAGGCCGCGGAGCGGCTGGAGAGCGTCGATCATGTGTTGACCTTCGCGCAGGTCAACGCGCAGCTCGCCACCGCCGCGATGCTCGAGCAGCTCTGGCATGAGCTATCGCTCGCTCGCACCAAGCGCTGACGATGCCGACACCTGTGGCGGCGGCGCCCTCGCCGCCGTGCCGTCCGGTTCGGAGGGCGGCTGTTCGGCGCCGCCGCCCTTCTCTGCCGCACCCTGACGATCGGGAGGATCCCGCAATGCTGCGCATGCTGCCATTTCTCGCGCTGCTGATGGCGGTGACCGTCGCGATGGCCCAGGACCTGCCCGACCCTTATGCGCGCTCCGATGAGCCCACCATCGGCCCCGCGCCCGTGCCGGTCATGGAGCAGATGTTCTGGGTGCAGGTGAAGCTCGATCCCGCAACGGAGGTCGAGGTCAGCGCGCCCGAGGGGGTGACGCTGCTCGACCGCACCAGGCCGGGCCACGGCGGTGGCTGGTCGCGCTTCTACTTCCGCTCCGACCGGGGCATCGCCGACGGCGAGATCGTGCTTACGCCTGCGGGGGGCGCGCCCATCCGGGTGCCGCTGACCGTGCGCACCTACCGCGAGGACCTCGAGCACAACGTGGCGCAGGTGCCGGGCATCGACCCGACGCAGCGCAAGCGCGGGCGCTCGTACTACACCGACGAGATGATCGCCATCGCGCGGGAGAACCTGGCGGCCCATCCCGAGCTGGGCGATGACATCAACCGCGCCACCCGCTACGACTCAATGACCGACGAGCAGACCTTCGCCGCGCTCCCCTCGTGGAGCGTCCCGCGTCAATGCTACAGCAACTGGCCCTGCCCCTACTGCGGCGAGAGCATCTTCAGCCACAGCGGCTTCTATCCGTGGCGCGCGAGCAACAACACCGCCTGGAAGCTGCAGTGCCCCGACTGCGAGCGCTGGTTCCCCACCAACGACTGGGCCAACGATGACTTCACCTCCGGCGACTACCCCGATGATGGCTGGGGCTTCCCCCTGGGCGAGGCGCGTGAGGACCACGCGGGGTGGGTCGCCTACTACAATCACCACATCCTCTGGCAGTACCTGGGCGGCGAGCTGCGCCGACTCTCGCTGCGCTACCTGCTCTTCGATGACGAGCAGGCCGCGCATGAGGTCGGGCTGCTGCTCGCGCGCATGGCCTACGTCTACCCGGGGATGAACATGCGCTGGCAGCAGGTGGACGATCACTACCTGCGCCGCGGGCGGCTGCTGGTGGATGGCAACTGGGAGCGCACGCAGATACTCGTCCCGGCCTGCCAGGCCTACGACGCCGTGTGGGAATACCTGGGCCGCGACCGGGCGCTGGCCGACTTCCTGCATACCAAGGACCCGTCCATCACCACCCCCGACGATGTGCGCGCGCTCATTGACGTCAACCTGATCCAGGTCTTCGGCTTCGACTGGCTGCGCCGCGAGCTGTCCGGCGGTAACATGGGGGCGCGCGAACGCGACCTGGCGTACATGGCCGTGTGCGCCGACATGGGCCCGGTGACCGACCGCTGGATCGAGGAGCTGTTCACGCACGCGTACTCGTCGGGACTCAACAAGGGCGGCTTCGATGACGAGACGCTGATCAACACCATGACCCGTGAGGGCCCGGTGTGGATCGCCGCGCTGGGCTACGCCTACGGCTATCTGCCCAGCAAGTCCGACATGGCCGAGATCCTCGCGCGCGTTCGGTCCGATCGGTGGGGAAGCCGCTGCGACCTCTACGACGAAGCGCTCTACCCCAAGTTCCGCGCGGAGTTCGACGCCTGGCCGAACATGATCGTGGCCGGGCAATTCGGCCCGAGCTACGGCGACAGCGGCGCACCACCGGGAGCCCGCTACCCTGACGGCATCGTCGCCCGGCTCAAGCGCCCCTACATGCGCGCCTACCGGCGCTGGCCCACCGACACCATCGCCCGCGCCCTCTACCGTGCGGGTAAGCCGCAGATCGACCTGTTCGAGCCCGACGTCTGGGACCGGGTGGTCGAGCACGCCGAGCGCATCGGCCCGGCCGAGCCGCTGAGCAGCCGCGTCATGGACGGCGTGGGCTTCGTCTTCCTCGAATCGCGCGCCGATGCCGAGGGGCTGGATCAGCGCGCCGGGCTGGCGCTGCGCTACGGCTACGGGCGCGGACACCACCACCATGACAACCTCAACGTCGAGTTCTTCGCCCTCGGCCAGGACATGACCCCCGAGCTGGGTTATCCCTGCTGGGCGCATCCCATGGGCAACACCAGCTTCGTCGCCCATCACATCACCGGGATGATCGACCGCCGGGGGCAGTACAACTCCGCCATCTCGCACGGGACGCTGGAGCTGTTCGCGGGCGCCCCCGAGGCCTCGTTCGCCGATGTCTCCGCGGCGCCCGACGGCTTCCCCAACCGCTTCTACCGCCGCGCCATCTGCCTCGCCGACGCGCCCGGCGGCAACGTCTACGTCCTCGATGTGCTGCGCCTCGCCGGCGGCACCCGCCGCACCTGGTGCTTCCACGGACCGCCCGTCGGCGGCTTCGAGACCAACCTCGACTTCGCCGCCACCGGCGATCCGGCCCTCCCGCTCAACGCCGGACTGGGCCGCGGCCTGGCGAACAACATCGTCGAGCCTGCCGAGGCGCAGGCCGACGGTGATGCCTGGGCCGACTGGGAGTGCCTCGACCGGGATCTGCGCCTGCGGGTGGACCTGCTCGGTGTGGCAGGCCGGCGTTACATCACCGCCCGCTGCGCCAAGCCCGACATCCCGCCGCTGCGCTACCTCTTCGCCGAGGATGAGGCCGAGGACGGCGCCAGCGAGTTCATCTCGCTCTGGCAGCCCTACCGGGCCGGGGCCGGGACCTTCATCGAGCGTATTGAGCGCCTGCCGGTGACGGGCGACGCGAGCGAGGCCGAGTTCGCGCCGGTGGCGGTACGCGTGTTTCTCGCGGGCGGGCAGACGGACACCTTCATCTACTCGCTCGATCCCGAGGCCGAACTGACCGTCGGCGACCTTGAGTTCTGCGGCAGCTTCGGCTACTGGTCAGAGCTGGACGGTGGGCCGCGCGCGGCGCACCTGGTTGGCGGTCGCTATCTGCGTAAGGGCAGGACCGCGCTCACCGTCGAGGAGCCGCGCTTCGAGGCGACGGTCACCGGCATGGACCTGGCGGCGAACACCATCACGCTCGACCGTGAGCTGCCGCTCGGCGAGGCGCCGGCGGGGCAGGTCATCTACCTCCAGGGCGGCC
>CAZTZN010000039.1:0-29415 GCA_964617715.1 uncultured Armatimonadia bacterium | reverse complement strand
CAGGTCAACCAGAGCGTCAGCTTCACGCTGCCGCTGAGCGCGGGCTGGAACCAGATCGGCGGGCCCTACGTGGTGCCGATGCGCTTCGACCAGGTCGAGGTGATGGACGCGCAGGGGTCGCAGTGGTCGTTGCAGGAGGCGGCAGAACGCGGGCTCATCCTGCCGGTGCTGTACTCGTACGATCCTGCGGCCAACGAGTACACGTGGGCGACATCGCTGCAGGCGGCCAGGATCATTCCGTTCGAGGGCTACTGGCTGCTGGCCTATCGGGATGTGGCGCTGGTGTTCCCGCCACCGAGTTTGTCCGGCGCCGCGGCGGCGATGCAGGTAGCCAGCGCCGAGCCGACGGAGCAGGGATGGCAGGTCGGCCTGTGGGTTGAGAGTGGGCAGCGCCGGTGCGGCCAGCGCTACCTGGGGGTGGCGCAGAGCGCGTCGGCAGGGGTGGACCTGCATGACGTCCCGGCGCCGCCGTGCGCGCTGAACCCCGGGCCGGTGATGGACGCGTACTTCACGATCGGTGAGGACAGCGGGCTGCGCTATCTGGTGGATACGCAGGGGGCCACCAGCGGCCGCCACGTCTGGAACCTGACGGTGGTCGCGGAGGCTCCGGGCGCGGCGGTAACGCTACGCTGGCCGGAGCTGTCGTCGCGGCTTCCCGATGATCTGGTGGCCACGCTCGAGGACCTGGACGGCGGGCGCCAGACCTATATGCGGACCAGCGAGAGCTACACCTACAACTCGGGCACCGGAGGGGCGCGTCACTTCCGGATTGTTGTCCGGCAGCGCGCAGGGACAACGCTGGGGCTGACCGCGACGGCGCAGGCGGCCGGCGGGCGGGGTGTGGAGATCGTCTACACGCTCAGCCGGGCGGCCATGGTTGACGTGGAGGTGCGCAACATCGCGGGTCGGGTGATCAGTCGGCCGGCGACGGCGCGGGAGGCGGAGCAGGGGCAGAATACGTTGGTGTGGAATGGGGTCAGCGACGCCGGGACCGCGGTGCCGGCGGGGACGTATATCGTGCAGGTGACGGCGAGGTCGCCCGAGACGGGCGAGCAGGCGAGCGTGATCAGGACGGCGACCATCAGCCGGTAAGTGTGCCGGGATCATCATCGATCGTTCGGCAGCCGAACGCGGACAGGATAGGAGAATGCAACGATGACGGCGATACGATCCAGCAAGCTGGTCGGCCCGGTAAGCATTACGCTTGCGGCGCTGATGCTGGTGCTGACCGTGCCGATGAGCGTACTGCCGACGGCTGAGGCACAAGAGCAGAACAGGCTGCTGCTGCTGTTCCCGGTTCTGGACCACAGCGAGTCGGGCTACGAGGACGTTGCGGCCCGGGCTACGGACTATCTGCAGATCGCGCTGAGCGAGGTGGCGGGCCTGCGGGTCGCCGAGTTCTCGCGCACCTCGCCCATGGTGCTGCGGGCGGTCGAGGAGGGCCAGATTCGGTCGGTGGACCTGGAAGCGCCGGTCTCCGACCCGGTGACGGCCATTCAGATCGGCTACGCGCTGGGGGCGGATGAGGTGTGCCTGGCGACGGTGTCCTCGATCGAGACATCGGGCGAGCCGATCCAGGTCGAGGTGCTGCTCAACGGCACGTGCTACGAGGTGGGCGCCAACGTAGACGCGACGACGATGCAGGTGGCCGAGCGGCCGACGCCGAGCAACACCTTCGGCGTGACCGGCACCAGTCGCGTGCGCGACGGCTATGAGGGCAGCACGCCGCCGCTGGTGCGCGAGGCGCTGCGCGATGCCGCGCGTAAGGCGGCGCAGGTGCTCGCCGGGATACCGGCGGAGGAGATGGCGGACAAAGGCGTGCGGCGCGGGGACAAGGGCTGGCGCTGGGCGGTGGCGCTCCTCGTCATAGTGGGGCTGGCGATGGCCGCGGACAGCAGTGGTGGTGGCGACGCCGGTCCGGTGGCGGCGGCGGTGCCGCCTCAGCCGCTGCGTCTGCAGATAGAGCCGGCCGCGATCCGGATGTTCTGGAATGCGCCGAACTCTACCTTGACGGTGCTGCGTTACGACATCCAGCGCTCGATCGACAACGGGGCGACATGGAATCCGGCGCCGGGGTCGCAGGGCAACGTGCAGGCTGATGATACGAGCTTCGCGGACTTCGATGTGACCGAGGGCGTGAGCTACCTCTACCGGATCCGTGCGCAGTACACAACCGCGGGTCCGTCGGCGTGGGCTCAGTTCCAGTCGGTGGAATTCCCGGGCTGACGGGGGTATCCGCGTCGTCGCGATCGGATGCGGCGCACGAGATGAGAGCTGCCCGCGGCGCACAGGCTGCCGCGGGCAGCGCCGATTAAGGGGAGAGCCGTGACGAGACGAGCGACGATCATCGCGATGGGTGTCATGGTCGCCTCATGTGGCTGGGGATGGGCGCAAGGGCCGCGGCTCGACGGCGTGCGGCTGAACCTGTGGCCGAGCCCGAGGGCATTGCCGGCGGACGGGGTAACGGCGGCGACGGTGCGGGCTGAACTGCGGGACGCACGCGGCGCCGCGGTGCCCGACGGCACCCGGGTGGTGTTCCGCATAGATGGCGGGCAGTTGAGCCTGGGGGGCGATGAGCGGCGGCAGGCGGTGACCACGACCACCGTTGGCGGCAGCGCCACGGTGTACGCGACATCAACCACGCCGGGCGTGGCCACGATCCTGGCCGAACTCACCAGCGGGCAGGGGAGAAACCAGACAACGGTGGTGTTCGTCGAAGAAGGGGGTTCGTTGCTGGGTGAGGGCCGGGTGGCGCACGTGCGGGGCGGCTGGGTGGGCTACGCGGTGGATCTCGGGATAGTCGAGGCCCGGGATGGAGCCGAGGTCGAGTTGGGCCCTATCCGCATCACGGCCGACGATGTGTTGCAGATCAGGGTGATGACGATGGAGCTGCGCGCGACCTCGGCGCGCGTGCAGGTCGGGGACCGGTACCTGACGGCCGACGAGTTGAGCTGCAATCTGCTTGCGGGCCAGGGGGTGCTGCGGCGCCTGACGGAGGAGGGCGTGGTGTGCAGGTATTTCGACTGCTTCGCGCTCACGGAGCGCGAGCCCGAGTCTGAGGTCACGGGCGAGATGCTGCGACTGTTCCCGGCGGACGCCGGGGCATGGGCGGTGGCGGACGGGGTGTCGATCTACCCGCAGGAGAAGGTTGTGTTGCGCGGCGCGACGCTGTACGCGGGCGAGAAGAAGGTGCTGGACCTGCCCCGGTACTGGATCATCGCCATGCCCGGGTATTCGGGGACGACGCACTCGG
This sequence comes from uncultured Armatimonadia bacterium, assembly GCA_964617715.1. Taxonomy (GTDB): domain Bacteria; phylum Armatimonadota; class Zipacnadia; order Zipacnadales; family UBA5352; genus JALGVA01. The sequence continues at coordinate 26,162 of CAZTZN010000039.1, read as the reverse complement.
GCCTGCTGGGGGTGAGTTCAGACGGCGGGCTGGCGGTGGACTTCCCGTACTTCTACCGCGTGACCGAGACGCAGACGGGGGCGATCAAGATCCAGCGGGGGGCGAGCGCGGGCAGCGTGATTGCACGTGAGGACTGGTCGCTGGCCCTGGAGGAAGCCTATGATACCGGGCAGGTCGAGGGGAGCGTGAGCCTGGTAGGTCTGCCGCATAATGACTGGGGCTTCGAGTGGCGCGACCAGAGGCGGTTGGGCCGGCAGCGGGATGGCTACTTCACGGCGTACTCGCCTGACCACGAGAGCTGGTACTTCGACGCGAATGTCTACCAGTGGTCCGGCAACGACCGGCTCAACCTGACCGCGTCGGTGCAGTTCCCGCAGAACGAGGGGGCGTCGTACGCCGCGGGGGGCGACTGGCTGAGCACCAACCGGCCCCTGGGGATGTGGAACGCCAGCTACCGCATAGGCACCGCGGTCGGAGTGCGACATGCGGAGGGCCTGGACGAAGGGCTGGTCGGTCAGCACCAGGTGTACGGGGCGCTGGACTTCCCCACGCACCACCTGGGCGAGCGGGCGAGTCTGAGGCCGTCGCTGAGCAACCTGTTCACGTGGGACACCAGTGGCTACCGGCAGAATTCGTTGCGGGGGGAGCTGACCCTGCGCGAGGTGGTGAGCAGCGACGTGTCGGCGTGGCTGTCGTATCAGGCGCAGCTCACCAGCGGCGACAACGCGGATGGATATGAGCATCTGGTCAACCTCGATCTGCGCGCGTACCACGGTGCGAACTGGAGCAGCTATCTCACCGGCACCTACGACCTGACGGACACGGATCTGTATACCTTCGGGCTGGTTGACTGGTATCTGGGTCCGGACTGGCGAGTGGCGCTCGCGGGCACCTACTACCAGGTGGGCGACGGCGACTACGACGACTTCGAGGTCACAGTGGCCCGGAGGCTGGGGCCCACGGAGATCGGTCTGCGCTGGTCTGAGGAAAGCGGGCGCATAGCCATCGAGGTGGGCGACCTGGCGGGCCTGGGGTTCTACTGATCGCGGCCCGCTTGTGCAAGTGACGAGGCCGGAACTGCCAGCCGCGCACCCGGAGGAGCCGGAGGCGCGGACCTGTGTATCCCGGATGGTGGTCATGGAGCGCTTCAAGGTCGTATCCGAGTTTGAGCCCACCGGCGACCAGCCGCACGCCATCGAGGCCCTGGCACGGGGCATTCGCGAGGGCGTGCGGCATCAGGTGCTGCGCGGTATCACGGGGTCGGGAAAGACCTACACAATCGCCAAGGTCATCGAGGCGGTGCAGCGGCCGACCCTGGTGATCGCACACAACAAGACGCTGGCGGCGCAACTGTGCGCGGAGTTCCGCGAGTTCTTCCCGGAGAACGCAGTGGAGTTCTTCGTGAGCTACTACGACTACTACCAGCCGGAGGCGTATCTGCCGGTGACGGACACCTACATCGAGAAGGACTCGCAGGTGAATGATGAGATCGACCGGCTGCGGCACTCGGCGACGCAGGCGGTGATGGAGCGGCGGGATGTGGTGGTGGTGGCGTCGGTGTCATGCATCTTCGGGCTGGGTTCGCCTGAGCAGTACGAGGAGGTCACGCTGCGCCTGCACCAGGGCCAGACGGTGGACCGCGATGAGGTGCTGCGGCAGCTCGTGAAGATGCAGTTCAGGCGCAACGACCTCAACCCCGAGCGGGGCACCTTCCGCGTGCGCGGGGACGTGATTGAGATCACGCCCGTGGATGAAGATGAGGTGATCCGCGTGGAGCTGTGGGGGGATGAGGTCGAGAAGATCATGGTGATCGACCAGCTCACCGGGGAGATCGTGGAGGAGAAGGAGGCGGCGGTGGTGTTCCCGGCGACGCACTTCGTGGCCTCGCGGGACCGGGTGGAGGCGGCGTTGGCGGGGATCGAGCGGGAGCTGGCCGAGCGGTTGGCGTACTTCCACAGCCAGAACATGCTGCTGGAGGCGCAGCGGCTGGAGCAGCGGACGATGTACGACCTCGAGATGATTCGCGAAGTGGGCTACTGCACGGGCATCGAGAACTACTCGCGGCATTTTGACCAACGCCGGCCGGGCGAGGCGCCGTTCACGCTCATGGACTATTTCCCGGATGACAAAGTGGTGGTAATCGACGAGTCGCACCAGACGATTCCGCAGATTCAGGCGATGTATCACGGCGACCGGTCGCGCAAGCTCAACCTGGTGCGGCACGGCTTCCGGCTGCCGTGCGCGCTGGACAACCGGCCGCTGACCTTCCGCGAGTGGGAGGAGCGCGTGGGGCAGGCGATCTACACATCGGCGACGCCCGCGGATTACGAGCTGACGCGCGCGGCGCAGGTGGTGGAGCTGGTGATCCGCCCCACGGGGCTGGTCGATCCGGAGGTGGAAGTGCGGCCGACGCAGGGGCAGGTCGATGATCTGCTCGGCGAGATTCGAAAACGCACGGCGCAGGGGCAGCGCGTCCTGGTGACGACCCTGACCAAGCGGATGGCGGAGGATCTGACGGACTATCTGGCGGAGCTGGACATCAAGGTGCACTATCTGCACTCGGACATCGACACCATCGAGCGCTCGGAGCTGCTGCGCGACCTACGGCTGGGGACCTTCGATGTGCTGGTGGGGATCAATCTGCTGCGCGAAGGCCTGGACCTGCCGGAGGTGTCGCTGGTGGCGATTCTGGACGCGGATCGCGAGGGGTTTCTGCGCTCGGAGACATCGCTCATTCAGACGATGGGGCGGGCGGCGCGCAACGTGGATGGCAAGGTGATCATGTACGCGGACACGATCACGGACTCGATGCAGCGTGCCATTGACGAGACCCAGCGTCGGCGGGCGAAGCAGATCGCGTACAACGAGGAGCATGGGATCACGCCGCAGTCAATCCGGAAGGCGGTGCGCGACGTGGTCCGCTTCCACGAGCGGGTGGCGGAGAAGGCGGAACGCACGGTGCCCGAGGAGGTTGTGGGCGGCCTGGCGGCGGCGGACCTCGATGCGCTGATCGAGGCGCTGGAGGCAGAGATGCGCTCGGCGGCGGAGGAGCTGGAGTTCGAGCGGGCCGCGGAGTTGCGCGATGAGATCGAGGAGTTGCGGGCGCGAGCCGGGCGCGTGTGAGGATGCGGGAGCAGATCGCAGAGAAGTTGAAGACGGTCCCGGATGAGCCGGGCGCGTACATGATGCTCGATGACGCCGGGACGATCATCTACGTCGGCAAGGCGGCGTCACTGCGCAAGCGCCTGCAGCAGTGGTTCCGGGACACCGACCGGCACAGCCCGTGGGCGTTGCGGATGGTGGAGCACGCGGCCGACTTCGACTTCATCGTGACGCGGTCGGAGCTGGAGGCGTTCACGCTCGAGCACAGCCTGATCAAGGAGCACCAGCCGCACTTCAACATCAAGCTGGCGGACGACAAGAGCTACCCGTATCTGCGGCTGACGGACGAGAAGTACCCGCGGCTGACGGTGGTCCGCGACCTGCCGCCGGACGCGCAGGTGCGCATTCCGGGGCGCTACAAGCAGCAGCGGGGGCTGCACGATCCGAAGCAGCATGAGGTGCTGAGCCTGCGCGAGGGGCGGCTGTTCGGCCCGTTCCCGAGCGCGACGGCGATGCGCCGGACGATGCGGGTGGTGCAGCAGCTCTTCGGGTTACGCAGTTGTCGGCGCGCGCTGGACGGCCGGCCCCAGGGCCGGCCGTGCCTGAACTACCACATCGATCGGTGCGTGGGGCCGTGCACGGGTGAGGTAACGCCCGAGGAGTATGCGCAGATCTGCGATGACGTGGCGCTGTTTCTGTCCGGCAAGTCGGAGGAAGTGATTGCGCGCCTGCGGGCGGACATGCAGCAGGCGGCCGAGCGGCTGGATTTCGAGCGGGCGGCCCGCCTCCGCGATCGCCTGCAGGCGGTGGAGAAGGTGACCGAGGGGCAGCTCATGGTATCCACCCAGGAGCGCGAGCAGGACGCGCTCGGGGTGGCCGTGGAGGATGGGCGCGCGGTGGTGGCGATCCTGTCGGTGCGACGAGGGAGGCTGCTGGAGAAGGAGCAGTTCACCGTCGAGGAAGTCGAGGGGCGGACCGCGGGCGAGGTGCTGGAGGAGTTCCTGGGGCAGCACTACCGGAAGGCACATGTGCCGCGCGAGGTGCTGCTGGCGCACGAGATCAGGGACGCGGAGGAGTGGGCGGAGGCGTTCAGCCAGATCCGCGGGGTGAAGGTGCGGGTGCACACGCCGCAGCGGGGGGAGAAGCGGCGGCTGGTGGAGCTGGCGGTGCACAACGCGGAGCTGGCGCTGCGGCGGCAGGCGGGCAGCCCCGAGGAGCGGCGGGCGCTGGAGGCGCTGGACCAACTCACGAAGGCGCTGGAGCTGGAGGAGACGCCGCAGCGGCTGGAATGCTACGACATCTCCACGACGCAGGGGCGGGAGTCCACGGGAGCGATGGTGGTGTTCGTGGAGGGCATCCCCGAGAAGAGTTGCTACCGGCGTTTCCGCATGCGTGCCACTGAGGGCAAGCCGGATGACTTCGCGATGATGGAAGAGATGCTGCATCGGCGGCTGCGGCGGGCGGCTGAGGGGGACGAGAAGTTCCTACCGCTACCGGACCTGATGGTGATCGATGGCGGCAAGGGGCAGCTCGGGGTGGCGGTGCGGGCCCTGGCGGCGTGGGAGATCGACGACGTTGCGGTGGTGTCGCTGGCGAAGCGAGAGGAAGAGGTGTTCGTGCCGGAGCGCTCGGAGCCGCTGGCGATGGGCGACTACCCCGAAGCCCGGGCGCTGCTGCAGCGCATGCGCGACGAGGCGCATCGGTTTGCGATCGCCCATCATCGAGGTGTGCGCGAGAGACGACTGACCGAGTCGGTGCTGGAGCAGGCGCCCGGTATCGGGGCCGCGCGGCGGAACATGTTGCTCGCAAGCTTCGGGTCGATCGACGCGATCGCGCGCGCCGGCGTCGAGGAGCTGGCGGCGGTGCCGGGGATGACGCAGAGCGCGGCGCGAGCGCTGTATGAGCTGATGAGGGAGTATGCGGACCGGGAACCGGCGGACGGCAATCGGGAACGGTAGGGACCGCAAGGGCCGAGGCACGTGAGGATGCCTCGCTTCGGACGGTGACGGCGATAACGGGGAGGGCTTCGACGGCGACGGCAAGGATAATGACGCGGGGCGCCCCAGGACGGGCGCCCCGCGGCGGTTCTGCGGACGGTGGGAAGCCTACGCCTGGCGCCGACGGATGGCATTGAGGCGGCCGCCGGCGAGGGCGACCTCGCGCTCGCGGTCGGAGAGGTCGTAGCTGAGGGGAATGGTCTCACCGGTGCCGACAACCGTGGCGGTGAGCGGCCGGTTTGCGGCGAGGGCGTCGCGCAGTCCCTCGATGCGCAGGACATCGCCCGGGCTCAGGCGTTCGTAGTCGGCGGGCGCGATCTCCAGCGGCAGGATGCCGAAGTTGACCAGGTTGGCCTTGTGAATACGGGCGAACGATTCGGCGATCACGGCCTGCACGCCCAGGTGCATGGGCGCGAGCGCCGCGTGCTCACGGCTGGAGCCCTGGCCGTAGTTCTCTCCCCCGAGCACGATGCCGGGTGAGTGCTGTCGCGCACGAGCCGGGAAGTCGGGGTCGATGCCCGAGAACACGAACTCACTGATGGCCGGGATGTTGCTGCGCAGCGGCAGCACCTTGGCGCCCGCGGGCATGATGTCATCGGTGGTGATGTTGTCACCGACCTTGAGCAGGACCGTGGCTTCGAGAGTGTCGGGGAGCGGATCGCGCAGCGGGATGGGGCGGATGTTGGGGCCGCGGATGACCTCGATCCTGGAGCCGTCCTCAGGGGGCGCGATGATCATGCCATCATCGACGGTGAAGGTGGCGGGCGGCTGGGTGGCGGGACGCGCAGGCGCGTTGGCCGGGTCGGTGAACTGCCCGTGGAGCGCGACGAGGGCGGCGATCTCCGGGCTGGTGAGGTAGACGCGGGCGTCGGCGGTGCCGCTGCGGCCCTTGAAATTGCGATTGAAGGTGCGCACGCTCACGCCGCCGCTGGGGGGCGCCTGGCCCATGCCGATGCACGGGCCGCACGCAGGCTCGAGCACGCGGGCGCCGGCGGCGAGCAGGTCGGCGAGGGCGCCGTTGCGTGCGATCATCTCCTCGACCTGGCGTGAGCCCGGAGAGATGACCAGGCTGACGCGCTCGTGAACGGTGTGCCCTTTGAGCACGGCGGCGACAGTCATCAGGTCGCGGAGCGAGGAGTTGGTGCAACTGCCGATGCACACCTGGTCCACCTCAAGGCCCGCGAGTTCGCGGACGGGGACCACCTGGTCGGGCATGTGCGGCTGGGCGACGAGCGGCTCGAGGGCGGAAAGATCGACGTCGATGACGTCCGCGTACTCGGCGCCGTCGTCGGCGGCGAGGGCGGCCCATGCGTCCTCGCGGTGCTGAGCGCGGAGGAACTCGCGGGTGCGGTGGTCGCCGGGGAAGATCGATGAGGTGGCGCCCAGCTCCGCGCCCATGTTGGTGATGGTGGCGCGCTCGGGGACGGAAAGGGTGGCGACGCCGGGGCCGAAGTACTCGAAGACGCGGCCTACGCCACCCTTGACGGTGAGGCGGCGGAGCAGCTCGAGGATGACGTCCTTGGCGGCGGCCCAGCCGGTCAACTCGCCGGTGAGGCGCACGCCGATGACCACGGGCATGTTGAGGAAGAAGGGCTCGCCGGCCATGGCGGCGGCGACGTCGAGCCCACCGGCGCCGATGGCGAGCATCCCGATACCGCCGCCGGTCGGGGTGTGACTGTCGGAGCCGAGAAGGGTCCTGCCCGGCACGCCGAAGCGCTCGAGGTGCACCTGGTGGCAGATGCCGTTGCCCGGGCGCGAGAAGAAGATGCCGTGGCGGGCGGCGACGGACTGCAGGTAGCGATGGTCGTCGGCGCTCTCGAAGCCGGTCTGCAGCGTGTTGTGATCGACGTAGCTGACCGACAGCTCGGTGCGCACACGCGGGATGTTGAGTGCCTCGAACTGCAGGCAGGCCATGGTGCCGGTGGCGTCCTGGGTGAGCGTCTGGTCGATGCGGATGGCGATCTCCTCGCCGGGGTTCATCTCGCCGGAGACGAGGTGGTCGCGGATGATCTTCTCGGTCAAGGTCATGGGCATGATGGGTCTCCTCGTGACGGCAAAGGCACTCAGGCGCCGAGCAGCCAGCGGTCGAACCAGTCGAACGCCTTTGCGCCGTGGTAGATGTGTCCGGACTCGAAGACGTCAAGGTCGAGCCGATCGCGGGCGCCGGCGGCGCGGTAGTAGCGCTCGATCTGAGCCCAGGCATCCATGGCGAAGATCTCCGGCGAGGTGCCGTCGATGGTGCCGAGTTCGAGCAGCAGGGGTCGCGGCGCGATAAGGCCGAAGACCTCCGGGGTGTCGCCGTAGCGGAGCAGGCCGGGGACGAACTGCGCCCCGCAGCTTGAGTCGATGGTCAGGCGCTCGCGGAAGACGTTAAGGCAGCCGCTGGCGACGGCGCAGGCGATGCGGTGGTCGATGGCGGACAGGAACATGGTCAGGCGGCCGCCGTAGGAGAGGCCGGTGGCGCCGACCGCGCCGGTGACGGCAGGCCGGGCGAGGAGCAGATCGACGCAGCCGCGCAGGTCGCGAAGCTGATCGGCGATGAGGGTGCGGCCGAAGAGGCTGAGGCGCAGGGTGGCGGTGTCGCACGCGTCGCGGCGGAAGGTCTCATGGTCGCGGCGCGACCCGAAGTTGCGCAGGTCGGGGTTTATGACCGTGTACCCGCGCTGCGCAAAGCGCGGAGCGTAGGCGTAGCCCAACGCCGCCATCGACTCGCGCGAGCGGTCGTCGCCGGCGATGCCGACGGTCTCGCCGTAGACGTAGCCGTGACCGTGGATGGAGACTATGCCGGCGCCGTTGGGCTCATCGGGGACGAGCAGCCAGGCGGCGACGTCGATGGTCGGCTCGGTGGCGAAGACGATGCGATCACGGCGGTAGCCGTCCAAGCGCTCGGAGGAGACGACCTCCACGCGCGGGGGGGCGGTCGGGTCGGTGGGGCCCAGCAGTTCGCGAAGTCGCAGGCCGAAGGCATCGTGCCAGGCGCGCCAGGCCTGCGGAGCCTCGTCGGTGAGGCGTAGAAGCGGTGGGCGCGCGCACAGGTCGTTCCACTGGTGCCACAGGGATAAGTTGCGGCCCTCGGGAAGCGTGGCGCGCAGGTCCTCGATGACGCCGCGCCAGTGTGGTCGGACTTCAGTGACGGCATCGAGAGGCGAGCGGTCGGGCGCGACCAGCCGCGCGGAGAGACGCGGGTTCACTTCGGCGAGCGTCACCTCAAGCTCCAGGCGGTTCTCGCCGGCGCGCAGCCCGAGTGGGTGGCAGTTGCCGAAGGGCTCGATGCGCGGCTCGCCGGAGGCGATGACGTCGCCGTTGAGGGTCGCGCGGATGCCACGCAAGGCACTGAGTTCGAGGCGCGCGTCGCAGGCGCGGTCGGCGACGATGGTCGCGCCGAGGCGGGCCACGGCCGCGTCGGCGGGAAGCCTGACGGCGTAGTCGTAGTCGGCCTGAAGCACGCCCTCATCGGTTTCCCAGGCGAGGATGAGGCCATGGAGGCCGGCGACGGTCTGGAGGGTATCGCGTTCGTCGATCATGTGGAGGCCACCCGGTGATCGGGACAGGCTGAGATTGTGCTGTATTCGCGTCCGGCGGCAGTTTCTCCTTGTGGGTGCGGGCAGGTATGCGGGTCCGCGGCGCAGAAGAACCCTGCGAGACGAAATCCGCATGTCCCTGCGCGGAGACAGGAGGCCCCGTCGTCGATGGGAGAGCCGGGCAAGCTGGCAGTTGGCTTCGCGGGCGTGGTGCTGGGCCTGGCCGCAGGCCTCGGGATCATGGTGTTCATCATGCAGCGGACCGGTGGGTCGCTGGTGGCGACGCCGACCTTGGGCCTGCTGGTGCTGGTGCTCATCGGCGGCGGCGCAACGGCCATGGGTTACGCCGCGCTTGCGCTGGTGGAACGCATCGAGAAGAAGCGCCGGCGCGCCAGCCGTAAAGAGAAGAAGCGCGGCCGGAAGTAGCCGGGGCTCGGCGGCCGCATGACGACGTGCGCGCCGGCACCGGTCCGGCGCGGTCGGTTCGGCGCACAGGTCAGCGCTGCTGTCCTGGGGGGGCCTCATTGCCGCCCCAGATTGTCGTGCCCCCCTCGCCGGGCTGAACGAAGTAGCGGCGGATGACGCCATCACTGCCGCGGACGTAGATGGTGGTTGTGCCGGTCTGCGGGTCGCGCCCGACGCCGGTGGTGCGCGCCTGTTCGGGGTTGTCAAGCCCGGGGAGGGTGACGACGCTCACGGTCCTGTTGGGGTCAGGCGGCCTGGCCATGTTGACGGCCAGGGTGGCGACGACCACGACGAGGAGACCGGCGAGCGCGTACACCATCCAACGGCGCAAATGGGCCCCGGTGAACAGGCGCGAGTGCTCAAGAGGCACGGGCGGCCGCGTATGCATGAGTGCACCACCAAGCCGTTCCCCCTGCTGCGCGCTCAGTCCGATCACTTGTTGACCGGCGTGGCCCGGGCGTAGGAGTTCATCACCTTGGTGAGACGGACCTGCACCGGGTTCCCGGTGTCGGGTGAGACTTCCGGTACATAGATTACCAGACCGTCCACGCATCCGACAAGTCCCATCTCGGGGACGCGCACGACATCCTCGGGCTGGATTTCGAGCTGGTGGCCGGTGGTGCGGCGGCGCAGGCGGCGCAGGGAGCGGCGGTTCTCGAGCGGGATGATCTCGTAGTGTTCGGGACTCATCCCGGCCTGCACCCGGGCGTAGACCTCGCAGTCCAGGTCCTCCTCGAGCAGGTCCACGTACTCGCCGAAGGGCCCGATGAACTCGACGATGACCTCGGCGGCGGCCATGACGTGGAAGATACGTTCATCGCGGGTGCGCGCGAGTCGCCGGATCTCGCGCTCTACGGTGGCCGCGACCGTCTCGGCGGAGAGGATGCGTCCGTGGCCCGAGCAGCAGGGACAGGTGGTCTGGAGTGTCTGCGAAAGGCTTTCGGAGGTGCGCTTGCGGGTCATCTCGACGAGGCCCAGGCGGGTGATGTGCATGATGCGCGTCTTCATGCGGTCATGCTCGAAGGCTTTGCGCAGCGCGGCGGTGACCTTCTTGCGATGGCCGGGCTTGTCCATGTCGATGAAGTCGATAACGATGATGCCGCCGATGTCGCGCAGCTTGAGCTGGTTGGCGACCTCCTCGGCCGCTTCGAGGTTGGTGCGCAGGACGGTGTCCTCGAGGGAGCGGCCGGTGAACTTGCCGGTGTTGACGTCGATGGTGGTGAGGGCCTCGGTCTGCTCGATGTTGAGCCAGCCCCCATGGGGGAGCCAGACCTTGGGTTGGAGGGCGCGCTCGATCTGCGGTTCGACGTCGTAGTGGGTGAAGATGGGCTCTTGCTGTCGATAGAGCTTGACGCGGTCGCGCAGTTGGGGCGCGATGTTGTGCAGGAGATTGAGGACTTTGTCGTAGGTGACTTTGTCGTCGATGATGAACTCGTCCACGTCGGCGGAGAAGACGTCGCGGAGCACCTCAAGCACGAGGCTGAGGTCTTCGTGGACGAGAGCGGGGGCCTTGGCCTGCTGGGCGCGCCCCTGGATGGTCTGCCAGAGCCGGGTGAGGAAACGCACGTCGTCTTCGAGTTCCTCGTGGGTGGCGCCCTGAGCGCGGGTGCGGACGATGATACCGAACTCATCGGGACAGACCTCGCGGCCGAGTGTGCGCAGGCGCTTGCGCTCCTCGTCGTCCTCGATCTTCTTGGAGACGCCCACCTTCTCGCTGGTGTCGGTCATGAGCACGAGGTAGCGGCCGGGCAGGGAGATGCGACGGGTGCCACGGGCGCCCTTGTCGCCGAGAGGGCCCTTGACGATCTGCACGAGGAACTCCTGGCCCTGCTGCACGACCTGGCTGATGGGGGGGAAGGCGCTCATCTTGCGGCGCATGTCGCGGCGGGACGGCTCCTCGGGGACGGCGTCGGAGACGTGCAGGAAGACGTTCTTGTCGAGCCCGCATTCGACGAAGGCGGCATCGAGGCCGGGAACGACGTTCTCGACGCGGCACTTGTATATGTTGCCGACAACCCTCTCGCCGCGCTCGACCATGAGTTCGGTGAGGCGGTCACCTTCGAGGATTGCCACGCGGGTCTGACGATTCGTGACGTTGACGATGATGCGGTTGGGCATGTGATTCCTCTCTTCTCTTCACGGTCGGCGCGTGCATCGCGGATCGGACGGCGGGGCGCGGCCACCGATGTGGCCCCCCGCCGGTGATCGACCGGCGGCGCCGACGGTTCAGAAGACTGTGGTGCCGCTGCGTAGCAATTGCGGCCTGACCGGTGTGGGCGGCCGAGGCCGCGAAAGCCGTTGCGCGCCGTAAGCGCGCCCGACGGAATGTCAGTGCAGGCCAAGACGCGTCACACGCGCCACGCCGACGTTGACGCGCCCCCTGGTATGCTCGGCGATCAGACGACGCAGGACCTCGACGACCTCCGAGGGCTTGACGAGTTTGTCCTGCTGCACGGCAAGAGACATCTGAAGCCGCGGCCCTCCACCGGACTGCCGCGGCGTGACAGCTCGAAGCTCGTGGACCCCCTGACGGATGTCCACTTCAACGGTCCTGGTACGAGTTTCCCTGCGGACGGGCCATGTTCCTGCGTTGAGGAAGGCGGCGACTGCGTCCTCCAGGAGATGCATACCCAGATTCGGGTCCGGCAACAGCTCAATCTCATAATCGGCGCGCTCAAGCCCGGACAGATGCCGACGCTGCGGGCCCGAGACGACCCGGACATCAACGACTCCAAGGTCGTCCGGAAGCTGCGGAGCCAGAGCTCGAAGTACTTCATCGGCGTCGAGCGGGCGCTCCAGCTCGATCTGACAGAGTTCGCGTTCGCCGGCGACGCCGACGGGGAGGGCGGCGGCAAAGCTGATGTGAGCGGTCGGGTTGAAGCCCTCGGAGTACTTGACGGGCAGGCGGGCGCGGCGCACGGCCCGGTCGATGGCGCGGGCGTAGTCGAGGTGAGACAGGAAGCGCATGGCCCCGGCCTTGCGCAGCGCGATGATGGCGAAGTGTCGGACGGGTGGCTGCACTATCCGCCTTCCTCCGCGTGTGACCAGGTAACCGGTGGGCAGTCGGAGACGAGTGCGCGCATGCCGCAGCCGACACAGTCGGCAGCGCGGCAGTCGAGCGTGAGCTGGCCGCGGCGGGCGCGCTCGAGTTCGGCCGCGAGGAACTCGCGAGTGATGCCCGCGTCGATGATGTCCCAGGGTAGTTCGGCGTCCACCGGCAGCGAGCGGGCGGCGCATGCGCGCATGTCGAGACTGTGCTCGGCGAAGGCCCGGCGCCAGCGGGCGGCGTCGAAGCACTCACGCCAGCCGTCGAAGATGGCGCCGGCGCGCCAGGCGGACTCGATGACGGCGCCGAGGCGGCGGTCACCGCGAGCAAGGGCGGCTTCGAGCGTGCTGGCCTCGATGTCGCTGAAGGACAGTGAGACGCGGCGGTCGGTGATGGCGGCGCGCAGGAGGGCATACCTGCGCCGCAGGATCTCCGGATCGGCGAAGCCGAGCCACTGGAAGGGGGTGTGCGGCTTGGGGATGAAGGCATTGGCGCTGACGCTGAGCTTCAGGCGCCCCCAAGCAGCCCTGGAGAGCTCGTCGCGGGCGGCGGAGAGGACGGAGCCGATCAGCTCGCCGATGGCGAGGGTGTCTTCGTCGGTCTCGCGCGGCAGGCCGATCATGAAATAGAGCTTGAGGCGCTGCCACCCGCTGCGGAAGGCGGCACGGGTGGCGGCGAGCAGATCCTCGGCGGTCACGTCCTTGTTGATGATGTCACGCATGCGCTGCGAGCCGGCCTCGGGCGCGAGGGTCAGGCCGCTCTTGCGGACGCGCTGCAGGCGCTCGGCGAGAGCGACGCTGAAGGTATCAACGCGGGCCGAGGGCATGCCGAGCGAGACGCGACGGGGTGCGAGGCGCTCATGAAGGGCGTCGATGAGTTCGGCGATGCGCGTGTAGTCGGGGCAGTTGAGCGAGAGCAGGGACAACTCGTCGTAGCCGGTGTTGTCGATGAGCCGCTCGGCCTGCTCGACGAGCAGGTCGAGGCTGCGTTCGCGGACCGGCCGGTAGATCATCCCGGCCTGACAGAAGCGGCAGCCGCGGGTGCAGCCGCGGGTGATCTCAATCTCCGCGCGGTCGTGGACGACCTGGGTATGCGGGATGACGGGGGCCAGCGGCCAGGGCTGGGCGTCGAGGTCACGCACGACGCGGCGGATGACGCGGTCCGGGAAGCGGCCGTCGCGAGGTGCAGGGATGAGCTGGCCCTCGGCGGACTCGCGGACTTGGTAACCCGCGGGCACGTAGACGCCGTCGAGTTGCGCGAGGCGCTCGAGGAGAGCGCGGCGGCTCTCGGCGGTGCGCCCGGAGCGGGTGCGCAGCGGCTCGGGCAGGGCCGCGATGGTGTCGAGCAGGTCGTCGAGCGCCTCCTCGCCGTCACCGATGACAAAGCAGTCGAAGAAGTCGGCGAGGGGCTCGGGATTGAAGGCACACGGGCCGCCGCCGATGATCAGCGGGTCAGATCCGGAGCGGTCGGCGGCGTGGATGGGGATACCGCCGAGGTCGAGGACCTCGAGGATATTGGTGTAGGTCAGCTCGTGCTGGAGGGTGATGCCGACGATGTCGAAGCGGGCGAGCGCAGTGCCGGTCTCGAGGCCGGCGAGGGGGACGCGGTGCGTGCGCATGAGGGCGATGGCGTCGGTCCAGGGAAGGAAGACCCGCTCGGCGGCGGCGTCGGGGCGGCGGTTGACCACCTCGTACAGCACACGCAGGCCGGCGTGCGACATGCCGACTTCGTAGGTGTCAGGATAGCAGAGGGCGACCCGGAGGGGCACGCCGGCAGGCCTGACGACCTGGTTGACTTCGCCGCCGATGTAGCGGGCGGGGGTCTGGACCTGGTCGAGCAGATGATCGGGCAGCATCGGGAAAGAAATGTGGCCCCAGCCGATCGCTGGAGCCTCAGGTTCATCCTGTGATCGGTTTGAGGTGTTGTATCAATGATAGGGATATGGTGCGGGTGCTGTCAAGGGCCGATCGGCGCGACAACTTGGCACGAGGAATGTCTCTAGGGGTGTGAAGGCGTAGCGCGCGGCGGGGCGCGCGAATGCGCATGCGTGAACCCGAAGCGGGCGGCGTGAACGGCTCGCGGACGGGGGAGGTAGGCCGGTGGCAGATCGGAAGTCGTTGATAATCGTGGTGGCAGTGCTGGTGGTCGTGGGGCTGTTAGTGGCACTGACCCTGGCGCTGGCGCAGGACTTGAGTGGGGGCGGCAACGGAACCGAAGCGCACATCGTGGCGGCCGTGCCCGCGGAGTCGGTGACCGAGTACGAGCCCGATCCGTTCGAGCCCGAACGGCTGCGCAGCAGCACCGTGCGTGTGCGCAGAGTGGCCGTGGTGTATTCGGACGGGACGATAGAGATCAAACAGTGCCCCTGAGGGGCGACGCGGGTGCCCGGCGGGGCAGAGGGAGGGTCCATCGATGGCGAAGATCGAGGTGCCGTACACCGCGTACTTCGACCGTTACTGCCAGACGCTGAGCAGCGGCGGGGCGCTGCTGGTGTCGGTGGACGCGGACGGGCGACCGAACGCGATGACGATCGGGTGGGCGCTGCTGGGCGTGGTATGGGGCCGTCCGATGTGCGCGGTGCTCGTGCGTCCGTCGCGCTACACCTACGGGTGCATCGAGGCGACGGGCGACTTCACCGTGAACGTGCCGCCGCCGGCGCTGGCGGAGCAGGTACGGTTCTGCGGCACCGAGTCCGGGCGCGATCGTGATAAGTTCGCAGAGTGCGAGTTGACCGCGACGCCGGGGCGGAGGGTGAAATCGCCCGGTATCGAGGAATGCTGGATCACCCACGAATGTGTAGTGGTGCAGAAGACCGATGTAGTGCCGGAGCATTTCCCCCGGGAGATCATCGAGGGGCTGTACGCGGGCGGGGACTTCCACCGCGTGTACTTCGGCGAGATTGTGGCCAGCTACGCGGACGTGGAGGCGCTGCGGCGGGCCTGAGACGAGGGTAATGAGCGCAGTGGGGGTCCGCCGCCGGAGAAGGGATGCCGGCGGCGGCGCGCGAAGATGGAGGCGCGTAGCACAGGTGCGGTCACGCAGATCAGGGAGGTCAAGGGATCATGGCGACGGTTGTCACCTACGGCGAGATCATGCTCAGGCTGACGCCTCCGGGCTTTGAACGGTTTGTGCAGGCGCGTTCATTCGATGTGGTCTACGGCGGGGGCGAGGCGAACGTGGCGGTCAGCCTGGCGAACTACGGCATTGACGCGCGCTTCGTGACGGCGCTGCCGCCGCATGAGATCGGGGACGCGTGCGAGAACTACCTGCGTCAGTACGGCGTGGACACGTCGTATATCGTGCGGCAGGGCAGTCGGCTGGGGATCTACTTCCTCGAAATGGGCGCCATGCAGCGCGGATCGAAGGTGATCTACGACCGCGCGAATTCGGCGTTGTCGGAGATCAGGCCGGGGGACATTGACTGGCGCACGGTGTTCGAGGGCGCGCAGTGGTTCCACTGGACGGGGATCACGCCGGCGATCAGCGCGGGGGCGGCGGAGACGCTGCAGGAGGCGGTGGAGATCGCGGCGGAGATGGGCGTGACCATCTCATGCGATCTGAACTACCGCAGCAAGCTGTGGAAGTGGGGCAAGCAGCCGGGTGAGGTGATGGAGGGGCTGGTCAGGCACGCGGACTACGCCATCGGCAACGAGGAGGACGCGGACAAGGTGTTCGGCATCCGCCCCGAGGGCGTGGACGTGGAGGCGGGCGAGCTGGAGGCGGCGGCTTACGAGAGCGTGTGTCAGCAACTCATGGCGCGTTTCCCGAAGCTGAAGAAGGTGGCGATCACGCTGCGCACCAGCATCTCGGCGTCGCACAACCTGTGGAGCGGCGTGCTCTACGACGGCGAGACGCTCTACCAGGGGAAGGAGTACGACGTGAGTCACATGGTGGACCGCGTGGGCGGGGGCGACAGCTTCTGCGGGGGGCTGATCTACGCGCTGCTGGCGGGCAAGTCGGATCAGGAGGCGATTGAGTTCGCGGTGGCGGCGAGCTGCTTCAAGCACAGCATCTACGGCGACTTCAACCTCATGAGCGCGGACGAGGTGGAGAAGCTGGCGAGCGGTCCGGGGACGGGGCGTGTGCAGCGATAGTGCCAGGTCGCGGAATTGCGCTCAAGTTGCTCGACGCGTTGGGCCTCACATCCGGTCCCCCTCTCCGTCCCGGAGAGGGGGACGACACAACCCTTCTCGGATGGCCGAGAAGAGTTCAGGTGCCCCGGGAACCGATCGCTGTCTCCTCCGAAGAACGCAGGGAGCGCCCGAGCGCAGCGAGGGCAGAGGGGTCGGAATCTACCTACACGAACTTGTGCAACTGAGTAATGGCGGGCGGAGGCGAGGGGTGGGGCGGGGGCGCCCGCCGTCCGGCATCGCGCCGGACCACGAGCGCCCTCCCGCGCGTCTCAGTCCGGTCGTTGCGCGACAACCGGAGTCCACCCGCGAAAGGCGGCTTGTTGACCGTGCAGGGGGGATTGTGGTATGGTGCAACTCCCGGGAACGGGACCGTACAGGATGCGTGGGGCGTCGGAGCGCAGGGGCGCTCCGCGCGTCGCGAATCTAGCGTGCTAACGTCGGCGCTGCTCGGATCGGCAACGATTCGAAGCGCTTTGACGTGCGACCGCAATGACGGTCGTGGAACGGAGGACGAGACAGTTGGCTCTTGTGACCATGAAGGAATTGCTGGAAGCGGGCGTGCACTTCGGGCACCAGACGAGGCGCTGGAACCCGAAGATGAAGCCGTTCATCTACCACGAGCGCAACGGCATCTACATCATCGATCTGCACGCGACGCTGAGGCTGGTCGAGTCGGCGTATGAGATGCTGCGCGAGGTGGGCCGGCAGGGGGGGACGGTGCTGTTCGTGTGCACCAAGCGGCAGGGCCAGGAGTCGGTGGAAGAGGCTGCGAAGAAGTGCGGGATGCCGTACGTGACGAATCGCTGGCTGGGCGGGATGCTGACCAACTGGCAGACGATTCGGGGCCGGATCGCGTATCTGAAGGAGCTGACCGAAGCGGAGGAGCGCGGCGAGTGGGCGCGGCTGACCAAGAAGGAGGCGCTGCGGCTCTCGCGAGAGCGCGAGAAGCTGGAGCACTCGCTGGGCGGCATCAAGGACATGGCAGGGGTGCCGGACGCGATCTTCATCGTGGACACGAAGCGGGAGGAGACGGCGGTGGCGGAGGCGGTGAAGCTGGGGGTGCCGATCGTCGCGGTGATCGACACCAACTGCGACCCGGAGCCGATCGACTACCCGATTCCGGGCAACGACGACGCGATCCGGGCGATCCGGCTGTTCGCGAATCTGGTGGCGGACGCGGTGCTGGAGGGCCGGATGGAGTATCAGCGGGAGTTGCTCAAGGAAGCGGACAGCCTGGAGCAGGCGGAGCAGATGGCGGCCCAGGCGGGCATCGAGTTGGACGAGGAGCTGCTGGCGCAGGCGGCGGCCGAGGAGGCCGCTGCGGTCGCAAAGCCGGCGGCGGAGGTCACGGAGGACGAAGAGGGCTTCGAGGGGGCGGTGGAGGACCAGTTCATCGATCTGATCGACGACGAGGTGTGATCGAGCGCAGGCGCGGTGGGAGACGACGGAGACCGGCACAAGCCGCGTCGGCCTGGCAGGAGGCAAGCGATGTCAGTCAATGCTGAGCAGGTGAAGCAGCTTCGAGAGAAGACGGGCGCGGGCTTCATGGACTGCAAGAACGCGCTGTCCGAGGCCGAGGGCGACATGGAGCGGGCGATCGATCTGCTGCGTCAGAAGGGGATTGACGTGGCGCTGGCGCGCGAGGGTAAGGCGGCCGAGGAGGGTATCATCGCGTCATACATTCACGCGGGCAACCAGATCGGTGTGCTTGTGGACCTGCGCTGCGAGACGGATTTCGTGGCGCGCACCGATGAGTTCCGCGAGTTCGGCCGCGATCTGGCGATGCAGGTGGCGGCGATGGAGCCGAAGTGGATCGCGCCGGAGGACGTGCCGCCCGAGGCGGTGGAGCACGAGCGGGAAGTGCTGCGCCAGCAGGCGCTGGAGGAGGGCAAGCCCGAGCACATCGTAGAGAAGATGGTGGAGGGGAGGTTGCAGAAGTTCTACGAGAACGAATGTCTGCTCAAGCAGCCCTTCATCCGCGACGACAGCGTGACGATTGAGGACAAGCTGAATGAGCTGGTGGCCCAGTGCGGCGAGCGCGTAGTGATCGCGCGGTTCGTGCGCTACCAGGTAGGCGAAGACGAGGGTTGACCGGGAGGCCAAATTGAGCAGGGAAACGCCCGCATGCTACGGCCGCGTGCTGCTGAAGCTGAGCGGGGGGGCGTTCAGGGGCCCGGAGAGGGCGGGCCTGCACTGGCCGACGGTATTCCGCATCGCCAAAGAGGTGCGTGAGGCATCGCTGACGGGGGCGGAGATCGCGATCGTGGTGGGCGGGGGCAACATCTGGCGGGGCCACGAGGCGGCGGCGCAGGGGATGGAGCGGGCGGCGGCGGACTACGCGGGGATGGTGGCCACGGTGATCAACGCGCTGGCCCTGCAGGATGCGCTCGAGGGGATGGGGGTGGACACGCGCGTGCAGACGGCCATCGAGATGCGCGAGGTGGCGGAGCCGTACATCCGGCGACGGGCGATCCGGCACCTGGAGAAGGGGCGGGTGATGATCTTCGGGGCGGGGACGGGCAACCCGTATTTCACCAGTGACACGGCCGGGGTGCTGCGCGCGGTGGAGATCGGGGCCGAGGTGATCATGAAGGCGACCGATGTTGACGGGGTGTATGACGCCGACCCCGACGGCAACCCGGACGCCACGCTGCTGCGCGAGGTGTCGCATCTGGACGTGTTGAACCGTGACCTGAAGGTGATGGACGCGACGGCCATCTCGCTGGCGAAGGACAACGACCTGCCGATAGTCGTTTTCAACATGAACGTCGCGGGCAACATTGTCCGAGTGGTGAGGGGCGAGCCGATCGGCACGATAGTGCGCTAGCAGGTGATCCCGGCCAGATGCTGACGGAGGGATGACGAGTGGACCGGCTCATAGCAAGGGCGAAGGCGGACATGGACAAGACGGTGGAGGTCATTCGCCACGATCTGGCGGCGTACCGCACGGGTCGCGCATCTCCTGCGCTGGTGGAGAACCTGCAGGTGGAGTACTACGGGACGAAGGTGCCGGTGAACCAGATCGCCTCGATCCAGGTGATCGACACGCGGCTGCTGGGCATCACGCCGTGGGACAAGAACGCGCTGGGGGCGATCGAGAAGGCGATCATGACGTCTGAGCTGGGGCTGATGCCGACGAATGATGGGAACATCATTCGGCTGGAGATCCCTACGTTGACCGAGGAGCGGCGCGAGGAGCTGACGCGCCAGGTGCGTCAGCGGCTGGAGGAGGGCCGGGTGGCGATTCGGAACATCCGGCGTGCGGCGAACGAGGGCATCGACAAGATGGAGAAGGCCGAGGGCCTGTCTGAGGACGAGGTTCGGGTGGGGAAGAAGGAAGTTCAGGAGCTGACCGACGCCGCGATCGAGCGGATTGACGAGATCGGCGAAGAGAAGATTCAAGAGATCATGGCGATATGAGCGAAGGGCGCCCCGACACGACAGGCTACACGCTGGACCGGGCGCGGGCGCTGCTCGAGGAGGCGGGGGTGAGGGTTGGGGATGAGGTGCGCGTGGGGCCGGCGCCGGAGCAGTGTGAGGGCGAGAGAAGTTTCGTGATTCGTCAGCGCGACAGGTGCGATGGCACTGTGGAGTTGACGGTGGCCGGGGAGTGGCGGTGCCCGACGGCGCGGGGGGAGTGAGATCCACAGGCCCGGGGCGAGAGCGCTCCGGGCCTGCGCGCAGGTGGAGAAGGCGGGAGACAGGGGTAGCAACGATGAGCGATGCGGAGATGATCATCCCGCGGCACGTCGCGGTGATCATGGACGGGAATGGGCGCTGGGCGCTGGAGCGCGGCCTGGATCGGACTGAGGGGCATCGAGAGGGACGTCGGGCGACCCAACGATTCATGCGGGAGGCGGATGCGCGCGGGATCGGTTACGTGTCGCTGTACGCGTTCAGCACGGAGAACTGGTCGCGACCGGAGCCCGAGGTCGAGGCGCTGATGGAGCTGATCGAGAGTGCCCTGGTGGCTGAGCTGGAGGAGCTGTGCCGGAACGATGTGCGGATGTACTGGTCGGGGCGGCGCGAGGGCCTGCCGAGGGCGCTGCAGCGGGCGTTGGACGGAGCGATGGCGGCGACGGCGAACAACCAGGGCATGGTGCTGAATCTGTGCGTGAACTACGGCGGACAGGTAGAGATTGCGGACGCGTCGAAGGAGATAGCGCGCAAGGTACTTGCGGGAGAGCTGGATGTCGAGGAGATCGGCCCCGAGACGGTGCAGCAACATCTGTACGTGCCGGAGCTGCCTCCGGTGGACCTGCTGATCCGGCCCGGGGGGGACATGCGGGTAAGCAATTTCCTGCTGTGGCAGATCGCCTACGCCGAGTTCTACGTGATGCCGGACTACTGGCCGTCATTCACGGGGGAGCATCTGGATGCGGCGATTGCGGATTACAACAGGCGGCAGCGGCGCTTCGGCGGTCTCGTGCTGACGGAGTAGTGCGGTGAGAGGCGCGGGCAGGCGCAAGTCATCAGGAGGAGACGATCATGACACGCGCAGGATTGATGGGCATTGTGGCACTGGGAGTGGTGGTGTGCGCTGTGGTGGGGGCGCCGCAGGCGGATGCGCAGCTCAAGAATGAGGTGAAGATCTACGCTGGTGAGGACGAGAAGCCGGTGACGAACGCCCGGGTCATACCCGACGAGTATGAGATCGGGGTTGGCGGGGTGATAATGTTCAGGATCCGCGCGGGTGCCGCGGGTTTCTCGGCGGCGGAACGAGCCCGGATCGTGGACACGCGGATGGTGCATATTCTTTCGTACGGGGACCTGGATGCCGGAGCGGTGCACGTGGTGCCGGTGCGGGGCAAGCCGACGATCTACGTGGGCGAGGTGCGGCTGGTGACGGTTTACCCGAGCGACGTGGAGGCGGCGGGTGCGGAGTCGATGGAGCAGCTCGCGGGCTGGTGGGCGGCTTCGGTGGCGTGCTGTCTGAAGTCGGTGGCGCCGTGGGTGCGGGTCAAAGAGATGATGTGAGGCGCATTCAGGGCGAGCGGATGGTCGGCACCCCGCCGGAGCAGGTGGGGTGCGTTCATGTACGGAGTGGGGCGCCGCGGAGGGCTACTCGCGGTCGAGGACGCGGTGATAGACGGCGATCAAGGCGCGGGCGGCGCGGGTTGCGGGGAAGGCAGCGGCGGCGGTGTGCGTGGCCGACTGCTCGTCTTCGTCGGGCTCAGATGGGGCCTCGGAGCGCCCCCAGGGTTGGGAGAGATCGAAGAACTCGCGTGAGACGAGCAGTTGGGAGACGCCCGGGGCGTCCACCGCTTCCGCGGACATGGGCATGCGGTCGGCCGCCGCGCGGAGCTGGGTGATGACGGCATCGGCCAGGGCGGCGGCATCGTCGCCGGGGGCAACAGTCACACAGGGGGCACCTCCCAGCATCTCATCTACCTCGCTGCCCGTCAGTGCGATCACGCCCACATCTTGCGACAGCGCCTGCAACGCGAGCATGCCCGAGGGCCAGCCGCGCTGGGGTATGACGAGGACGTTGAGCGCGGCAAGCGCGCGGTCAATACGCCCGTACGGGTCCACGAAGACGGTGGCGCCCATGAGGCTGCGGCGGTGGGCGAGTTGGTGGTATTCGGGGCGGTCAACGCCCGAGCCGATGAGCGCGAACTCGAGGCTGGGGTATTCCATGCACAGCGCCCGGGCGGCGTCGAGGAAGAGGCGAACCGCGGGAGGGTCGAGCGTATCGACCACGCAGCCGATGATGGCGGCCGCCTGGGTCATGCCCAGAAGGCGACGTCTGACGCCGAGGTCGAGGCCATCGGAGGAGGGGGGGGATGAGATGCCGCAGGGGACGACTTCGGCGCGGTCGGCGGAGGCGGGGTCGAGGCTGAAGAGTTGCCGGCGCTGGACTTCAGTCTGCACCACGATGGCGTCCACCGAGCGCAAGACGCGACGGTAAGCCATCTGACGCAGGTGCGCGCCCGGGCCGGCCAGCAGGTGCGGCAGGAAGTTGGGGGAGAGGACGATCGGTGTGGGCCCGGGGAGCGAGCGGCGCGCCAGGAGTGCGGCGAAGCCGGCCAGGAAGCCATGCGCGTGGATGAGCATGGGGCGCAGCTCGCGAAGCTGAGCGGCGAGCGCGCGGGCGGCCGACCAGCGGGCAGCGAGCGAGGGGGCGGATGGGGCGATGGCCTGGGAAGCGCGCACGTTGGCGCCCGCCAGGCGCCGACGGAGCTGCGCGCCGATGGGCGCGAGCACGCGCACGTCGTAAGCCCAGGACGAGAGCACCGCGGCCACTGCCGCGACCTCCTCCTCCACCGGCGCAGACGCGCCGGGGACCACGTGAACGATTTCCTCGATTGTGCCTGCTTCGGTCAAGGCTACCTCCCATGCGCTGTTGGCCCGGCCCGACGGAGTCGCTTATACCACACGGCGGCGACGAAGGCAATGAAGGCGACGAGGGGAACGGCGGTAACGGCGAAGAGCAAGGCCACCCCTCTCCGAGACCGCCGGCGGGGTCTCTGCTGCCTGCCCTTTGTTCCCGCTGGGGAGGGGGACGAGGGCGGGAGAGGGGGAGCGGCATGCAGGGAGCAGGCCTCAGGGTGGGGGGTGACAGATGGATAATAGTGGAGTAAGATAGTCCAGAATTGACATGGAGCTGATCAAGCGGAACACCGGGTACGGGTTGCGGGCACTGACCTTCATGGCGAGCCATGAAGGGGATCAAGCATTCACGGCCGAGGAGTTGGCGGAGGTGGCGGGCACGAGCGCGGATTTCATGCACAAGATCATGCAGGCGCTGCGGGACGCGAGCATCGTCAGGAGCCGTCGCGGCCCGGGCGGCGGGTTCCGGATTGCCAGAGATCCGGGCGACATCACGCTGCTTGAGATCGTGAACGCGGTGCAGGGCGAGTTCCAGGTCAACCGTTGCGTGATCGGGTTGGATGTGTGCGAGCGGTCTGTCGCCTGTCCGCTGCGACCGACGTGGATGCGAATTCAACGGGAGCTGGAGGATGGGCTGGCGGGCACAACGCTGGCCGAGGTGGTGGGGGCGTCGGGATGTGGGGTTGAGTGCAAGTGACGGGGCCGTCGCCCCGCATGGAGGATGAGATCAATGGCCCGGAAGGTTCGGAAGATCGTGCACATCGACGAGGAGAAGTGCGATGGGTGCGGGCTGTGCGTACCGTCATGCGAGGAGGGGGCGATCCAGATCATCGCGGGCAAGGCGCGGCTGATCGAGGACCGGCTGTGCGACGGGCTGGGCAACTGCCTGGGCGAGTGCCCGCGGGGGGCCATCACGATCGAGGAGCGGGCGGCGGAGGAGTTCGACGAGGACGCGGTGACTCAGCATCTGGGGGCGCTGGAGGCAGCAGTGGCGGGCTCGGGCTGTGGCGGTGGCTGCCCGGGGAGCATGGTGATGAGCCTCGGTGAGGAGGCCGGGCCTGCAGGCGGGCCGCAGCCATCGCAGTTGCAGAACTGGCCGGTGCAACTCACGCTGGTGCCGCCCCAGGCACCGTGGCTGGACGGCGCCGATCTGCTGATCTCGGCGGACTGCGTGCCGTATGCGCTGGGCGGGTTCCACGGCGAACTGCTGGCGGGGAAGAAAGTCATCACGGCGTGCCCGAAGCTGGACGATGTGCAGCCGTACCTGGCGAAGCTGGTCGAGATCTTCCGCGGCAATGACATCAGGCGGGTGACGATTGCGCGGATGGAGGTACCATGCTGCGGCGGGTTGGTTGCGTTGGTGAAGCAGGCGCTTGCCGGGGCGGGGGGAAGTATTCCATGTGAGGAGCTGGTGATCGGCATCGAAGGGCGGCAACTCGTCGGCGTCGGCGCGTAGCGCCAGAGGCGGCGGCGTGGCAGGATCATTTGGAGGAGGAGAGACGCGGATGCCTGAGACAGTCAGTCTACACGAGACGGTGAACGCGCAGTACCAGGTGATGGCGAACGACGGCGCGACGAATGTCGCCGACCGATATGATGCGCAGGGCAGACGCTGCCCGTTCTGCGAGCAGGGGCTGCGGTGCTCACTGTGCAGCCAGGGACCGTGCCAGATCAAGCGGGGGGCTGACCGTGGCGTGTGCGGCATCGACGCGGCGGGCATGGTCATGCGTAACCTGCTGCATCTGAACATCATGGGGCTGGCGGCCTACAGCCACCATACGCGCGACGTGGCGCAGACGCTGATTGCCACCGGCGAAGGGAAGACGTCGTTCCGCATCGAGGACGAGGCGAAGCTGGACATGCTGGCGTCGGTGCTGGGGATTGAAGAGGCGGATGTGAATGCGCGGGCGGTTGCGGTCGGCGAGGGCATCCTGCGGACAATGGCCCAGACCAGCGAGGAGGAGTCGGTGTGGGTGGAGGCGCTGGCGCCGGAGAGCCGCAAGAAGCTGTGGCGTGAGCTGGGGATCTTCCCCGGCGGGCCGCTGCACGAGCTGGTGGACTGCACCACGCGGGCGATGACGAACATCGATGGCGATTACGTGAGTCTGGCCAAGGCGGCGCTGCGGATGGGCGTGGCGACGTTCTACGCGGTGCAGGTGCCGCTGGAGATGGGCCAGGACGCGCTGTTTGGGACCCCGCAGCCGCATGTGGCGCACGTGGACCTGGGGATCCTCGATCCGAACTACGTCAACATCCTGCCCAACGGCCACGAGCCCTTCATAGGGTTCGCGCTGGTGAAGGCGGCCGAGGCCGAGGAGGTGCAGGAGCGCGCGCGCGCGGCAGGGGCCAAGGGCCTGCGCATCGTCGGCTCGATCGAGACCGGGCAGGAGATGATGCAGCGGCTGACGGAGAGTGATGTGTTCGTGGGCCTGACCGGGAACTGGCTGTGCGAGGAGTACGCGATCGCGACCGGCGCGGTGGATGTGTTCGCGATGGACATGAATTGCTCAGTGCCGTCGCTGGGGGAGATCGCGGACCGCTACGGGACAAAGCTGGTGGCGGTGTCGCGGGTGATTGGTGTGCCGGGGACGCACGAACGAGTGGACTACGTGCCGGCCGAGGTCGAGGAGCAGGCGCAGCGGATCATGGAGATCGCGATCGAGAACTTCACGGAGCGCAAGGACAAGCCACGGCACCCGGTGGAGCGCACGCAGGAGATCGTCACCGGCTTCTCAACGGAGGCGGTGCTGGGCGCGCTGGGCGGGACGCTGGAGCCGCTGCTGGAAGCGCTCAAGGGCGGGGCCATCAAGGGCATCGTGGCGCTGGTGAGCTGCACGACGCTCAAGAACGGCCCGCAGGACAGCCTGACGACGGCGGTGACGCGGGAACTGATCGCGCGCGATATTCTGGTGCTGTCGGCGGGCTGCGGCAACGCGGCGACGCAGGTGGCGGGCCTCAATTCGCTGGAGGCACAGGAACTGGCAGGCGAGGGCCTGCGCGGAGTGTGTGAGGCGCTGGGCGTGCCACCGGTGCTGAGCTTCGGGACCTGCACCGACTGCGGGCGGATCGCGCTGCTGGTGGGGGCGGTGGCAGATGCGCTCGGAGTAGATACGGCGGAGCTGCCGATTGCAGTCACGGCGCCGGAGTACATGGAGCAGAAGGCGACGATCGACGCGATCGGGGCGCTGGCGCTGGGGCTGTATACCCACCTCTCGCCACTGCCGCCGGTTGGCGGCTCACCGGAGGTAGTGAAGCTCCTGACCGAGGACCTGGAGGGGATCACGGGAGGTAAAGTGGCCATCGGTGAGGACGCGGTCGAGGTCGCGGAAGGGATCGCCGCGCACATCGCCAAGAAGCGGGCAGCCTTGGGTATCTGAGGCCAACGAGGAGAGGGCAGAGCACGGGAGGCGCCCGGCGATGGGCGCCTCCCGCGTGTGTACGGGTGAAAAATCCCCGGGAGCAGGGGTCCAGTGTTATGGATCAGAGGTGATAGAGGCGGAAGGCGACGGCAATGGCCGAACGGCAACGGCAGGGCCGGTCAGGCGACCGGCCCCTCCAAACGACAAAC
>CAZTZN010000038.1:12173-30159 GCA_964617715.1 uncultured Armatimonadia bacterium | reverse complement strand
GCGGGCTCGATAGTGCCGACCAGGTAGCCGCGCGGGGCGTCGAAGGGATTGCGCCACGAGCGCCCGTGGGCGCGGGGGAAGACCAGCGTAGCCTCTCCGGCCGGCCGCGGGCCGGGGACCAGAGTGAAGCGCGGGAACTGCACCGCGTGAAGCTGACAGGCGCTCTCGTTGACGACCTCGATGCGCCCGAACACCAGCGGATAGCCCGGCCGGCAGACCTCCGCCGGCGCCGGTTCGAAGCGACAGGTGACCTTGACCGTGCCACCGGAGACCTCGGTGGCGTCCCACGCCATGGTCATGGCGCCATCGGCGATCTCCACCTGACCATCAAGGTTACGCGAGACGGGATCGACCTTGAACTCGGCGCCCTCGGGATCGACCATGACCAGCTCCCAGGTGGTCTCGATCGTCTCGGGGTCGAGGAACAGCGCGGGGCCGTCGGCGGAGGCGCGAATGGCGATGATGCCCAGCGGGGCGGTGTCGCTCACTTCGATGGTCGCGCCGGGCGTCTCGTAGACCGCGGCGGCGGCGGGCATGGCCAGCGTCATGCTCAGCGCGGCAGTGATGAGCGCAATGCCGATCATGGTCGCACCTCGATGCACAGGGCTGCGAAGCGGGCGTGTCGGGTCGGTAGTATACACGGGTTCGGGCGGTGACGGAAGCTGACGAAGGTGGGGGATAGGCATAGACGCGCACGGGCCCGCCAAGAAGGCGGGCCCGTGGGGTGTGCATGAACTGGCGCGACTAGAGCAGACCACCAGTAAGGAAGGTGCTGTTCGGGTACTTGCCGGCCTCGCCATCGACAAAGGAGTTCGAGACCCATTTGGCGTGGCCGTCGAAGTAGTTGACGTTCATGCCCTCATTGTGGCGCTCGGCGTCGCCATCCACCTTATCAGGCACCGCGCCCGCATTGTAGCGCCAGTAGCTGCCGGTGGTGTCCATGAACATGGCGGCTTCGGACGGATAGGGGATGGTCGCTATCTTGCGATAGCAGTAGAAGTAGGTGTGGCCGGTGCTCCCGTTGGAGGTGACGGCGGTGATGTTCGGCCCGTAGCTCCAGCCGCTGTCACGGTCGTCGCTGGGGCACAGGGCGACCTGGTCGTTCTTGAGATAGGGCTCGAGCATCTCGCGGTAGCTGTAGGCGGCCGCCGCGGCGGGATGGCTCGAGTAGGATGCCGTGCGCTCGTCGTAATCCTGCTCATACATCTGTTCCGCGAGGGCGATCTGCTTGAGGTTCGACAGACATGAAGTCTGGCGCGCCTTCTCGCGGGCCCGTGCAAAAACGGGGAAGAGGATTGCCGCCAGGATCGCGATAATCGCGATGACGACCAGAAGCTCGATAAGGGTGAATCCGCGACATCGGTACACGTCGATACGCCTCCTCGACATTGGGGGGGTGTGAAAGACACCAGTGATTCTACACGCGTCTGTCGAGCAAGTCAAATCGGCGAGTTGGCCGCGTACGGATGGCTATTATGAGGTGCGAACGCGGGCGCGGTGCGCGATTGAGCACGCTGACCAACGGTTTGGGCGGAACTCGACCGATGCGAGAGATAACATAAGATAGGTTCTACGTATTTGCGTCCGGGGCACGACCGGGTACTCGCTCGAGCACGCCGGCAAAGTAGAAATGTCCGGTCTTCCCGCTCATCCGCGGGCGGCCTGCACCAATGCCTGCAGATTCTCCGTCGGAGTGGTCAGCGGCACCGCGCACTCGGGCGCGATGATCTCGATGCCGTGGGCCAGGCAGTCCTCGACCTCAGCCGCCACGTCGGCGGCGGCGCCGTGCAGCAGCGTGCGCGGATTGTTGATGTTGCCCATCAGTGCGATGCGGTCCCCAGCCGCCCAACGAGCCTTCGCGGCGGGGACCTTCGACTCGAAGTGAAAGCACGCGAGGGTGCTGCGCGAGATCCAGGGGATGCGATCGAGAGTGTCGCCACAGATGTGCAGGATGACCGGGCCAGGAA
Source organism: uncultured Armatimonadia bacterium (assembly GCA_964617715.1). Lineage (GTDB taxonomy): Bacteria > Armatimonadota > Zipacnadia > Zipacnadales > UBA5352 > JALGVA01. Next base: position 28,192 of record CAZTZN010000038.1, on the reverse strand, counting down.
TCTCCCCGGCGAGCTGCCGGTGCAAGGGCCACAGGAAATCGCGATACATCTCAGGCGACACCAGATCGCCGGTCGCGTGGTCGGCGAGGGTGATCACATCCGCGCCGGCATCGAGCTGGGCACGAGCGAAGAACGCGGGCAGCGGCATGAGCGCCGCGAGGATCGCGTGCACCTCCGCGGGCCGGTCGAGCGTCATGACCAGGAAGTGCTCGACGCCGAAAAGGTGATACGCCAGCGTCCACGGGCCGAAGACCTTACCGACCAGCGCTACCTCCGGGAAGCGACCGCGCAGCAGACGGATGGCGTCGAGCACCACGGTGATGGCCGGGTGCGCGAGGATGTCGGCGGGCAGGCGGATGTCGGCGGCGCTCGCGCACGGATGCACGCCCACCTCAGGCATGAGATCCACGCGACCCCAGTCCACCTCGCAGCCGAGCGCATCGGCCTCATGCTGGACCGAGAACACCGGCGCGATGGTGTCATAGCCGAGGACCTCATGGCCGGCGGCGGCGAGGCCGGCCATCAGCTCAGGGTCGGTGTGCGCGTCCGGGAAGAAGCAGCCGGTGGCCTCCATGAGATGCACGGTCGCGATGGAGACGGCGTTGCCCACGGCGGGCACGTCGGTCGGCCGCCGCCGCAGGGCCGCGAGGATACGCCGGCGCGGGGTCATGATGATTCGCCTCCTGGTTGGCTGCGGACGCAGGGGTCTTCGTCATGCGCGGCGCGAATTACTGCGCGGACAGTCGCCGGTCACAAGTCGCAAGTCGCAGGTCGCAAGTCGCAGGTCACAGGTCGCAAGTCACAGGTCGCAGGCAACGACAACGGCTCTCCGCCGCCGGGCAGGAATCGGCGGGCCGCGCGGTCAAGTTGGCGCGCGTAATGAGCGGCGCGGCGACCGAGCGACCCCTCCCCTCCCCCACCGGCCCGGCCGGGCGGCGCGCTCAGCGCTGGGTGTGGTGGCTGGCGCTCGGCTGCATGGTGTTGCTCGCGGTCGCCTGTCGCCGCATGCAGTTCTCGCCCGACTCGATCCACTACACCGACGTGGCGCGCACGCTGCTGCGCGAGCACACCGCCGCTACCTGGCACCTGACGCTCAACACCGAGCGCGTGCCCGACCCGCGGCTCTACTGGCCGCCGGGCTATCCTCTGATGCTCGCCGCCGTCATGGCCACGGGCGCCTCGGTGCAGACCGCCGCCTGGGTGGTGGCGGTGGTGAGCTGGACGGCCACGCTGGTGGCGCTGGTGTTCTGGCTGCGCCGCGCCGAGTGGGGGCTGCTGGGCGCGGTCGCCTTCATCTACCTGATCTTCGTGTGCGGCGTGGCCTTTCGCGCATGGTCGGAGGGACCGTACGCGGCGTTCATGGTCGGCGCGCTGGTGTGCATGGCCGCGGCTATCGGCAGCGGCGACACCTGGCGCGCCACCTGGCTGGGACTGATGGCGGGAGTGCTCGCGGGGGGCGCGGCCATGTGCCGCTACCCGGGCATCGTCATCATCCCGGCGCTGGGCCTGGCGGCGCTGGTGACGCCGCTCAAGCGCGAGAATGCCTGGTCGGTGCGCTGGTCGGCGCTGGTGCCCATGCTGGGCGCTGCCGCGCTGATGGTGGTGCCGTGGATCGCGCGCAATATCTCGCTGGCCGGCGCCGCGTTCGGCCCGACCCGGCCGCCCGGTCATCGCCCGCTGTCGATGCTCATCGGGCTGCTGGGACAATCGACCTACCTGGACTTCGGCGCGGTGCTGCTGGCGCTGCTGTTCGCGGTCGTCGGCTTCCACCGAGGCCGCCGGGCCCGGAGCGACGATGAGGACGAGGCGGACGGACCCGCATTCCTGCGCGCCCTGGCCATCGCGGGGCTGCTGGGCGCGGCGGCGCACCTCGCCATCGTCATGGTCACCCACATGCTCTGGCAGGTGGACGAGCCTCCGAATACGCGCTACTTCTTCCCCGCCTACCTGTGCGCGCTCCTGGCGGGGATGGCCGTAGTCGGCGGCATGCAGCCGCCCGCGAGAGTGCTGCGGCGCCGCTGGCCGCTGGTGCTCGCGCCGGCGCTGCCGCTGGTGCTGGCGCCGGTGGTCGCGGCGATGGTGGCACACGACGTGACGCCTCAGCGCACCGCGCTCGAGGACTGGATCGAGGCCAACACCGCGCCGGATGATCTGATCATCGGCCGGCGCGCGTGGCCGGTGCGCTTCTACACCGGCCGCCCCGTCCTGCAGAGCGGGCAGGTCGCCGATCCGCCGGTCTTCGACGGAGCGCTCGTGGCGCAGTTCCTGCGCAAGTTCGGCGACCGCTTCAACGGCGCCTACCTGCTGATACCCGATACCCTCCCGGAGGAGATTGCGCGCGACATCGTGGAGCGCTACGAAAGCAGCGGCCTCGACCTCGAGGAGGTCGCGGAAATCACCACCCGGGACCACGACTCGCCGCAGGAGTTGGTCATGCGCATTTATCGGGTGGACGCGCGGAGCGTGTGGAGTGGCTGAAGGTGATGAGCTGCACGCAGACGAGCGGGCGAATGATCGATCTGAGCCGCCGCCCGCAGCGCAGGGAGAGCATGAATGACGCAGCGTGAGCGGTTCCGCAGGATCATCCACCATCAGGAAGTTGACCGCATCCCCTACATCTTCGGGGGGCCGCGCGCCTCCACGTTCGCCGCCTGGCGCAGGCAGGGACTGAGCGAAGAACAGCAGCGCAACTGGGGCGCCCTCATCGGCGCCGATGGCTTCGCGGGCGTGGGCAAGTTCTTCTTCGGCCCCGTGCCGATGTTCGAGCAACGGATTATCGAAGAGAAGGGTAATGTGCGCACCTGGATCGACGGCTACGGCTGCACGCGCGCGGACGCCATCAACCAGCCCACCGACGGCTTCGCCACCCGTCGCTACCTGCGCTTCGCGGTGCAAAGCCGCGACGACTGGGAGCGCGTCAAGGAGCGCCTCGACCCGGCCTCCCCCGAGCGGACACACCCGATCGACTACCAGGATCCACCCGAGACCCTCGGCACCAGCGCGCCACGCCACGGGCCCGGCGGGGTCCACTGGCGGGACAACGTCGAAGCCGCCAATAATTCGGAGTATCCGGTCCGGCTGACCGTCACCGGAATCTACTGGGGCATCCGCGACTTCGTGGGGATGCTTGAGCTGTCCATGATGTTCTACGACCAGCCCTCGCTGGTGCACGAGATGTTCGAGTACTGGGCCTGGTATTTGATGCAGATCCTCGATGAGCCGCTGCGCTGCATCAAGGTTGATGAGCTGATCCTCAATGAGGACATGGCCTTCAAGAAGCAGGCGATGATGTCGCCGCCACTGATCGAGGAGTTTCTGCTGCCGCGCTACCTCAGGCTCTACGAGTTCTTCAAGGAGCGCGGTGTCGAGGCCGTGGTGATGGATAGCGACGGTTACAACAATCAGATCCTCGACACCATGTATCCGCAGGCGCTGGACGGCATCCAGCCCATCGAGATCGCAGCGGGCAACGACCCCGAGGAGATGCTGACCCGCTACCCGGGTATCTTCATCCACGGCGGAGTGGATAAGCGCGAGCTGGCGAAATCGCGCGAGCGGCTGCGCGCGGAGGTCGTGACGCGCTACCGCAGCGCCTGGAAGCACGGCGGCTTTATCCCCCACTGCGACCACGGCGTGCCGCCGGACATCCCGCTGCGCAACTTCCTCTACTACGTGGAGCTGGCGAAGGGCCTGTGCAACGGTGAGGACCTCGACCGCTACGAGCCACCATGTGAATTGGAGAGGCGGCTCGGGCCGATCGAGGAGATGTTCGACCCGCGCTCGGCAATTGCACGGGCGTACGGCGAAGAATCGTAGGGGGACGGCTGCCCGGGCGGGAGCCGGATCGCGCTCACGCGGGTGAGCGGCTCCGATCGCCGGGCGCCGTTGGTGTTCGGGGACCGGCTCCCTGGAGCTGCCGTCGTCGGCACCAGGCGGTGGCGCACGCCTCGGGCATCGCTCAGCCCAGGATCAGCTTCTTGACCTCATCGAGGTACTGCTGTGGGTGAACATCCCCGTAGGCCTCGGCGGAGAGCCGGAGCGTCGAGTCGAAGGGGCTCTGGCGCGCCACGATCTTCGTGTCCCCGTTGCGGGCCATCAGCAGCCGGTCATGAATGCGCTGCACATCCTCGAAGCGCGCTTCCATCCACGCCTGCACGTCATCGGCGTGGCGCAGGAAATCGTCATCCCACTCAACGCGGTCGTTGACCACCCGCACCTCGGGCAACTCCGCCACGACTTCACTGTAGGGACGGTTCTCGTGGGTCAGGGCGCTGGTGAGCAGCGCCGCGCTGGCCACCGCATCCCCGCGCAGTGACAGTTCCGGGTAGCCGAAGTGTCCGTCGGGCTCAGCCGAGAACACCGCGCCGTGGTCCTTGATGAGCTGGGCGATGAAGGTCTGGCCCCAGCGACTGGGGATGATGGTGAAGCCCATCTGTTCGAGCGCGCTCCAGATGTGCAGGCTCACACCCACGTTGAGCACGATAGTGCCGGGCTCACGCTGAGTGCGGCACAGCAGGTCGATGGTGTAGTCGGGCATCACGTAGGCGCCGGTCTCGTCGAGGGTCACGATGCGATCCGCGTCCCCATCGAAGGCGATGCCCATGTCCGCGCCGTGTTCCACCACCGCCCGGCTGAGGTCGCCGAGGTATTCCGGGCGCGGCTCGGAGGGCCGGCCGCCGAAGCGCCCGTCCGGAGCGCCGTTGACCAGCACCACTTCCATGCCCAGGCGTTCGAGAAGCATCTGCGCCGCGGGGATCCCCGCCCCTCCGCCGGGATCGACGACCACCTTCAGACTCCCCGCGGGGTTGGCCATGGCGACGACCCAGTCGATGTACTGTTCCAGGACGCCGTCGCGGCGCTCGATGATGCCCGCGGCATCCCACGCAGGCCAGGCGAAGGGCTCCGCCAACGCGGCCTTGGCGGAGTTCTCCAGCTCCGGCCACCAGATGTGCGAGTCCGGCTCCATGAACTGCACGCCATTCCAGTCGGGCGGGTTATGCGAAGCGGTGACCATGCATGCGGGCAGGGCGGTGTGTTTGCACCACGCGGCGGTCGCGCCCGAGGGCAGCACGCCCAGATCATGAACCGTCATCCCACCCGCAGCCAGTCCACTCATGAGCGCGCTCTTGAGGGCGGGCGTCGAGACGCGGTAGTCACCGGCGATGGAGATCTCGTGATAGCCCTCGTCGATGAAGTGGCGGGCGGCTATCCCCCCGAGCTTGCCCAATAGCTCTGGTGTGAGGTCTCTACCGACGATGCCGCGGAAGCAATACAGGAGCATGAGTATCTCTCCGAGGTGATGTCGGCGACGATGCAGGCCGACACGGTGTGCGAGCTGCTTATGGGCACGCGACTGACGATACCGGCAACGACTAGGCCTGCTCAGTGGGCTCGACTTGCGCGCGCGCCCGCGTTCGCGCCTGTTGGCCCTCGAGCCAGAATGCCAGTACGACTCCGAGCGCCAGCCCCACCATGACCGCCAGCAGCACATTCTGACGCGCCGAGGGCGAGGCGGCACGGCGTGGCGGGATGGCCGCATCAAGCACCGTGAACCTCGGCATCGCCGACGCCGCGTTGACCCGCGAGGTCTCATATTGCTTGGCGATCTGCTCGTAGATCGAGGTTCGCAGCTTCAATTGCCCTTCCAGATAGGTGTACTCGGCGGCGCTTGAGGGCAGGGTCTGCAACTTGCCGATGGCCTCCTGCCGCGCCGCAAGCGCCGAGGTGAGCTGCGCCTCGAGGGAAGCGCGCTGGAACTGTGCCTCCAGGGCCGCGGCCAGCGCGTTATTGTAGGCCGGTGACGGGCCTCGCTCCTCGCGCGATATGCGCATCTCGTCGGCCATCGCGTCCTCAAGCTGTTGGCGGGCGGCCTCCAACTCAACGCGGGCGCCCTCCACGTCCGGATGGCGTTCGGATTTGCCCTCGACTTCCATCATCTGCGCGATCTGGCGCTGCAGCTCACGGATGCGCGCCTGTATCTGGTCTATTGCGGGATTGCGCTGCTCGGAGATGCCCGAGACCACCAGGCGCTCCTGACTGCTGAGTTCAGCCAGCGCCGCCTGCTCACGCTCGCGAGCGCCCTCGACCTGCATGCGCAACTCGGTCACGCGCGTCTGGAGCACAGAAGCGGCCCGCACCGCCGTGTCCGTCTGCGAGTCGGGGTTGATGAGCCCGTGCTCGATTGCGTATTTCACCAGCGCGTCCTGCGCGGCCAACATGTCCGCCTCGGCCTGCCTGGTCTGCTCCTCGAGGAACTCGGCGCGCTGATTGGCACGCATGTAGTCGGCTTTTTCGAGAAAGAGGCGCAGCTCGTCTATCAGAGTGTTGGCGATATCCGCGGCAAGCCGGGCGGCGTGTTCGCGCTCATCCTCCGTGCTGCGCCGGCGGGGTGAGCAGCCGGCGTGCGCGATCACGGTCATCACGTTGGGGGCGACGCGCCTGGTGACCACGTTGTACATCCCCTGCAGGACCTCCTCGGCGCATTCCGGCCGATCCTGCAGCCCCAACTCCTCGACCAGGTTCAGGCGCTCGACGACGCGCTCGCGAATTCGCCGGCTCTGCAGCACAGCGATGTAGGTGCCGCTTGAACGCCCGCCGGAGCCGGGTAGCAGCCCCGCCAGATCGGCGGGGAGCGCGCCGGGCGTGAGCTGCGGCTCAAAGAGGATGGTGCAGGTGGCGTCCCAGGTCTGCGGAACGAAGTACCAGGTGTAGATGAGCGCGGCCACGGCCGCTGCGAAGACGATGAGCGCCGTCATCCGCCACCGGCGGCGAAGCACCCTCATGATGTCGGCGAAGGATAGTTGGTTCATATGGTGAGCGAACACCCGGGAACGGGCAGTCAGCGGCAGCGCATGGCAAAGACGCACGGGGAGGGCCATCGACGCCACCGAACGGCCACGAAGCGTGAGGCGGCGGTTTATTGACACCCCGCAAGCGTGTGTGCTATATTTCGCGCCTGCGCGAGAGGCCACCTCCGACCCGTAGACGCGGCGAGCGGCGGCGCTCCGAAGACCTTACCTTTGCACGCGTGCGTTGTCAACCAGGCCACGCGACGCTTGTGCCTCTCCGGGGGGATCGCAGGCGGCGCTCCAGTGCCCGGGCTTGAGCCCCGGAAGGTGAGATAGTGTGCATGCAGTCATTCTCGCAGCCGGCCGGGGCAAACGCCTACGCCCCATCACCGATCACCTCCCCAAGTCCCTCATCCCGTTCTGGGATCGACCCTTTCTGACGTACCTGCTGGAGAACCTGGAAGGCGTCGTGGACGAAGTCATCATTGTTCAAGCTCCCACCGGGGAGGTCGCGGCGGCGCTGGGTAATCGCTACGGCTCCCTGCGCCTGCGTTATGTCACCCAGGCGATCCCGCGGGGCACCGGCGACGCGGTCCTGCAGGTCGCCGGGTTGCTCCACGAGCCCTTCCTGCTGTTGCTCGGTGACACATGCCCGCCCAGAACCACGCTGCTGGAGCTGGTTGAGGGTCCCGGTGACCTTGCCCTGACCGTCGTGGAGGTCGATGATCCGGAGAACCACGCGGGCATCGGCGTTGATGCTGAAGGGCGCGTGCGCGCGATCTGGACGAATAGCACCGCCGTGGACGCGGGCGTGTTCCGTTTCCCCACCGAGATCTTCGCGGCGACCGCGGGCGAGGAACCCCTGCGTGGGGAGTTGCGCGTGCTCCAGGGCGTGGCCCGACTGATAGAGGACGGTGCCGACGCCCGGGCGGTACGTCTGCCCCATCCGTGGCTGCAATTCGGCGACCACGAAGGCCTCGCGGGTGTGCTGCGGGTGATGCGCGCACTCGCCGAGAGTCAGGGAATTGAACCGAGTTGTGATGGCTCAAACGTGATGGTTCAGACGCGCGCTTGCACCATAACCGACTCCCTCGTGTTTGGGCCGGGCACGTTGACTGCGTGCACAATCAGGAACGCCATGGTCTACTGCGGCAGGCACGTCGAAGGCGTGACCATCAGCGGAGAGATCGCGGCGCTGACGTAGACGACAGATGCCTCATCCCGGGCACGGGCGACCTCATCCGTGCATTCACCGACAGCGCCTGCGGCAACGACGATGGGTGACGCATGAGCAGATGCGTGGCTCCGCCCGGTGACGGCGCGCGATGACCGGCGCCCACCGAGGAAGGTCCGGACGAAATGCCCCAGCCCCCCGCCGGGCATGACAGCTACGAGCGCCATGTGCGCGTGATCGCCAAGGGCGGCAGCCTCGAACTCGCCAGCGCCCTGGCCGGCCATGCCATCGGCATCATCTCCGGACCGGTCACTGCCCGGCTGCTGGGCACCGCCGGTCTCGGGCTCTTCGACCTCGGGCGGAGCGTTCTCGAACTGCTGTCCTCCCTGTTGCGCCTCGGCTATCCTCAGGCCGTCATGCGCTTCGCCGGCATCTTCGACGGGAAGGGGCAACCTGAGCGCACGCGCGGAGTGCTCACCGGCACGCTCTTTAGTGCGCTGGGGCTGGGCTGCATCGCGGCGGTCGTGTTGGTGCTGTGGCCACAGTGGCTGGCGATCGGGATCTATCACAAGCCTGAATTCACCCTGGTGCTGCGCATCGTCGCCATGGCGCTGCCCCCCATGCTCATCTTCATGTTCCTGAGCGAAGCGACGGTTGCACGCCGCGATGTGCGCTACAAGGTCCTCAGTCGCGTGGGCATCCGCGTCATTACGCTCGCGCTCATTGTGATACTGGTGGGCTGGTTGCATCTGGGGGTCGCGGGCGCGGCCTATGCCATGCTGCTCGCGGGGGTGTGCGCGGCGGCGATCGTTCTCTACGGAGCGACGCGGCTGTTTGAGCGCATTTCCTTCGCCGACCTCAAGTACTACGACTTCCGCGCGGTCCATGCCTTTGCTCTGCCGCTGGCCTTCGCGCAGATCGCACAGTTCGGCCTGTTCCGGGTCAACCAGATGATCGGTGGCGCCTTCGTTTCGGCAGGCGACCTGGGGTTGTTCGGCGCGGCCTCACGCGTGGCTATTCTCGGCACCATGGGCCTGGGCGCGAGCACCGCCATCTTCAGCCCGGTGATTGCGCAACTGCACAGCCAGGGACGGCTCGACGAACTGCGCTCGCTGTTCCAGACAGTCACGCGCTGGACCTATCACTTCACAATACCCATAATGATCTTCGCCATCTTCAAGGCGCGTAGCATCCTCAGCGTCTTCGGCCCGGAGTTCGTGGAGGGGAGCTTCACTCTGCAACTGCTGTGCGCAGGGCAGATCGTGAACGTCTCCGTGGGAGCCGCCAGCGTCATGCTGGCGATGGCCGGCAATCAATGGCTGGTGGCGGCCAATAACGTGGGGTTATCACTGCTCAATATCGGCCTGTGCCTCGGACTGGCACCACACTACGGAGTGGTGGGCCTGGCATGGGCCGCAGCGATCGCGACGGCGCTCGTGAACCTGCTGCGCGGCGCCGAGCTGTGGTGGCTCTACCGTATCTCGGCCTACACCCGCAAGGCCGCCGCAAACCCGCTGCTGGCCGTGATGCTGAGCTGCCCGTTGCTGCTTCTCAGCTTCCAGTGGTTCGTCCTTGACCTGATCGTCCCCGGACTGCTGTTCACCGGGGTCTATATCCTCGTGATGCTGCTCACGGGTCTGGAGGCCGATGACCGAGAGGTGCTCCGAGCATTGCGCAGGAAGCTCTCGCTGCGCGGACGGGGATCGGCCTAGTACCAAGCTGCGCAAGTTCCGCCGGCAACATCGCGACCGGCGAGCGCCGCAACGGCAACGACTGAGGCGCAAGTGTGCGCGCCGGCACCGCGACGCGCACCGTATACGAAGGAGCGGAGTAATGGCGGCGAACGTGACCCATCCCCGGTTGGTGGTCATCGGCCTGGACGGCGCCGACTGGCAGATCATTACACCCCTTATCGACCGCGGGCTGCTGCCCAACCTCGTCCGGCTCATGCGCGAAGGCAGCCACGGCGAGCTGCTCTCGAGCTTCCCGCCACATACCCCCTGCGCATGGACCACGATCTTCACCGGAGTCAACCCGGGGAAGCACGGGCTCTTCACCTTCCACACGGTGGTGCCGGGCACGTACACCTGGAAACTCACCCGCAGCTCTGACCGCAAGGTGCGCGCGCTGTGGGAGATCGCGAATCAGGCGGGGCTGCGCGTGGGCGCCATCAACATTCCCATGACCTTCCCGGCCGAGCACATCGAGGGCTACATGATCTCCGGAATGATCGGCGCGCCCGCGGTGGTCCCGAGCGCCTTCTGGCCGCGTGATCTCGCCGATGAGGCCCTGCGCCTGGTCCCCGACCTGTCGATGGACGTCGTCGCTCGCCGGGACGGCGAGTACTCCATTGAGGAACTGCGGACGAGCCTGGTCGGGAGGTTGGAGCTGATCCGCCGGCTTCTGCGCAGTCGCCCGGTGGATGTGCTGCTCGCGGTCATCACCGCCACCGACGCGGTGCAGCACCACTGGCTCAGCGATCCATCCACGCCGCTCCCTGAAGCCCAGGAGGTTTTGCGCGAGACCTATCAGCTCGCCGACGAACTGATCGGCGAGATCGCGGACGAGGCAGGCGATCAGGCCGACATCGTGGTCCTCTCCGATCATGGCGCCGGCCCGGTGAACCTGTATCTGAATCTGCCGCGGCTGCTGGAGGACCTGGGTCTGATCGAGCGCGTCTCCCCCACTCGCGAGTTGCTCACGCGTGTGCAGCGCAAGCTGGGGACCATGCTCACGCGCAGGGCCGCCCGCACGCGCGATCTCATCAGCCCGATCTCCCGCGACCAGGTGATGGCGCGCAGCCAGGTGTATTCGATGCTCACGCACGTCAGCCTGCGGCTTAACCTGGCGGGGCGCGAGCCCGCGGGAGTGATCCCCGCCGAGCGTGAGGAGCAGGCGCGGGCGGAGATCGCGGAGATGCTCGCGGCGGTGCGCACCGACAAGGCGCCCTGGGCCAAGCTGGAGATGCGCACGCGCGACGAGCTGTTCAGCGGTGAGTACACGCACCTGATGCCGGACCTGTGCGGCATGACCCTGGATGGTCAGACGCTCAGCATGCCGCTGCGGCGCTACCTGCGCAATCAGCCGGCCTTCCTGACGCCACGCGAGGCGCTCGCGCTCGACCCGGACATCGTGCGGGGCACGCATCGGCTGCAGGGGATCCTGATGGCGGCGGGGCCGAGCTTCCGCGCGGGTGGCGAGATCTCTGGCGCGACGCTGGCGGACATCACACCGACGCTGCTGCAGGTATTGGGCCTGCCCGTGCCCAGCTACATGGACGGGCGGCCACTGACGGCGATGCTCAACACTCAGGTGGCGCCGGCTACTGAAGAGGCCGATGCGGCGCGTCCGGAGGTAAGCGCCGAGGGCTATGCCGAAGACGAGGCGGCGCTGGTCGAGAAGCGGTTGCGCGATCTGGGGTATATGTGAGGGCGATGACCGCAAGCTCATTGATTGCATGAAGGCGCCGGCCGCCTGGCCGGCGTGGCGTCTGTTGCCATGGCGTTGCACAACGGTCCGCGATCGGGGCGAGCGCGACCGTCAGCGCACATCACCCGTAACCACAACGCGGCTCTTCGCGAAGGGCGAGCATGAAGGTCTTCCTGCGCGGCTACTACGGCGGGCGCAACGTCGGCGACGATGCGCTGCTGTGGGTCATGATACGAGAACTCGACCGCCTGCTGCCGGGGGCGAGAGTGTGCATCACCCCCGGGATCGAGTCGGCGGTGCCTGAGCACTCGCTGCAACTGCTGCGCCCCCCGAAGGGCCGCCTCGGTCCGTTCCGCGCCGCGGCCGGCAGCGACGTTATGCTCTACGGCGGTGGCGGCGTCATCCAGGAGTACTCGGCACGCGGCACGATCCTCAGCAATCACCTGCGGCTGTCGCGCGTGGCCAAGCTCTTCAGGACTGCGCGCGTTTATCTGGGCGTAAGTGTCGGGCCGCTGGAAGGGCCACAGGCCACCGAACGGGCGCGCGCACTTGTCGCCGAGGCCACGCTCATGACCGTGCGTGACCATGCTTCTCTGCGACTGCTCGACGACATCGGCGCCGCAGGGCCGGTGCAGGTGACCCACGACCTGGCGCTGCTGCTGGGCGAGGAGCCGCTCCCACCGCGATATCGCCCGGACCGCCCGGTCCTGGGTGTCTCCACCAACGCCTTCTTTCAGGCGGCCTATCGTGACCCCGAGCGCGACCTGGTCGTGCACGGCATCATCGCTGAAGCGCTGAACGCGATCATGGCGGCGCACCCGGACCTGCTGGTGAAGTTCCTGTGCTTCCACCGCGGTCCGCGTCAGGACCTGTGGGCGGCCCGGCACCTGCGTGAACACCTTCATGAGCCCGAGCGCACGATCGTCTTCCCCCACGGCGATGACCCGCGTGAGATGCTCGCTGAGGTGGCGGCGTGCGATTTCCTGCTGGGCTTCCGCCTGCACGCCGCGATCTTCGCCTACCTCGCCCGCGTGCCCATGATCGCGCTCGACTACCACCCGAAAGTCGCGGGCTTCGCGGAGATGATCGATCTGCCCGGCGAGGCCCTCGTGCCGATAACACAGCTGACACCGTCATTGCTGACTGAACGGTTGACGGCGCTCATCGCCGGCACAATCGCCGGGGCGGGAGTGCCGGTGGCCGAAAGCATGGCTGCGGCGCGGCGCAACTTCGAGCTGCTCGCGGGGGAGCTGAGACGATGAGCGGGCCGCCTCCTCTGGTCAGCGCCATCATCCCCGCCTACAACTGTGCGGACACAATCGCCGAAGCCATCGCCTCGGTGCGCGCCCAGACCTGGCCGCGCATCGAGATCGTGATCTGTGATGACGGTTCGACCGACGACACCGCGCGCGTGGTGGCCGAGGTCGCGCCGGATGCGGTCTATGTGCGGCAGGAGAACGCGGGGCCCTCGGCGGCGCGCAACACCGCGGCGGCGGCGGCCTCAGGCGAGTTCCTGGCGACACTCGACGCCGACGACTGCTGGCTGCCGGAGAAGACCGCGCGCCAACTGGAGGTACTGCTCGCCGACGCAACCGTGGGCGCGGTCGCGACGAATGGCTTCGCCGAGCGCGGCCGCCGACGGCAGCTCTGGACGCGCACCGACGGTCCCCGTCTGCGCGAGATGACTGTGCAGGAGCAACTGCGCGGCGATCTGCGCCCCATCAGTGCCTCGATGATCATTCGCACCGAGCTGTTCCGCGCGCTGGGTGGTTATGATACCGCGCTCACCTGCGGCGAGGACCTCGACCTGCTCTGCCGGCTGGTAGCCTCCGGGCACCGGCTGCTCTACCTCAACGAGCTGCTCTACCGTTATGTGCGGCGTTCTGGTAGCATTACCGCACACACAATCCGCGAGCGTCCCGAGGACCTGCTGCGGGTAGTGGCCCGGCTTGACCCGCGCGTGGGCCATGAGGGCTATCGTTCGCCGCTGAGCGAGCGGGAGTTCGCCCGCTTTCAGGGGGAGCGGCTGCTGCGCCTGGCGTGGGCCGAGCTGCAGGCCGCCGACCGCGCTCGCGCGGAGGCCTACCTGGCGCGCATCGGCGAACTTCCCGGCCCGTCGGGCTTCCAGCGCCTCCTGCATCATCTGGCGCGGCGGGCGTGGCGACCGGCAAGGCTGTTGCTGGCCGCCAACCGCCGATTGAAGGCGGTCTACCACTACTGTCGGCGCTGGGGGGCGCTGCCGGGCCTGCGCGAGTACTTCATGATGCGCAGCGACCGGTAGCGCCGGCGACGGACCTGTGCGGGGAGGTGCGCCCGGCGGGCCCGGGGCCGCGCTGTGTATCTCTCGCAATCAATCATCGCAGAAGGAGCCGCCGCAAACGTGTCTGAACCGCTGGTCAGCATCATCATTCCCGCCTTCAACGAAGAGCAGCGCATCAGCGCCGCGCTCGACTCCCTGCAGGCGCAGACCTGGCCCAACCTCGAGATCATTGTGGTCAACGACGGCTCGACCGACGATACCAGCGGGGTGGTGCGCCGTGGTTACCCCGATGTGGTGCTGATTGAGAAGGAGAATGAAGGGTTGGCGCGCGCCTACAACTCAGGCGCGGAAGTTGCCCATGGCGAGTACATCGGTTTTCTCGATGCCGATGACCGCTTCGCTCCGGAGAAGACCGCGCGGCAGATGGAAGTGCTGCTGAGTGAACCCAACGTGGGCGCGGTCGGGACCAATGGCATCGTATTCTCCGGCCCCCTGCGCTATCCGGCCCAGAGCCCTCGCTGGCCGCGGGTCAAGGACATCAGTGTGCTCGATATCTTCAATGGCATCCATCCCATCGGCACCTCGATGATGCTCTCCAAGAAGGTGTTCAACGAGGTCGGCCGCTACGGCCACGAGATCCAGCGCCAGGACGACCTCGACCTGTTCCGACGGGTCATCATGGCCGGGAAACGGGTTCTCCTGCTCAACGAGCCGCTTTACCTGATTACCCGACATTTCAGCTCGCGCAGCACCCAGAGCTTCACGGTGCGGGTGGAGGCCATCCTGGACACCACCGCCGCGATGGACCCGCGGAAGCATCCGGCCGCCGCGGCGGTCATCACGCCGCAGCAGTACGCCGAGGCCGCGGGGCGTATCATTCTGCGCGGCCTCTACCATGCGCACCGTGAGGGTGACCGCGATCTGATCGAGCGGCTACTCGCGCGCGCCGCCGACCTGCCGATCATGCCACGCAGCCTGAGCGGGCTGCAGCGCCTGGCCACAGGTCAATCGTGGGGCGCCTTCGGGCGAGAGGTACGGCGCCGCCACGGCATCGAGCACCTGCGCCGCATGGTGCGGCAGTGGGGCGTCATCGGTGCGATCCAACATATGCTGGTGCTGCGCCGGGAGACGCGCCTGCGGGCGGCACAGAGCGCCTAGTACCAACTCGCACAGGTGCGCACCCGAAGACGGACACTCAGGGACCGATGATGACCACCGACGCGCAGGCGACAACCGAGAGGAGCGACGCAGCTCAGGGAGAGCGCACGCCCATGAGCCTCGGTCTGTTGCTCATCATGGTGGCGCTGCTGCTGCGCGTAGCCCGAGAGGGACGCGCGGCCGTCAGTGGAGGCGCACTCGGGATTCCCACTTTGATCCTCGGCTTCGCCGTCGTTTTGTTCGTCGCCAATCTGTTCATGCGGCCACAGCAGCGCGCGATCCGCTTCGACCTCCCGCTCAGGTTCCTCATCATCTTCCTCGCCTGGCAGATGATCACGCTGCTGTGGGCACAATGGCCTGAACGCGCCGTCCCCTCGATGATGACCTACATCGTCTTCGTGCTCGGCGTCTATTTCCTCGTGCTCGCCTACACCAACAGCGAGCATGACCTCGAGCGCTGGGCCATGATGTACGCGGTCATGGCCATCTTTGCTTTCATTCTCACATGGCATGATCGTTCGATAGGGTGGGAGCAGGTCGGGGCCGAAACCGGCCTGCAGTACATCGGCCGCTACGCCCGACGGGCTATCCAGAGTCTGCCCTTTGCGTTGCATCTCACCCTGTGGGGGCGTGACCGATCCCAGCGTGTACTGGGCGGCAGCGGATTGCTGGCCGCGCTCGCCACCATCTTCTGGACTACGCGCCGCGCAGCCCTCGCCGCGCTGCTGCTCATCGGCTTCATCTACGGCTGGTTCACCGCGCGCCGCCGCCGACGCCACCTGCTCATCCTCCTGGCAGCCCTGGCGGTGATGATTACGCTGGTGCTGACCAACCGCTCATACATGCACCGCATCCGCCAGGCGATAGAGCTGGACATTCTCTACTCCGACGACAGCCCACGCATCATCGTGTGGATCGCGGGGCTCGATGCACTGCGCGAGTACTGGCTGCTCGGCATGGGGGCCTACAACTTCCCCGTCTGGATCCACCGCGTCTGGGGCTGGCCCGCGGAGTTCGAGCAGCATAATCTCACGCTGCAGTTACTGACCGAAGTCGGGGTGCCCGGGCTGCTGATCTTCGGGGCCTTCGTGCTCGCGGTGCTGTTACGCGTACGCGCCGGCTTCCACGCCGCCCTGACACGAGACAACCTGCCTCAGGCGTCGCTGTTGATCGCCGCGCTGAGCAGCTTCGCGGCGATGCTGCTTTATGC
>CAZTZN010000038.1:2900-12073 GCA_964617715.1 uncultured Armatimonadia bacterium | reverse complement strand
CTGCGCTCCATTGGCGAACAGGAGTTAATTGCCACAGCACTGCATCGCGACCGAAGTCGCAGGCCATGTGGCAGCTCATCCCGCTGGCGGAACTGCTTGCGCTCTTGCAGTGGCTTTCCGGCATATCGCCGGTTCGATGGCACAGTCTGCACAGCCCGAGCCGCCCCATGAGGGCCGCCGCAACCACAGACCACCGCCACGATGAGCTGCACGGCCGACTCGCAAACCGGTGGTGACGCATGAGCAAGCCGCGCGTGACCGTCGTCGTGCCCGCCTTCAATGCCGAAGGCACCATCCGCCGCGCGCTGGATTCGCTGCGCGCACAGACCTGCCGGGACTTCGAGACTCTGGTGGTTGATGACGGCTCGTCGGATGAGACCGCCGCGATCGTCGCCGCCGAGTATCCTGAGGTGCGGCTCATCCTGCAGGACAACGCCGGCGTTGCGCACACGCGCAACCGCGGCGCGGCGGAAGGGCGCGGCGAGTTGGTGAGCTTTCTCGACGCCGACGATGAATGGACGCCCACGAAGCTGGAACGACAACTCGCAGTCCTCGCCGAGCGCCCGGACGTGGACTGTTGTGGCACCAATGGCTGGGTGTGGGTTGGCGGGCGGCGGTTCCTGTTCAACAGTCCACGACGGCCGCGGGTCATCAACCTGGAACTGAAGGACCTTATCTGGGGCTACCATCCCGTGCTGGCCTCGCTGATGGTGCGCCGCGCGGTCTTTCTCGACATCGGCGGCTACGACCCAACAATGATCTTCCATGAGGACCAGGAGCTGATCTACCGCCTGGCCGGAACCGGCCATCGCGTCGTCGAGCTGAACGAGCCCCTTTACATCATCCACCGCCACGGCAAGGGCCGCGGCTCCCGCGGGGCCCTGCAGCGGGCGATCTGGCGTGTGCTTGCTCTGGAGCGCTGGGACCCGCACACGCGATCCGACTCGCCGCTGACACGCCGCCAGTACGTGGGCGCCTTCGGGTACCGCGTCATCCTGTCGGCAGTGGAATGCTACCGTGAGGGCGGGCGCGAACGGGTATATGAGATCCTGGAGCATCTCGATGGCGTGTCCGACGCCTGTTTGTCCCATCGAATCCTTCATGGGTTGGCTCGGATCAGCTACCCGCTTTTCGGGGTGAGCGCAGGCGCCTGGCAGCGCGTAGGCGCCTTCTGGGGCGCGCTGCAGCGCTGGGGCGGTCTCGGCGGCCTGGCCCGCCAGTTCTGGCGACGATATCTTGCGTCCGATGCGGCAGGCGAAAGCGATGCCGGCGACGAAATCGCCGCCGGTTGACAGGCAATCCTGTGCGCAGGGCACTCGGCAACTCACCCGCGGATATTGTTAGCGCCGCAACAGGAACGTTCGAAAACTGTCATAGCTGTTAACGTTGCCCG
Source organism: uncultured Armatimonadia bacterium (assembly GCA_964617715.1). Classification (GTDB taxonomy): domain Bacteria; phylum Armatimonadota; class Zipacnadia; order Zipacnadales; family UBA5352; genus JALGVA01. The sequence goes on along the minus strand of CAZTZN010000038.1, from coordinate 10,680 downwards.
CCGTGAGCAGCGGCAGGCGTTGTTGCTGTGTACCCACAACGCGTGGGCAAGCTTTATGGGCGGCGGACGACAACGCCTGAGGCAATACAACGGCGGGGAGCATGGAGGATCAGGCACATGGTATTGCTCATCGTGTTGTTCTGGGTGTTCTTTGCGCTCGCGCTTCACCCATACATCACGTATCCGATAGTAATCCTTGTGCTGTCCTCCCTGCGTGCGCAGCCCACGCAGCACAACTCGAACAAACCCCTCATATCCGTGGTCATACCGGCCTACAACGAGGAGGACACCATCGAGCGCCGAGTGCGCAACCTCCTCGACCTCGACTGGCCCCGCGACCGGCTGGAGGTCGTGGTGGCATCCGACGGCTCCTCGGATGGCACCAACGAAGTGGTCGAGGCGCTGGCCGCGCACGATGCGCGGGTGAAGCTGCTCGATCTGCCCCGGGGCGGGCGCTGCGCGGCCATCAATGCGGGTGTCGCCGCCTCCTCCGGCGAGATAGTGGTGCTCACCGACGCTTCGACGGAGTTCGCCCCCGATGTCATCGCCAAGCTGGCGGCGCACTTTGGCGATGAGCGCGTCTGGGTGGTCGTCGGCACCGTGAATATGCTGCCCTTCGAGCGCACGCCGCTGAACTTCACCGAAGGACTGTACTGGCGCTTCGAGAGCCGACTGCGGCAGATGGAGGCGCGCGCCGGCCTGGCCTTCATCGGCTCAGGGGCCTGTATCGCCTGTCGTCGTGATCGCTTTCCAACACTCGAGGATGACGCGAGCGATGACCTGAACCTGGTGCTCAAGGTCGTGTCCAACGGCGGCCGGGCGCTGCAGGTCGCCGACATCGGCGTCTACGACTACATGGATGGCGACGTTGGCCGCCAGCTTCAGTCGCGCACGCGCCGCGTAGTGCGCAGCCTCACCACCATCTCCCGCAACGCCGCCATCATGAACCCACTCAGTCACCCCGACTACGCCTTCTGCGTCATCTCGCACAAGGTCCTGCGCTGGATGTCCCCCCTGTGGCTCATCGGTATGCTGGTGACCAGCGCTGCACTGTATGACGTGCCCTTCTACCACGGCGTCTTCATCGCCCAGGCGGTGTTCTACGGTCTCGCCGCTCTGGGTTTCATGGTGCGGCGCATGTCCATCGCGCGCTGGTTCCCCCTGGCCTTCCCGCTGGGCGTGGTCATCGCCAACATCGCCTTCCTGCGCGGCCTGATCACCTTCGTCATCGGGCACCGCATGCAGGTCCACGAACCCGCCCGCCTGAGCGAGCAGTAACTCCCCTCGCGCTCACATCCACCGCCCGCCGCGCTCGCGGAACGCGCGCGCCTCATCGGCCGTCGGGAACGAGAAGTACGTGGCCTGCTCGCGTGGGTTCGGACGCGCCTGCACCTCGCCCGTCTCGAGCAGATCGATCACCTGCGCGAGCAGCCGCCCCCCCACGACCTTGCAGCGGCGCATCAGGCTCGCCTGCGTCTCGTCCGGCCCGATGGGCACCACCTCCTGCAGGATAATCGGACCATCATCAAGTTCCTCGGCCATGTAGTGCACGGTCACCGCGGTCTCGGACTCTCCGTGGTAGAGCACCCAGAAGGTGGGCAGCATCCCCCGATAGCGCGGGAGGGGGGCCGAGTGTACGTTGATACACCCGAGGGAGGGCAGTTCGAGCAGCTTCCGCCGGAAGATCTGCGGGCACGAGACCGAGATGATCAGGTTGATGTCCAGCTCGCGCAGTCGCGCCAGGAACTCCGACGCATTAACGTCCGCAACATCCTCGACCGGCACTGCGAAGCGCTGCGCCACACGCGCCGGACGCGGGCCCAGCAGCCTGGCGCGCAGATAACGCAGCCCGTAGCGCACGAAGGTCCAGGGGTCAAAGACCGCGCGCCAACGCGCCACCAGCTCGCCGAAGCTCTCGCGCCTGGACGTCGGCGGCGCGATGAATACCGTCGCGATGCGATCGCTCTTCAAGGGCAGCAGCTCTTCGAGCAACACCGGCACCGCGAAGGGCTCGTCCTGGGTGATGATCGCCGCCCTGACGGGCCTGTGTTCCGCCATCGTCAGCCTCCGCCGAGTATCTCCGGCCGACCTGCGCGGTCGGCCCGGTCCGCACCATCAGCGCACCGGCCACTCGTAGACGTGCACCGCCAGCGGCGCGAAATCATCCGCGAGCGCGCCATCCACCACCTGAGCGCGGCGGCCCTCAAACCGCACCTGCGCGCTGCCGTCGGCCGGTGGCCAGCGCGGCGTCCACCGCGCCCGACATGCCCGCTCATCACGGTTGACCGCGATGGTCAGCACGCGATCGGGCAGCCGCTTCTCCCACAGATGCACCTCCACGCCCTCTGTCGGCGCAAGCACCGAGGTTGCGATCTCACCTTCCGCGGTCAGCAGCGGCTCCAGCGCGTGAATATCGGCCACCGTCTGCTGCAGCGACGCCCACGCCTCGGGCGCATTCGCCACGGTGAAGTAGCGTTTGCCGCCACCGTAGCCCCACCACCACCACTCCAGGCAACTGCTGTTGTGCGCCAGCGCCATGAAGGCGTTCGCGCGCATGGTCCGGCCGTCGGGCTGAAAGCGCGCCGGATCGGTCCCCAGCCCTGCGCGCAGGTCGCCGGTCTGCGCCCGGTCGTAGCAGTGCAGGATCGCCGACAGCGCCGTGCCTGGCCGCAACATCCCGCGGTGCCGCTCCAAGCGCGACGCCACGAAGGCCGTGCCACCGTATACCTGCGTCCAGTGCACATCGAACGCGTCGCGGTAAAGCGCCACCGCCCCGTCGCGCGCGCACGTGACCACCACCGGATGGAACGGGTCCAGCGCACGGATCAGCCGATAGTAGCGCTCCAGCCACATGGGCGAGACGTACTGATGCTCGAGATCGGGCTCGTCGTAGAGATACCACGCAAGCAGCGCCGGGTGATCCATCAGCGCCGCCACCCGTTCGGCCACGAAGCGCTCATCGCCCGCCATGAGCCGCGCGCGCGACAGGCCCATGAACACCCGCAGGCCGTGGCGCTGCGCTTCATCGAGATAGGCCAGCGCCGACTCGGTGTCGCCCGGACCATCCCAGCGATACGAGTGCACGAAGTCGAAGCCCGCACCCGCGATCTCGGCCATGTCGTCCTCGTTCACGCCGTACATCCCCAACAGCAATCGCGGCTTACCGCCGATAGTCACCCCGCCCACCGGCCGCCACACCACGCGCGGCACCGGCTCGCTGCGCGCAAAGAAGAGTGTCTCGCTCGTCGCATTGCCCTCAGCGTCCGCCACCGTGACCTCGGCCACGTGCAGCCCGTGCGCCCAGGGCTGCTCCGGCACGTACCTGGCCTCGCCCTCCCCCACCTCGACCCGCTCCGACAGGTCCCGGCCGTCCAGGGTCAACGCCACGCGTGCCACGCCCACGTTGTCCGTGTACCTGATGCGCAGCGCCGACGCGGGGGTCGCCAGCCAGTCATGCCGCCGGACGATCTCCGGCGCAGTTGTGTCCTCGTCCAACGACGCTGTCTGCGCGAAACTCCAGGTCGGTGAGACCACATCGTACTCGGGCACGCGCACCCGCCAGTACCAGGCCCCGGGCTTCAGCGGGTCACTGATAGTCACCGGTGGCGAGGCCACCTGTGTCATCACACGCGTCTGCTCCGCCGGGAAGTCCGGGCTCATCGCCAGCTCGACCTGCGCCCAGGTCTCGCGGTTGAAGTGCCAGCTCAGCGCCGGCGTGTTGTCATGCACCGCGACCCCGGGGGCCGGTTGAAGCAGCACGACGTTGTGCCGCACCTCCTCCAGCTCCACGTCATCGAACCAGGCCCTGCCGACGCCCCGCAGCGCCAGGAAGATGATGGCATAGCCCGCGCCCTCCGGCGCCTTCACCGCATCGGTGCTCACCCGCCGCCAGTCGAAGCTCTCGTAATTCGACGGCCCGTAGCTCCCGCTGGCGAACCACGCTCCATTCCTGTCCGCGAACTCCACGATGATGGTCGCGCCCACCGGGCTCATCCCGCCCTGGGTCGCCCCGGTCACCTCTTCGCCGCGGATCCACGCCGATGCGCGGTAGAGGTGGCGCTCCTGCACCGGCACCATCTGCGTCAGATAGACCTGTCCGCGCTGCTCGACCGGTCCGGAGATATCCAGCCGCGCCGCGCGCTCGCCCGAGTGGACCACCTGTGTGTCCACCGATGCCAGCGGATTGCGGCTCCAGCCACTCAGCGGCTCGTCGTCCTCGAAGCCCGAATTCGCGACCACCATCGGCGAGGTCTCGGTGGCTGTCTGCGCCAGCAGTTGCCTGCGTCCCGGGACTTGCTCAGCGGTCGCCGGGATCACCTCGACCTCGATGAAGCGCGACGCCTCGGTCGGGGCGTCGCCGCGTGAGCCGATCACGTCCACCAGGAACAGACCGGCGCCTGCCGAACGCCGGTCCTGCAGCTCGAAGCCATCGCAGCGGATCACCACCGTCCGCTCGGGCCGCTCGAAGCGGAGTTCGGTGAGCCCGGAGATCTTCTCGAAGGGCTCGCCCATCGGCAACGTGTGCAGCTCGCTGCGGTTGGTCCACACGAAGAACTGCTCGTCGGCCGCGACCGCCTCGGGCAGGATCTGCGCCCAGAACTCAGTCGGGCCCGCCGCGTACACCGTCGTCGCCAGACTGAAGCGCGCCCGCCTGGCGCTCAACTCCAGGCGCATGGTGATCTCCTGGTTGCCGGGCTCACGCTGATGCCAGGTCGCGGCAGCGGCCTCGACTTTGACCTCGGCATCGTTGGGCACGAAGCGCGCGCCCTCCCACGCGGGGAGGTAGCCGCGCACGCCTGCGAGCTTGACGACCGGCTCTCCCTGCCACGACACCGTCCCCAGGTCCACGGGGCCTATCTCGGCCGTCCACGGACCGACCTGCAGATGCCCCACGTCCTGCGCCTGCGCTCCGGCAAGCGCAGTGAGCAGCACAATCGCCATGCACGCCGGAAGGCCTCGCATCGCTCACTCCACCTTCGCGCGTCAGGTTGTCCCTCCGTTCGCGCGGCGCGGACGCGGGACCTCTGACATGCGCAGTTATCGCAGGTCGGCGCGCGCGGCGCGGTGAACGTCCTCTCGGAGGTGAAGTCATGCGTTCCCACGCCTTCATGGCCGCCATCGTCGCGCTGCTCATCAGCGCACCCCAACTGCTTGCCCAGGGCGCCACCATCTACGTCGCGCCCGATGGCGACGACCGCGCCACCGGCGCTGAGGCCGCGCCCTTCGCCACCCTGCAGCGCGCGCAGACCGAAGTCCGGCGGATCAAGGCCACGGGGCTGCCCGCCGGTGGGGTGCGCATCATCCTGCGTGATGGCACCTGTTTCCTGCGCGAGCCGCTGGAGCTTACACCTGAGGATTCCGGGACCGCCGACGCGCCCATCATCTGGGCCGCCGCGCCCGGCGAGCACCCCGTGATCTCCGGCGGGCGCCGCATCGAGGGCCTCAACCGCAACCCCGATGGCTCCTGGTCCACGACCATCCCGGCGGCGCGCGATCACGGGTGGGTATTCCGCCAGCTCTTCGTCGATGGCCGTCGCTACATCCCCGCGCGCTCCCCCAACGAAGGGCAGTACCTGGCGATCAGCGGCGTGCCGCTCGAGGATGGCGGCCTCGCGAAAGATCGCTTCGTCTTCGAGCGCGGCGACCTGCAGCCCTGGCCCGACATCACCGACGTCGAGTTGCGCGTGTACTTCTCCTGGAACGCGGGCAGCTTCCCGCTCAAGTCCGTGGACCGGGAGGCGCATATCGCCGTCCTGGGCGGGCCAGCGGCGTGGTCCATCCCCAAGCCCGGCATGTCGGTCGCACCCTACATCGTGCAGAACCACCCCGGCGCCTGCGACGCGCCCGGCGAGTGGCAGCTCGATCGCAATACCGGCGAACTGCGCATCATCCCCTTCGGCGACGAGAATCTCGGCGCCGCCGAGGTGATCGCGCCCGCCCTCGAGCGCCTGGTGGTCGCGCAGGGCGCACCCGACGACGGCCGCTACGTCGAGCACGTGCGCTTCGAGGGCATCTCGTTCCAGCACGCAGCCTGGGTGCTCCCGCCCGAGGGCTTCTCGGTTCCCCAGGCGGCCAGCACCCTCGGCGCGGCGCTCGAGTTCCACGGCGCCCGCAACTGCTCGATCAGCGCCTGCGAGGTCGCCCACGTGGGTCGCTACGGCGTCTGGTTCGGGCTCGACTGCTCGGACAACCTCATCGAGCGCACCCACCTGCATGACCTCGGCGGCGGCGGAGTCAAGCTCGGCGCCCCCGACCGTCCGCAACCCTTCGAACGCATCGCTCATCACAACCGCATCGACAACAACTTCATCCACGATGGCGGGCACATCCACCCCGGCGCGACCGGCATCTACATGGCTTACGGGCGCAGCAACACCATCTCGCACAACGAGGTCTCCGACCTGCGTTACACCGGCATCTCGCTCGGTTGGACCTGGAGCATCTACCGCTCGGGCACGCGCGAGAACATCGTCGAGTACAATCACGTGCATGACGTGATGCGCCTGCTCGAAGACGGTGGCGGCATCTACAGCCTCGGCCTCACCCCCGGTTCGATCATCCGCAACAATCTCGTGCACCACGTCGGCCAGACCCACGGCGTGGGCCACGGCATCTACCTCGACGGCGGCAGCTCCGGCGTGCTGTGCGAGAACAACATCTGCCACGATTGCGGCGCCGGCGGCATCCGCATCCAGCACGGCACCTCCTGTCTGACCGTGCTCAACAACATCTCCGCCTTCTGCGGCTTCGGCCTGGGGATCGACTCCGAGCGCACCAACATCTTCCAGTACAACATCGTCTACCTCGACGGCGAGGCCACCCCCTTCCGCTTCGTCCCCGAGTGGCAGAGCTACAACAAGATCATCGACTACAATCTCTACTGGCATGCCCAGGAGCGCGAGCTGAAGTTCCTCAGCTTCACCTGGGACCAGTGGCGGGAGAAAGAGGGCATCGAGGACATCTGGTACACTCCGCGCATGGACGCCCACTCGCGCATCGCCGACCCGCTGTTCGTGGATGCCGCCGCGCGCGACTTCCGCCTCCAGCCCGACTCACCCGCGCTCGCCCTGGGCTTCCGGCCCATCGACATCGATGCGATCGGTCTCTACGGTGACCCCGAGTGGACCTCGCTGCCCGCGCAGCACCCCGCGCTGCCGCTTACGCCCAACGAGACCGCCCCGCCGGGGATGCTGCTGGTGGTCGATGACTTCGAGGACGCCGCGCCCGGCAGCAAGCCCGCGTACGCCGCGCTCATCGAGGCCCCGGACGAAGGCGCAGTCATCACTATCACCGACGAGCGCGCGTCCTCGGGCGCGCACAGCCTCAAGTTCGTGGACACCGCTGAGGCGCCGATCTACTACCACCCGCACATGTACTACAGCCCGCGGCTGATCGGTGACATGCGCGTGCGCATGACCTTCGACCTCTACCGCGAGCCCGGCGCCATGCTGTGGACCGAGTGGCGCAACACGCCCGGGTACGCCAAGCTGGGCCCGTGCATCTACATCGAGGCCGACGGCCACCTGCTCTTCCAGGATCGGCGGCCATCCGAGGTGTATCTGCCCGACGGCCGGTGGTTGCACTTCGAGATCGAGGCCGGACTGGGCGCGCTGGCGAACGCGCAGTGGTCGCTGCGCATCACCGACGAGGCGGGCGAGGTGCTCTTCGAGCAGGATGATCTGCCCTGCGACCCGGAGTTCAAGCGCATCCTCTGGCTGGGCTTCGTGGCCAACGGCACAGCCCCGGCGGTCATGTATCTGGACAACATCGTGATGACGCG
>CAZTZN010000038.1:0-2800 GCA_964617715.1 uncultured Armatimonadia bacterium | reverse complement strand
CCGCCCGGTGCAGTTGCGGACCGCGCGGCGTCAGCTTCGTCTGCTCAACAAGCCCAACATCTTCACCTGGACCAGCCCGCCCGAGCTGGCCTGGTACATCACCACCGGGCAGTGGCGCGTCGTCTATGCTCCCGACTTCGAGATACTGCTCGACCGCGAGCACTATGGGCCCCAGGCCTACGAGTTCGCCTTCGATATCTCCGACCTCGTCCGGCCCGGCGAGAACACCATCACCCTGCAGAACACCGGCAACAAGGCGGTCGCTGCGAACGCGGGGGCCCCGCTCGACCTGATCTTCCGCGACCTGCGCCTTGAAGTGCGCGCGGGCCCGGGTGTCCTGCGCGGCGAACCGCCCAGGCCCGACGAGACCGGTCCCTGGCATCCGCGTGAGCGCCGCTCGGCTCCCATTGCCATCGACGACGCCCGCCCCGCCGCGATGACCCTGAGCGTGCGCGGTCATCGCTATGAGTTGACCAGCGAGTTCTCGGCCCCCGGGGCGCCTGGCGAGACCCGCTGGCTGACCTTCCCGCGGACCACCGGGCCGGTCGCCACTGCGACCGTCGTTGGCCCCGGCTGGCGCCTTGAGCGCACCATCACCGAGCGGCTGCAGGACGGGCGCCTGCTGGTGCACGACCGCTTTACCAGCACCGCCGATGAGCCGGTTGGCATCCGCATCCGCCATCGTCTGCGTCTGCTGGACGGGCGCGCCGAGCGGGTCAACTTCGGCGGACTTGAGGACCCGGCTCGCGTGGTTGATGCCGACCTCGCCACCTCGCCCTACCTCTTCCTGCCGCGTGACGACTCCGGCGTGGCGCTCATCGCTCAGGATGACCTGCTCCGTCAGCACGCGAAGTTTGAGTTCGACGATGATAATCAGATCGCAGGGCTGACCGACGACTGGTTCGGATTGCATCCCGGGGACAGTTACACCATGACGTGGGGGGTCTACGCCACCGACAGCGGCAGCGTCTTTGATGTCATCAACATGCTGCGTGCCGACTGGCTGCCCGAGCCCTTCACCATCGAGGGCGGGATCAACTTCTTCGACCCCGACGCCATCCTCGCCTACGACGACGGAGAATTGCGCGAGCACCTCGAACGCCTGAACATCAACATCACCATGTCACAGGGTGGCTGGGTGGATCGAAAACTGCGGGACGCCGGTACGCCCAACATCGGCCACGGCCCCATCGTGGCCAGCGATCTCTACGCCGACTATCGCGCGCGTCTGCGGCAGGCCATCGAGAAGCTGCATCGTCTGCGACCGGGCATCAGGTGCCTCATCTACTATGACGCCAAGCTTATCGCCGGCCACGACCTCCTCGAGCGCTACGCCGACAGCATTGTGCGCAACTCCAACGGGTCGCCGCGGATGTACCAGGCGCGCACGGACTGGGGGATGGAGCTGGCCCTCGCCCTGCCCACGCTTGACAACACACTGGGGCGGGAGATCCTCGAGAAGATCCCAACTATGATCCTCGACGAGATCGGTGCCGACGGGCTCTATTGGGATGAGATGCGCCATGGCTTCAACGGCTGGCCGGACTACGCGCATCCTGATGGTAACACCTTCGAGATCGACAAGCAGACTGGGGAGATCGTGGCTGAGTGCGGCGCGCCGGAGATGGCGTGGCTGGAGTTCAAGCTCGCCCTGCTCGATGCCTTCGACAGTCGCGGCGCGCTCGTGGTGGGCAACACCCCGCCGGGGACGCTGACTGAATACCAACGCCGAGTGGTGCGCTTCTGCGAGAACATGATCCCTCACCACGGCCGCACCACGATTCTCAAGACCGCGCTGTACACGCCTATCAGCTATGCCGGTTACTCGGTCTACCACGACCCCGAGGTCTCCCAGACGGACTTCCTTGCCGACATCGAGCGCAAGGTCCGGGACGCGAATCTCTACCTGTTCTCCGCGCCCATGTTCTACCACCTGTTCACGGGGGAGAACCTGGCTACCTACGAATATCCCATTACGCCCATCGAGCTGGATGCCGGGGTCATCATCGGGCGCGAGCGGATCATCACGCTCCGTGACGGCACCTTCGGATGGCCCGACGAGGCCTGGTCGGGGGAGATCGTCTACTTCGGCGCAGATCAACGGCCCACCAGGCGTGAAGCGGTGGTGTCTGATGCCGCTGGCCTCGTGACCATTGACCTGCCTGAAGGTGGCGCGGCCGTCATCGTACGAGATTGAGTCTGCGTCTACTTTCCAGAGGTGGGCTCCTCTTCTTCGAGGTCGCGCAGCTCCTCATCGTTGGCGACATCATCACCGCCGGACTTGCGCGGCATCACGCGGTCCAGGGCGCTCTTGGCCTTCTCGAACATGGAGGAGGCCGTGTCGAAGGGGCCGGGCACCGTCATCAGCCGTTCGCCATCGCCATCGACGATCAGGAACACCGGCGTCATGACGACACCACCGCCGCCGCCGCCTCCGGAGCCCTGGCCATGCGCGCCTTCCTCTTCTGACGCGCCGGTCCCACTGCCGCCGCCGGCTCCGAATGCTACCTTGGCTACAACTGCCGGGATTACGACCTTATCTCCAACAGTTACCGGGTCGCCAATGATGTTGACTGAGTCGGTCACGGTCATCAGCCCGCTGACGACGTCCTTCATGAATCCGCTGACGTCGAAATCAGACATCCGCCCCATCCTCTCTCTCCTCGATGATCTTCCCGATCACTTCACTGTCGCCCAACTCTACCTCCCGGGCGGCACGCTTCTTCTCCTTCATCGTCCTCGTGAATGCCAGCAGCCGCCCGTCCACTATCAACTGCAGTGCCGCCAGCGCCGCGCGCAG
>CAZTZN010000037.1:0-30291 GCA_964617715.1 uncultured Armatimonadia bacterium | reverse complement strand
GGCTCTATCACTGTACCGTTGCCTTCAACGGCCGCGCCGCCCTGCGCCCCGGCGCGTGCCCAGCGCCTCCATGCGCATCTGCCCGCACGGGACGGGGCGGCTCTGCGTGAAGCCGTAGCGCGCGGCATACTCGTGCTTCACGTGGTCGTAGAGCTGCATCCACAGGTTCTCGGTCAGCGGCTGCGCCGAGAAGAGCATCCACTGACGCGGCGTGGCGACGGTCCCGCGGCGGCGGCCGATGACCACGCGGTGGTCGAGGTAGAGCGCGTCGCGTCCGGCGTTGATGACCTGTCGCGCGCGGATCTGCGTCGCCTCATCATAGTACAGCAGCAGCGTGCCCTCGGCGCCGCCGAGCACCTGGAAGGGCTGACCGCTGCAGAAGAAGCTCCAGGCGTTGTGCGGCCCGGAGTCGGCGCTGATGTCGAGCGGCATCTCGTACCAGCCGCGCGGCCGCGAGTAGCACGCCAGGCGCATGGTGCGGTCATCGGTGACGGTGCCACCGATGCGCCACGGGTAGCGCCCCATGATGCTGTCGATGAAGTGCTCGCCGGCGTCCACCTCGTAGCGGTCGCCGACGCCATGCCACTCGCGACCCTCGATGCGCACCGAGCGCGGCACGAAGCTCCAGCGCAGCTCCGCCGGCTCGCCCCCGGTGTCGAGGGCGAAGATGAAGGTCACGCCGGCATCCGCGCGCGGCTCGCAGCGCACGAACTGGTAGCGCCGCGCCAGCAGACGCTCGCCCTCGATCGGCGTGCGGAAGATCTGCGGCTCTGACGCGCCCGCCTCGAGGTCCACGGTCAGCTCGGGCGCGTCGGTGCCGGAGGTGGCGATCAGCGGCTGCTCATCGGCGGGCTCGGCGGTCAGGCGCGTGCCGTCGGGCGCGAACAGCTCGACCTGCGCGGCGTGGTGCATGACGAGCCGGACGCCGTTCCTGAAGCGCACCTCGACTGCGTCTGCGCCCTCGGCGATCTCGGGTGCAGCGGTCACGAGCAGCTCGACCGGTTCGCGCGGGGCGAGATCGGTCAGGTGCAGCGTCGCCTCAGGCAGCGTCGCCGGGTCAGGCGCGGGGCGCTGCGGCTCAGGCGTCGCCCCGTGCCAGCGGCCGCCGTAGGCGACCGGCTCGTGCGGGTCGGGCAGGGGCGTTTTCGTGTCGGCGGCAAGCGGTTCGAGCCCCGCCGCCCAGCGCCCCATCTGCGCCAGCAGCCGCGGAGCGTACATCCACGTGACGAACTCCCCGGCCATCTGCCCGACCCACGAGGTGTTCATCAGCACCGCGCGGCCTGCGCCGAAGTCGTTGCACAGCAGGAAGGGCACGTCCGGCCCCGCGACCTCCTCGGGCACGGTCGCGAGCACCTGCGCGCCCTCGTCCGCCGAGACCCGGCAGAAGGTGCTGTCCTGCGGCTTGAAGCCGAAGCCCGGCCAGGGAAAGAGGATGTCGGCGAGGATCGGGTGGGCGGCGTCGGCGGTCTCGGGGATGAAGTGCCAGCCGGACACCGGCTCGCCGATCTGTGCCGCGAAGCACCCGGCCAGCGGCGTCCCGGCGACGGCGGGCGCGCACGCGACCAGCCCGCCGCCCGCGCGCACGTACTCCACCAGCGCCGCGGTCTGCTGCTCGCCAAGCATCGCGGCGCCGGTCTCGGCGTTGAGCGCGCCGATGAGCACGCACGCGAACCCGCCCAGCGCCGCCGCGTCCGCCGGGAAGCGCTCGACCGTCAGCGGGTCCTCGGCGACGACCGCAATGCGCTCGCGATTGAGCAGGTCGATGAGCTGGTGGGCGCGGTCGCCGCCCGCGTCGGCGCCGATGAGCATGGCCACGGTCAGGCTGACGCCCGGGTCGCCGGGCTGCAGCCCCCAGCGCTCGGCCTCAGCGACCTCGGCGGGCGCCTGGGCGAGCAGCGTGACGTCATCGATCAACGCGCGCCCCGTGCAGCGCGACAGCCGGAAGCCCAGCGCCAGCGAGGTCGCACCCTCGGGCACGCGGCACTCGAACTCCTCGGTGGTCCAGCTCTGTGCGCGCATCACGCCCGGCGACGGCGCCCAGGTCAGGTAGGAGGTGCGGTCGTAGAAGTGGCAGGTGATCACGAAGCCGTCGCCGCCGCCGGGACCGGCCTGCAGGTCCTCCAGCATCACGTCCATGCGCACGGTGACCTGCTGGCCGGGCACCACCGGGATGCGGTCGGCGACCGCCCAGCCGACCTTCGCCTCGGCATCGCGCGACTCGATGGCCACGCACCTGCCACCGCGCGGGCTGTCGATCCAGCGCAGGTCGATGCGCTCGCGGTCGCCGGCGATGATCGATGGCGACCAGCCCGCCGGCAGCCCCTCGGCGCCCTCCTCGAAGCCCGGGTTGGGCGCGCGATTGTGCTCCTGCGCGCAGGCGGCTGCCGCGATCGTGAGCGCGACAGCCACGAGCGAGATCGTGCGCGTAGGCATGGTGGCACGCACCTCCGGTGGCGCAGTTTCGCCCCGTCCCGCCGCCTGCCCTCCGGCATCACGGTGTGATGGTCGGCGAGAGCGTGCAGGAATCCGGGGCTTGGGCAGCGCAAATGCCTCCGTGCCCCGTCGTCGATCGGCAGTGGAGGTGACCGCAATGTCGCGAACCGCTGTGCGCATGGCGCTCCTGACCGCGGTGGTGCTGCTCGGGGCGCTGCCCGCGTGCGCCCAGGCGCCGCCCGCCGAGTATCTCGGGCTGGCCGAGACGGTCGCCGCCATCGACCCCACTCCCATCGGTGATGGGCACCTGGGCATCATCGAGTCCGGCGTGCCGGTGCAACTGCGCTTCCCGGTGCCGGACGCCGTGCCGCTGGCGTACGCGCTGAACCTGGGCAACATCGTCGGGTTCTCGGGGCACGGGATGTCTTATCAGCTCATCCTGCGCCGCGACAGCGCGGACGGGCCGGTCATCCACGAGGGCCCGGTCATCGCCGTCGGCGATGACTGGAACGCCAGCAACCGCGCGCCCATCGACATTACCGGCGCGCTGACCGACCAGGACGTGGCGCGCGGATACATCGACATCTTCGCCACCGGCATCGTCGAGGGCGATGGCTGGACCGTCTACCGCCACGATCCGGGTCGGCGCGAGATCACCGCCTCGGTGCTGCGCGCCACGCCCGAACTCACGCGCCTGCTGGACACACTCGCGCAGACCAGGGAGCGCGGCATCACGCTGATCCCGGCCCCGCAGGACATCGTTCTCGCGGACGGGGCACTGGCGTTGAGCCCGTCGAGTCGCATCGTCCTGCCCGGGGCGCCCGCAGACGAGGACCGCTTTGCCGCGAGTGACCTGGCGCAGCAGATTCGCGAGCGGGCCGGCCTGAGCCTGAAGATCGTGCAGGGTGGGCAGGCCCGACCCGGCGACATCGTGCTGGAGCGCGTGCCGACCCTCGCGACGGAGCCTGAGGGTGCATATCACGCGATGGTCGCGGACACCGCGGTCGTAAGCGCCGCGACCGCGGTCGGGGTGTTCTACGGCGCGCAGACCCTCGCGCAGCTTGTCGCGCCCGACGGCACGATGCCGCACTGCGAGGTGACCGATCGACCGAGCTACCCCGTGCGCGGGCTGCAGTACGACGTGGCGCGCGGGCAGACGGTTGAGGTCGAGTGGTGGAAGCGCGTCATCCGCGAGCTGGGGCGCTGCAAGCTCAACATGCTGGTGATCTACGGGGAGGACGACTACCGCTTCGACGCCTACCCGTTCCTGGGGCGCGAGGGCACCTTCACGCCGGAGAAGGCGCGCGAGCTGTCGGAGTATGCGCACCGCTATCACGTGCAGCTCGTGCCGCAGTTCGAGTCGCTGGGCCATGCCTCGGCGGTGCTGCGCCACGAGGAGCTGGCGGGGCTGCGCGAGGCGGGCGCATCATGGGTGTTCTGCACCTCCAACCCGGAGGTGTGGGAGTTCCTCGACACCGTCTACGGCGAGCTGGTCGAGCAGTTCCCCTACGCGCAGTACATCCACGTGGGCGGCGATGAGTTCGAGAGCGGCTTCGGCCGCTGCGAGGCCTGTCGGGCGCGCATTGAGGCCGAGGGCCGCAACGCGCTCTACGCCGAGCACATGAATCACCTGCGCGAGCTGTGCGCGCAGCACGGGCGCACGATGCTCTTCTGGCCGTCGCATGAGGGCTGGACCGTGGAGAGCGTCGATCTGCTCGACAAGGAGTGCATCCCGACCGAGTGGATCTACCACGGCCCGCGCCGCTATCCGCAGATCGCGCAGTACCAGGAGCTGGGCTTCGCGGACGTCTGGGCCTCGCCGGCGGTGGTGTGTTTCTCGCGCATCTGGCCGGACTACCGGACCACCTGGCGGGGCATCCGCGGCTTCCTGCAGGCCGGCTACGAGCGCGGCATCGGCGGGTGCATGACCACCACCTGGGAGTGGCAGCACGGCGGCATCGTCACCAACTCGCTGCCGGGCATGTTCTACGCCGCTGAGTGCGCGTGGTCGCTGGGGCGCACGCCCGTGAGCGACTTCGAGCGCCGCTACGCCGGCCTGTGGTTCGGGCTGCGCAGTGAGGACGCGGGCGAGCGGCTCGACCGCACGCTGATCGAGCCGTGGCCGCGCGAGGGCCCGGCGGCGATCTGCTACGACTCGCGCGTCATCACCAACGTGTGGTGGGCGTCGCCGCGCTCGGTGCTGCGCGACTTCGCGCTCAAGGACCCGCGCCCGGCGCAGGCGGCGCAGGCGATCATCGACGCCAACGACGAGGCCATCGCGCGCCTGCGCGAGTTCGCCGCCGAGGCCACGCGCAACACCGACCTGCTCGCCTATGCGGAACTCGCCTTCGACATGTACCGCCAGGCCGCGCGCAAGCTCATCGTGATGCGGCAGGCCTCCGACCACTACCAGGCGGCGCGCGACGCCCTGCCCGAGCACCCGCAGACCGCCGCGGCGCGAGTCGAGCGCGCGGCGGAGGCGGTGCGTTCGCTGGCCGGACCGCTGCAGGGCGCCGCCGACACCTACCTGCAGGCGGCGCGGCAGGTGGGCGCGGCCATGGGAGATGTGACGCGCATCCGCGCGCTGCACGACCAGGTCGTGGCGCTGGCCGATGAGCTGGACGGGCTGGCCGCGGAGCTGCGGGCCGGCGAGCGCGACTCGCTGCCGCCCGGCGCCGGGTTCGGCTTCGTGACGGGCAACTGCATGCGCATCGGCGGCTGGGAGCCGGGGCAGATGGATGAGGAGTCGGCGATCCTGCGCTACGACATCACCGAGCGGCTGACGTGCGCCGGTGAGTTGAGCGTCGAGTGGCAGTACACTCGCGGCCCGCACGGTGTGCATATCCGTCGGACCACGCTGCTCGCCGACGGCGAGCCGGTGAGCGTGGACGAGCACGAGGGATGGGCCGGCGCGGGCAGTCGCGACAACGTCTACCGCCTGCGCCTGGACGCCTACGACACGGATGCGACCTACGAGGTTGAGGGCGAGCTGGCCTCAAGCGGCGGTACCAACTCCTACGGAGACGTGTGGCTCATCCTGCCACGCGAGCACTGAGCGTGCCGGACCAGGGAGGACCTTGACCGATGCGATGGCATCTGACCACGACGGCGCTGCTTGCGGCGCTCATGCTGACGGGCGCACACGCGCAGGGGCTGCTCGACAACGGCGACTTCCAGGCCGGCGACCGGGGCTGGCAGATCGACGACGCCCACCGCGCCCTCTACGCCTTCATTGACGATGACGGCCTGGGCGCGCCCGGGGCGCTGCGCTACCACGCCGAGGCGGCCCTGCCCGCCGGTCCGATCACGCAGCGCTTCGCCTGCCGCCCGGGGACCGACTACGTGCTCATGGCCGCGATCAAGACCGACGGACAGGTCAACCCGGTGGTGCGGGTGATCGACCCGCTGGACGGGCGCGTGATCGCGGGCATCATCGGCCGCGGGCAGACCGCATGGACGACGCTGAGCGCGCAATTCGGCAGCGGCCGGGCGACGGAGCTTGAGGTGCAGATCTTCGGCTCGTCGGAGATCCCCATCACCAACGCGGCGCAGGTGGGCACATCGCTGGTCGATGACGTGCAGGTGTACGCGCTCGCCGACGTACCCGAGGGTGTGCTCCCCGGGGACCTGTTCGTCCCGCCCGGGCCGAACATCGCGCTGGGGCGGCCGTACGCGCTGGAGCCGAACGCCCGCTACCCGCACTGCGCCGATGAGGGCGACGCCACCCAGCTCACCGACGGCGCATTCACCGTCGGATACTTCTGGACGCAGCCCTCGACGGTCGGCTGGATACGCACCCAGCGCGCCGAGATCACCATCGATCTGGGCGAGGACCAGCCGATCGCGGGCGTGTCGATCAACACCGCAGCCGGCATTGCGGGCGTAGACTGGCCCAACGCGCTCTACCTGCTCGTCAGCGAGGACGGGGAAGACTGGTACCTCGCTGGAGACCTGCTGACGTTGAGCGCCGGGGAGGTGGGTGAGCCGGGGCCGGGCTACCGGATTCATCGCTTCGCCACTTCGGCGCTGCGCACCCACGGGCGTTACCTCCGGATGATGACCATCTACTTCCCGTTCTTCTTCGCAGACGAGATCGAGGTCTACCGCGGGCCCGATGAGCTGCTGGCCGTCACGCCGCCGGGAGAGCCGCTCGAGGACCCCGAGGCCTTCGCCAGGGCGGGAGCGGTGATCGCGGCGGTGCGCGAGCGGCTGGTGACCGATCTGGACGCGGCGCGCACGGCCATCGCCGAGGCCGGACTGCCCGATGCCGAGCGGGCGGGCTTGCAGGCCCGGGCCGAGGCGCTGGCGGCGGAGATCGAGGCACTGCCGCCGCAGGCGCCACGGGACTTCACCACCATCCTGCCGCTGGACGACCTGCATGCGCGCATCTACGCGCTGAACGCCCCGGTGCTGCGCGCCCGTGGCTTCACGGGCCTGACCGCGTGGGGATGCAACCGCTGGGATCCGCTGACGCCAACGCAGGCCCCCGCCGGGCCGCCTGCCGAGCCGCCCGCGCTCCGCGCCGACATGATGGTGGGCGAGCGCCGCGCGGAGGCCTTCAACCTGACTAACGCGACTGATGAGCCCATCGCGGCCGTGGTGTCGGTGGAGGGTGTACCGGGCGTGAGCGTGCGTGAAGTGCTCTTCACCGACACCCGCGACCTGGCCCCGATCGCGGCGGCGCTGCCCGAGGCCGAGGCGGTCGAGGGCGGCTTCGCCATCGATGTCCCGGCGGGCATGACGCGCCAGGTGTGGCTGGCGCTGGACTCAACCGGAGCCGAGCCGGGCACCTGCCGGGGCAGCGTGGAGGTGCGGGCGGGGGGCCTCGAGCCGATCTCGCTGCCCTTCACGGTGCGCATCGCCTCCATCGCCTTCCCGGACGAGCCGACGCTGTCGCTGGGCGGCTGGGATTACACCGACACCGATGGCCTTTACGGCGTAACCGCGCAGAACATGGGGCCGCTGATCGCGAAGATGCGCGAGCACTACGTGAACGTGCCGTGGGCCACGCGGGACACCGCGCCCTCGGGCGGCGAGTACGATGCGCAGGGCCGACTGACCGGCGAGCTTGACTTCACCCGCTGGGACCGCTGGGTCTCGCGCTGGCCGGACGCGCGCTACTACAGCGTCTTCCTGCGCGCGCCCGACAACTTCGAGGGCGAGCCGATCGGCACGCCGCGCTTCGATCGCATGGTCGGCGACTGGATCACCGCCTGGGTCGAGCACATGGCCGGGCAGGGCATCGAGCCGGGGCGGCTTCAGCTTCTCATCGTTGATGAGCCCACGCGCGCGGACCAGGCGGAGATCGTCATCGCCTACGCGCGCGCCATCAAGGCCGTCCGGCCGCAGGTGCGCATCTGGGAGGACCCGCGCTTCAAGGAGCCGTGGACCATCGACCCGCAGTTCTTCGCGCTCGCGGACGCGCTGTGCCCGAACACCTACGTGTTTGCGCGCGCCGACCAGGCTGAGCGCGACGTCTACCTCGCGCAGCAGGCCGCGGGCACCGAGCTGTGGCTCTACGACTGCTCGGGGCCGGGCAAGGGCCTCGACCCCTACGCCTACCATCGCGGGCAGACATGGATGGCGATCCGCTACGGCGCGCTCGGCTGCGGCTTCTGGGCCTTCGGGTCGTGCGGCGGGAGCGGCTGCACCTCATGGAACGCTTACGCGCAGACCGAGACGGAGTACTCGCCGCTGTTCATCGGCGAGGACAGCGTGACCGATGGCAAGCACATGACCGCGCTCCGCGAGGGCATCGAGGACTACGAGTACTTCGTGATGCTGCGCGCGCGTATCGAGGAGCTGAAGGCGCGTGGTGCGGGCGGTGAGGCGCTGGTGCGCGCCGAGGCGCTGCTGACCGACGGGCCCCGTGAGGTGACCGATGCAATCGCCGCCGGCGGCGTGGGCTGGGGCGGGGAGATCGACCGCTCCGCGATGGACCGCGTGCGCGTGCAGGTGCTGGACGCGCTTGAGGAACTGGCGGCGTTGTAGGCTACCGCCCGGCCACGAAGGTCGGCGCGAACGCAGTCAGGCGCCCGGCCATGTCGGCGATGTATACGCGCTCACCATCGAAGGCCGGCGCCGCGAAGGCGAACAGGTCGCGAGTCACGCGCTCCTGCGCGAGCAGCGCGCCGGTGGCATCGTCGAGCGCGCTGAGCATCCCCCGGTCCGAGATGACCCAGACGATGCCGCCGGAGGCCACGGGCGGCGTCGCGACCGCGCCGGTGGGAACCTCGGCCAGCCAGACGACCGAGCCGTCGGCGTTGCGCTTGCTGACGTGCCCGTCGGAGTGCCGCACGTAGACGAAGCGGCCATCCTCCGAACTCGCGACCGCCGCGACCTTCTCCTCGTCCAGCAGCCGCTCACCGGTCCGGGCGTCGAAGACCGTCAGCCGGTAGGCGCGGTCGGCGAAGAACACCCTGTCGCCCGCGAACGCCGGCGCGCAGTCGGCGGGGCTGTAGTACCAGGCCACGAAGCCCTCGCGATCGCTGCCCGCGCTCGGGTGGCGCCAGCGCAGCGCGCCATCGGCCAACTCCAGCGCGTAGGCATAGTGGTCCCACGCGCCCACGTAGACGCCGTCGGCCCCGCCGCAGGGCGCCACTTCGATGGCGTATTCCGGGGCGTCCGAGCGCCAGGCGAGGGCGCCGGTGGCGGCATCGAGCGCAAGCACCTCGCCCTCGGCGGTGCCGAACACCACGCGGCCCTCGACGAGTGCCGGTGAGCCGTAGATCGCGCTGCCCGCGTCGAGGCGCCAGCGGTCGCCGCCATCGCGATCGAGCGCGTAGAGCCAGCCATCGGCCGAGCCGAAGTACACCGCGTCACGCGCCTCATCTACCAGCGGCGTCGAGCGCACCTCGCCGCCGGTGCGGAACTCGCGCAGCGTCCGGCCATCGACGGCGTTGATGGTCACCAGCGCGCCGGAGTTGTCGCCGACGTAGACGCGGCCATCCGCGACCGCCGGCGTAGACTGACTCGAGCCGCCGAGCCGGGCGCGCCAGGCGATGTCGAAGGCGCCGCCGTTGACGAAGAACTCGTCGGTGCGGCTGGTGACCCGGCCTTCAGCGTCGGTCAGCTCGATCCGCAGGATGTGCGCGCCGGGCTGGACCGCGTCGGCGGGCGGCTCGACCAGCCACGCCTCACCGTCCCGAGCCATCGGCCCCGACGCCTCCCCATCGAGCGTCCACTGACCGGCGACTGCCCTGTCCGCCGGATCGCAGCTCACCTGCCAGCGCGGAGGTTGATTCGGTTCGAAGACCGGTGCGCGCGGGGAGAGGGTCACCTGCAGGAAGGGCGAGCGTTCGGGCAGGGGCTTTTCGAGCAGCGCCAGCATCTCACCGCTCGTGTACTGATGGCACACACGCAGCATGTTGTCGCGGATCGACACGATCCCGAAGCCGCGGCTGTCGCCCCAGGTGCTGCCGCCCATCACCAGGTCGAGGCCCTCGACCTGCCACGCGCGCGCCTGGTGTCCGTGGCCGACCAGCACCACCACGACGTTGCGGGTGCGCAGCAGGTCGAGCAGGCGCGCGCGATCCCAGGCGCCGGCGAACTCGCGGCCATCGAGGGGGTGGTGGCAGAAGAGGATGATCGGCTGCTCAGGTGGGGTACGCTCGAACTCGGCGGCCAGCCAGCGCAGGCCTTCCTCGGCGATCGACGGGCGCGGGTCCTGCGGGGTGGCGGTGTCCCAGCCGATGAACTTCACGCCCGCCTGCTCGAAGGCGTAGAAGACACTTGCGTGCAGCGCGCGCAGGCGCGGGCGGCCGCAACGCCAGGTGTTGTCGTGGTTGCCGAGCTGATGGTAGACGGGCAGGGGGAAGCTCTGCCACAGGTCCAGGTACTGTCGCCACCAGCCACGGCCCCCGCTGAATTCGTCGAGATCGCCGGTCGAGAGCACGAACGAGGGCGCGGCCACGGTCATGCCGTAGGGGTCGAGCCGGATCTCTTCCTCGACCGGCAGCCCCGCCAGCGTCTCGCGCGTCTGCGCCAGCAGGTGGGGCACGTGTTCGTCGGAGACGTGCAGGAAGGTCAGATCATCGGCGGCCCACGCCGCGCTCGCCACCGGGCAAACGATCAGCGCGAACACCGCGAGTCGGCCAACGATCATGGCTCGACCACCGCGCGCAGCATGTCACCGGGCCGGGCGGCGGTGGCCTCCATCGCCTCGGCGGTCTGCTCAAGCGTGTATCTGCGCACGGGCAGCGCGCTCATGTCGATGGCGCCGGTGGCGATCAGCTCGATGGCCTCCTCGAGTGTGTCGCGCGAGCGACGCGAGAAGATCACGGTCAGCTCGCGCCGGCGCGGGATGGTCGAGTCGAAGGTGACCTGGTCCGGGTGCGGGATGCCAACCACCACCACGCGCCCGGCGGGCCGCGCCAGCCGCATGGCCTGCTCGACCGCCTGATTGTCGCCCGAGCACTCGAAGACCACGTCGGCCTCGACCCCGGCGTCGAGCAGCTCCTGGTGCGAGCCCGCGATCGGCTCCACGCCGAGCGCCCGCGGCCACTGTTGGCGCGCCGCGATGGGCTCGGCGAGGGCGATGCGGTCGATGCCCCGCGCCTTGAGCACCAGCAGCACGCACATGCCGATAGTGCCTGCGCCGAGGATCGCGACCTCCTGCGCAGGCCGCACGGCCGACAGGCGCACCGCGTGGATGCCCACGCCCAGCGGCTCGATGAGCGCCCCGGCGGTGAAGTCCACGCTCGGTGGCAGGGCGCGCACCGCGAACGCCGGGCAGGCGATGTACTCGGCCAGCGCGCCGTCGCGCTGCGGGAAGCTCGGGAAGACGATGTTGCGGCACAGGTTCTCGTGCCCGGCCCGGCACTGGTCGCAGGTGCCGCAGTGCCAGCTCGGCTCAACCGCCACCGGTGTGCCCACCGGCGGCCCGTCCACGCCCGCGCCCGCCGCCGCGACCTCACCGGAGAACTCGTGGCCCTGGATCATCGGGTGGTCGGGCACCACGCCGCTGGCGTGCCCGTCCTGGTAGAGGCGCAGGTCGGAAGGGCAGATGGCGACCGCCCGCACCCGCACCAGCACCTCGCCCGGCCCGGGCTCGGGCGTGGGCACCTCGTCGATACGCACGTCCCTTGCAGCATGGAGCCTCGCCGCTCGCATCAGCCATCACCTCTCATGTCGATCCTGCCGCCTGCTTCGGGGGCTCGTCCCGTGAATCCTGCCTGGCGGCGGACCGGCATCGGCGCACGGGGGCGCCCGCCCTCGCCCTGGGCAGGAGAGCCCGGGAGCGGCGGCGAACCGCGGGGCGGCTGGTCTGTGGCATCTTCACCGAACCGAGGTGCGATGCATGGCGGAGGTCTCGCCCCGGACGAACGCCGCCGGGCCGCGGGCGCAGGCGCGCCCTGAAAGCAGCATGCGCCACTACGCCACCGCGCGTGCCCTGGGGGTCGCAGCAGTGATCACGCTGCTGGTCGGCGCGTGGACCAAGCAGGCGGAGCTGGTCACGCTCACCAGTCAGATCTCCGAGAGCACGCCCCCGATCGCCGCCATCCTCTGCCTGTTCCTGCTGCCCGGCATCGGCGGGCTGCTCACCGGCCTCGCCGACTGGTTCGAGGGGCGCGGCGGCCCGGCGCGCCTGACCGCCCTCCTGCGCCGCCTGCGCCTGTCGCACGGCGAGACACTGGTGGTATTCACCTTCGTTGCCATCACCGCAGCCATGCCCGGGGTGGGGCTGTTCCGCCAGGTGATGCCCTGTCTGATGGTGCCGCAGTACTTCGGCCAGCCCAACGACTACCTCGAGGAGATGGCGCGCGCCATCCCCACCGCCTGGGCGCCCACCGACTCCGAGGTCGCGCGCGTGTTCTGGGAGGGCGAGGACGTCAGCCTGCCCACCCTCGATGTCGAGCGCGTGCCCGTGCTCGGTCCCATCATCGGCGGAATCTACCGCTTCGTCGCCGGCCCGACGCTGGTGCCGTGGCGGCACTGGGCAACCCCGGTGCTGGTGTGGACGCTCTACCTGAGCGCCTACCTGATCGGCGCCTTCTGCCTGGTGTTGCTGTTCCGGCGCGCATGGGAGGAGGATGAGCATCTCAACTTCCCGGTATCCAGCTTCCCGGTGGAGATGATCGACCCCGAGCGCAGTCAGTTCGCGGCCATCGGCTTCTTCCGCGACCCGGTGGTGTGGACCGGCCTGGGCCTGGCCGTGCTCTACAACGCCATGAACGCCATGCATGTGTTCAACCCCGGCATCCCCGCGCTGGGCATTTCGTACCCGCTGGGCAACCTGTTCACCGAATCACCGTGGAACGCCATGCGCGGGCTGTCCATCTACTACAAGCCCGAGATCCTGGGCCTGGGCTACCTCGTCCCGTCGGACGCTCTCTTCTCGATCTGGTTCTTCACGCTGCTGAGCTGGCTGGTGATGCCCGCCGCGCGGGTCGCGGGCTACAACGCCCCCGGCTTCCCGTTCGTCAAGCAGCAGGCGATGGGCGCCTTCGTGCTGCTGGGCTTCGCGTTCATCTGGCAGGCGCGCGGACGGCTGCGGCAGGTCCTGCGCGAGGCGCTGTTCGGCGCCCCCCGCCCGCATGAGCGGGATGCTGCGCTGAGCCCCCGCACGGCTCTCGTCGGCGCCATGCTGGGCATTCTCGTGGTCATCGGCATGCCCATCGCCTTCGGCGTGCAGTGGTGGGTGGCGCTGCTCTACTTCGGCCTGATGCTGCTGGTGCTGATCGTCTACTGCCGCAACCGCGCGGAGATGGGCTTCCCCATCGTCTGGGGCTACCCGCTCTACCAGCAGCGCGCCTCGATGGTCGAGTTCCTGGGCAGTGAGCCTTTCGTCGGCCCCGACCGGCTGGGCTCGTTCACTTTGCTGACCATGTTCTCGTGGCTGCAGCGCTCGGTGAACCAGGCGATGACCGCCACCGCCGAGGAGTGCACCATCGCCGCCGACCGGCTGGAGCTGTCACGCCGCCCGATCGCCCGCGTGGTCATGGGCGCGGTGGTCTTCGGCCTGCTGGTCGCCTTCATGGTGAACCTGTCGGCGTTCTATGAATACGGTGGCCTGGTGCTGTCGAGCCCCGGGGGGATCGGCGGCGGACAGATGACCCAGGAGGTGCTGGGGCAGTTCCGCGCGGTCTCCGATTGGGCCGAGCGCCCCGTCGGGCCGAAGGTCAACGAGATCGCCTACACGGTCCTCGGAGCGCTGCTGGCGCTGGGCATGGTGCTGGGGCGGCGGGTGTGGTTGCGCTTCCCCTTCCATCCGGGGGGCTACGCTCTGGCGTTCTGTCACCGCGGCGCCTTCATGTGGTTCCCGGCGCTGCTGCTGTGGGGCATCAAGCAACTGGTGCTGCACCTGGGCGGCGCGGGGCTCTATCGCCGCCTGGCGCGCGGCTTCCTCGCCTTCACGCTCGGGCATTTCTTCTCGGTGGGCATCTGGAGCCTTGTCGGTCTTGCGGCAGGTGAGTGGGTGCGCAGGTACATTGTCTGGTTTCTGTAGCTGCGATCTACGGGCTGCGCGCCCCGAGCGGGCGGCGACGGACGCACGACAACGACCGGGCGGCGTCGGACTGCGAAGCGGTCTGCGGAACGCCGCCCCGTTCCATGGCCGCGGGCGTCACGTTTGGAGGGTTCCGGCGTGCGCATCGTGAAGATGCTGTCGAACACGCACAGAGCAATCCGCAGGGGCGGTGCTGTCGATGATGCTCCGGTGCATGTGGCCGTGGGTCGCTGCGATGTCGCTGATGGCGGGGGCGGTGGATGCCGATGAGGAGTTCGCCCCGCCCGCGCTCCCCGACAACCTCGAGGAGCTGGGCGCGAACATCCAGCGCACCATGACGCTGCTGGCCACCAGCACGCCTGAGAAGCGCAATCGGGTGCGCGTGTTGTTCTACGGCCAATCGGTGACCGCCAATCCGTGGTGGCGGACCGTGGCCGACTATCTGCGCACCACCTACCCCAACGCCGATCTCGAGATCGAGAACCGGGCGCTCGGCGGCTACGGCGGGCCGGTGCTCATCAAGACCGCCGACTACGACCTCTACCCGTTCTATCCCGACCTGCTCATCTTTCACGTCTGGAGCGGCGTCGAGACCGGCGAGCAGGAGGAGATCATCCGCCGCGTGCGCTCGCGCACCACCGCCGAGGTGCTGCTGTGGACCAGCAACCTGCGCTGGCCCAACTCCGTGCCCCCCGACGGCGATCCCAACCACCCGGACGTGCTCAGAGTTGACGCCGCCGACGCCGCGATCTCCGAGCTTTACTTCCGCCTTGCCGACGAATACGGCTGCGAGGTGGCGGATGTGCGCACCGGCATCCGGCGGTACATCGCCGAGCATGGCCTGGTGGTCAAAGACACCATCCGCGACACCGTGCACCCCAACGAACTGGGCAACTTCCTGATCGCCAGTCTCGTCATCCCCAGCCTGCGCTACGACCCCGCCTTCCCGACCGACCCGTGGCGCGACCTGGTGACCGACGTGCCTGTCGATGATCCACGGGTGATGCACGGCGATGACGGCTCGCTTACGCTGACCTTCGACGGCAACCGGATCGACGTGATCGCGGCGCACACCCCCGAGCAGGCGCCGGGCAGCGCGAGCGTGCTCATCGATGACCGGCCGCCGTCGAGCTTCCCCGAGCTGTACTATCACGCGCGCCCGAGCGCCTCGCCGCACACCTCGTGGCCGGCCATCCACCGCATCGGCCACGAGGCGCCGCTGGTGGTCGAGACCTGGACCGCGCGCATCCTCGAGTGCGACCCCGAGAACGATGTGCTGCGTTTCGAGGTCGAGGGCTCGGTCACCGGCCCGGACGGGCAGGGCGACCAGCACGAGCGCTTCGTATCGAACTCGGGCCGCGTGGTCATCGAGCCCAACGAGTGGATGATCATCCGCTCGCTCACCTACCGCAACCTGCCGCTGCCCGAGGACTACGAGGTCACCTGGGAGACGCTGCCGCTGTTCGTGGACAGATACCAGGCGCCGGTCACCGAGGACCCGGCGGCGGAGTATGCGACTACGCTCGCCCAGGGCCTGAGCAACGCCGAGCACACGGTGACGCTGCGGCCCAACGGCGACGGCCCGGTGCCGGTGGCCGCCTTCCGGGTCTACCGCCCGCCGCTGCGCTAGGGCGTGGGGCGGCGTGGCGCCGGCTCAGAACGGCCACTCGGCGGGCCGGTAGCGCATGGTCACGTCGTTGTGCTGCGGGATGATGCCGTAGAGTTCCGGGCGTCGGTGCTCGAGCATCATCCGCCGCCAGCCGGGAAGCTGCTCGGGCAGATCGCCGGTGAAGTAGGACGGGATGCCCGCCTCGCCCGGCGTGGGCTGCTCGGCTACGCTGCCCGCATAGTAGACGCGCGGGGCGTCGAAATTGATGTCCACGTAGACTACGCCCTCGGCCTGGTACTCCGACGCCACCCGCACCTTGCCGTAGGGGTCGATGATAACGCTGCGCAGGCCCGGGTCGGAGGTGTTCCAGTGCGCGCACGCCAGCCACACGTCGTTGTCGATGCAGCGCGCGCGCAGCATGGTCTCGTTGGTGACGCCATCGGGGCCCCACATCTGGCTCGGGTCGAAGATGATCTCGGCGCCCTTGAGCGCCAGCACGCGGTCGATCTCCCACAGCCAGGCGTCGCCGCAGGTGTGCAGGCCGATGCGGGCGAAGTCGGTATCCACCACCCCGATCTCCGGGAAGCCCTCGGTCCAGTAGATCGGCTCCTTGAAGACCACCTCGCCCTCGCGGTTCCACACCCACGCGTTGCTGCGATGGCCCTGGTCGTCGATGCCGCCGATGATGATCCAGGCGTTCATCGCTCGCGCGCGCTCGGCCACCATCTCCATCACCTGGCGCTGGATGGGCGTGTCGTCATGCGACGCCATCTCTGACAGCAGCACGATGTCCGGCTTCACCTCGGCCGCCTCGTCGAGGATGCGCAGCATGGTCTCGGGGATCATGTCCTTGACCCACATCTGGCCCTCGGCCCAGAAGTAGCCCACCGCCACGCGCGCGGTGCGCCGGGCGTACCGCGGTCGCTCGGGCGGCTGCCAGGGCTCCGCGATGGGCGCGAAGGCGGTGCGGTCGCCCATGCAGTTGACGAAGAACAGCGGCTCAGCCTCGTAGAACGGGTATGGGTCGGCCTTGCGCCGGTCGAGGTCCACGATCGCGGTCGCGATGCCGTCCTCGTAGGCGGTGTCGGCGACCGGCGTGCCCGCGCGGTTCATGATCATGCTCCGCCCCCACGCCGCGCCCTGCATGCCGTAGCGGTGACGATTGGTGATGTAGGCGCGCCGGTCGGCGTACATGGCGGTGACCATGTGGCAGTGATTGTCGAGGCAGCGCGCCTGCAGCAGCGGTGGCCACATGGAGTGCTCGCGGAAGCGCTCAGGGTAGTGCTGCCAGATGAGGATGTCGGCGCCCTGCATCGCCTCGACCGTGTACACCTCGGGGAAGTAGAAATCCGAGGTGATGCTCAGCCCCAGCTTCCCGAAGTCGGTGTCGATCACCGGCAGCTCATCGCCCAGCGCCATGTTGTCGTCCGCCAGCGCGTGGCTCTTGCGGTACGTCCCGAGCACCGCGCCGTCCCGGCCCAGCACCACCGAGGTGTAGTAGACCGCGCCATCGGCCGCGGCCTCGGGCATGGCGAGCACCAGGTTCGTCGAGTGCGCGCGTGCCAGGTCCGCGAACGCGGCCAGGTCGGTGGCCTCCTGCCCCTCGCGGAACGAGACGAAGGGCGTGAACGGCGCCACGATCAGATCATGCTGCCCGCGCGCCGCCGCCTGCTCGATCATCCCCGTCAGATACTCGACATTGCGGTGCTCGGCATCGTCGAGCAGGCACAGCGTCGAGATCGTCAGCACCCGATGCGCGTCCTGAGCCATCGTCGGTGAGCCTCCCAGCACCACCATCGCAAGAATGGTCAGTCCGACCGGTCTCATCATCGGCCTCCTCGTTCCCCGTCTGCCGTCAGACCTCACCACGTCCGCCAGCCCGGGAAGGGCGGGGCGAATCGCTCGTGCGTGGCGATCGCCTCGGCCTCATCCACCAGCTCCATGGTCTGGCCCCGCTGCGGCACGTGCAGCACCTGGTAGGCGATCCATGCCAGCCAGCGGTCGTCGGTTTGCGCGCGCATCGCCTCCAGCGCCTCCCGCCCCGGCTCACCGTGCCGGAGCAGCGCGTTGCCCACCAGCCGCCAGCCGTAGGCCGCATCGCGCCGCGCACAGCCATCGCCGAACTCGCGCATCAGCCGCTCCAGCGCCGCCAGGGAGCGGTCGGCGGTCTCGGCGCTTACGCACGAGGCCATGTACCCCAGGCCCCATGCCGCGTGCTGCTGGACCATGCGCGGCGAGCCTTCCAGCAACTCGATCAGGTCGCCCGCAAGTTGCTCGCGCCCGGCGTCGGTGACCTTCAGGCGCAGCCCCACCAGGCCTTCGATGGCCCACCAGCGCACCACGTCGTCCTCGGCGTCGTCGAGCATCGCCGCGCGCAGCGGCGCGCGCACGAGCCCCGTCGGCCCGTCGCGCCCGACGATGTAGAGAGCGCGCGCGCATACCTCACGCACCGCCACGTGCTCGCTCGACAGGCCGGCCACCAGCACCGGCAGCGCGCTCTCTCCCATCGCCGCCAGCGAATCGACGCACGCCTGCTTGAGCTGGAAGCCGTCATCGGCGGCCACGGCATCGAGCATCGCCCGCGCCGACTCCGGGCCGTGCAGCCTCCCGAGCGCCACCGCCGCGGCGATGCGCACGCACGACTCGGGGTCGGTGAGCCCGCGTTCGATGACCGGCACCTGCGTGACATCGGCCGGTGCCGCCAGCGCGTGCATGGCTCGACGGCGGACGAGCAGATGTTCGTCATCGGCGAGGGCCGCGACCTCCCCGGCCGGGAGCTGCAGCCGCCCCTCGGCGACATCCGCCAGCGTCTGCACGCGCAGCTTCCAGTCGGGGCTGCGCAGCGTGTCCGGACCGGTGGGCTCCAGCGTCAGGCGCTCGATGCCGTTGCGCGGCGCGGTGATAACCGCCACCGGCACCACGCCCGCCTGCACGTAGGGCTCCCACGCCGGGTCGAAGGGCGCGGGCGTGCGCACCACGATGTCGAGGTCACGGTCGCCGCGCACCTCGAGGATGCGGTCGAGCAGCGCGCGCTGATCTGCGGGCGCGCCGAGCTGCACCCACAGGCCGTCCACGATCCCCTCGCGCACCCAGTACTCCCACGCCAGGTGCACCGGCCCGATGCCCGAGGTCGGCTTGCCCCACCACGGCTGAGGCAGGTCGGGGTGCGTCGCATCGAGGATCATCATCACGCGCCTGCCGTCGGCGGCCAGCGCCGCGTGCAGCTCGCGCAGGAGCTGCGTCACGAACTGCCCCCGGCAGCGGCGCCAGTGCTCGCGCTGCTCATCGGTCAACTCGGTGCTGCGCGGGTCAACTTCCGGATAGCGTTCGTGGAAGAGGTCGATGACCGGCCGGTTGAATCCGAACTCATCCGGGTAGCGCAGGCCCACGTTCTCCACGTAGGTGTAGAAGGTGATGCCGTCATAGCCGAAGCGCCGCATGGCCTCGACGAAGCGCCCGATCACCTGCTCGCGCACTTCGGGGTAGGCCAGAGACAGCGGCCCCGGGCAACGACGTTCGCCCCATCGGTCGAGCATGCACCACTCGGGGTGCTCGATGCGCAGGGTATCCTCGAACAGATAGGGCGCGATGATGCCCACGTCCGGCTGCACGCCGTGCTCGAACAGGCCGGTGTAGAGGTAGATCTCCATCCCGTGACGCCTGGCCGCCGCGACCGCCGCCTGATTCAGGCGCTGCTCGCGAAACAGCCGGCGCTCCCAGTTGATCGCCCAGTCATACTGCAGCGGCCGGTCCTCGCCGACCTGGTAGTAGCGGTCCCAGATCTCGGCGCCGCCGGCGCGCCAGTACATGCGCCGGGTCCCGTAGGTCTCGGCCATCCACGCCATCATCGCCTCGACCGCCGCCGGGCTGTCCACCGGCTCGCGCTCGGCCACCCACAGGTGGTCGCCGGTCGAGCAGTAGACGTCGATCGCCCGCTCGCCCGGCGGGGCCAGCGGTCCGAGCATCCCGGCCGCCAGGAGCGCCGTCAGCATATCCATCACCTCACCCTCGTTCGCGTCAGCGCGCAACGCGGCCGACCGCCAGCCGCCGCACGATCACGGCCTCCTCCGCCGGCCCCCCCAGTTCCACCACCAGGCGCAAGCGGACCGCGTGCACATCCGGGTGCAGCGCCGCCAGGCCCGCGAGACTCTGTCGCAGCGTCCCCGTCACCGGCGTGGGTCGCAGCAGCGGCTCGCCCTCGCCCGCAGGCGAGCGCACCTCCAGCGTCAGCGTCGCACCCTCCGGCACCTCGGCCTCAACCTCGATCGCGTCCCAGGCCTGTCCGGCTTCGAGGGCCACCGGCCGGGTCCACAGCTCCAGCGTTTCTATCCTGTGCACCGAGGCGCGGTCGAACCAGACCGTCCCGAAGCGCGTCTGCGAGCCGAGGGTCACACGCATCTCCCGCTCTTCCTCGCCCGCCGTCGCGCGCAGCGAGACCGGGTGCCAGTCCTCAGTCCCGGCAAAGAACTTGAGCCGCTCACCGAGGGCGATGACCGCGCCGCGCTCGGCCTGCACATCCACGGTGCGCGCCCACACGGTGAAGAGGTAGTCGGCGCCGGGCTCAGTCGCGAACGCCTGGTGCAGGTTCGCGCGCCTGTCGTTGGCGTCCACGCGCACCGAGGATGCGTCATCGAGCACCACTTCCGCATCGCGCACCGGCGTGTAGTACATCTCCCACGGCGGCTGCTTGTTCGGCCAGTCGCTCTCGAAGGATGGGTCCCGCAGCAGGTTGGGCGCTTCCGCAGTGCGCCGAATGATCAGCCCCGTCTCGCCGATCTCGTGCGCCGACGACCGCTCCGCGTCGATGATCGTCAGCGCATCCACAGGCGCCAGCGCACGGCCGGGCGGCCTGCCGGCGCGCCACGCCGCGAACGCCCGCGCCAGCTCCGCGTAGTAGTCGTCCGGCGAGTAGCCCTCGTAGAGCGCCCACACGTCCTTGCGGTTGGGCCAGTTGTCATCGTAGAGATTGTTGCCGCAGAAGATCCAGTAGCCATCCGCGGCGTGCATGCGCTCCAGCGCCTCGATGGCCATCGGCTCCGGCGGCCAACCCGCGATCAGAAAGCCCGGGCAGTAGACCACATGCGCGTCCATCGCCCGCAGCCGCTCGATGCGCTCCAGGCTCTCGGGGCCCATCGGCCGCCCGTACTCGTTCTCGGTCATCAGCACCGTCGGGCAGTCGTCGGTGCCGAGGCCCAGCGTCAGCCCCTCGAACCACCAGTTGTCGCCGAAGTTGAGCAGCCCCACGAACATGTCGGGGCGCACCTGGTGGACGCTCGCCATCAGCCGCTCGCCCACTCGCCGCATGACCGCGCGCAGATGCTCCCGGTAGGCGGCGAGCATCCCCCGATCGCGCAGCGTCGGGTAGCGCTCGGCGCGCGCCATCGCCGGGTCGAGGCCGTGCTCGCGGGCGAACTCGCCGAAGCACTCGTCGCAGTAGCACAGGCTGGTCGGCCACTTCGCGTAGAACGGGTAGATGATGCTGGTGCCGTAGTAGGTCTCGGTGTCGAGCAGCACGCCCTCGCACTCGGGCACGACGGTCCCCAGCGCCAGAATCTGCTGCAGCATCAGCCCCCACCACGCCTCATCCTGCGGGCAGGGGATCTGGTGTTCGCGCCCGTCCATGGAGACCGCGCCGCGGTGGGTGCGCGCGTTGATGAAGCTGCGCTCAGGCTCGGACATCATGTCCAGCACCGCCACGAAGTGCGCGCTGTGGCGGCGGCAGATCTGCCCCCACTCGACCGCGTGGGCCAGCGACGACGTGCCACTCAGCCGCAACCGCGCCTGCAGCGCATCCGGGTCGAGCGGGTAGGCGATCTCCGCCAGGTCGAGCTTCACGCACACCACGTTGATCCCGGCCTCAAGCTGCCGGACCGCCTTGGCCTCATCCGGGCCCCAGGCGAGATAGTTGGCGTTGAAGCCCTCGCGGGCGACCCATTCGGGCCAGTCGGGCGCGCGCGGCGGGGGCTGCTCGGGGTCGGCCAGCGCCAGCGTTACCGGCTTGTAGATGCCGCCCTGCAGCAGGCTGTCGAAGACCCGCACCGCGAGCAGGTTCTCCGCGCCAGGGCGCACGTAGTCGGTGATGTCGATGGTGAATGACTGCCGCCAGCCGGCTTCGCCCTCGGCATGCTCGCCCGCGAGTTGACCGTTGACCCACACCCACGCCTCCTCATCAACCGCGCCGAAGCACAGCAGCAGGCGCTTGCCCTCGGGGACCTCCGGCAGCGTCATGCGCACGCGGTACCACGCTACGCCATCGTAGTCGTAACCCGCCTTCTCCCAGCCCTGTCCGATGGCAATGCGCGCCCACCCGCGGTCGTCGAAGTCCTCGGCGAACCACCCCTGCTCGCGGCCCACGTCCTGCTCGTCGATCGCGAACCGCCACTCGCTCGGCACCTGTGGCAGGTCCTGGGCACAGGCGCTCACGGCGATCAGGGTCATGGTCGCGACGGCGAAGCCTGGCCTCATCGGCTCACACTCCCACGCGGGCATCGTGGCCGGCGCGGGTAGATTGTTCGGCCGGGGGCCCGTTCCCTGCCCGTCGAGGGCAGGCCGGGGCGGGCGTGGGCGCGCAGAGGAGGAAGGGGGCAGGTGCGAGAAGCTGCCAACAATGCCGGGACGCGTCGGGGAATCCGGGGGCAGTCAGGGGCGTATCCGAGAATGTGGGCGAGGACCGGCCGGGTGAGCGTGTTGTGCGCCGTGCTCTCGACCGCCGCCTGGGGTGATGGGGAGATGTTCACGCTGGTGCCCGCGAGCGACCTGTGGTCCGCCGAGCCGCGGTGCATCGTGGTCAGCCGCCCGGGTGCGGGCTACCTCGAACGCTGGGCGGCGCGCGAGTTCGTCGGCTACGTCCATCGTGCCGGCAAGAGCCGTGTGCTGCTGCCCCAGGCGATGGACGCCGTGCCCGAGGGTTGGAGCGGCTCGGCGGTCGTCGTCGGCGTCGCCGGAGAGCCGCCCTTCGAGGACCAGGACCCGGCGCAGATGCCCATTCACGGCTTCCACATCTGGACCGCGCCACAGCGCCTGTACATCGCCGGGGCCAGCGAGCAGGGCGCCGGCAACGCGCTGTTCTGGCTGCTGCACGAGAAGCTGGGCGTGCGCTGGCTGATGCCCACGGCCCTCGGCGAGGAGGTGCCGGTGCTCGACGAGATCGTCCTCGAGCCGATGGACGTGACGCTGGGCCCGGACATCCCCGCCGGCAACTTCGACCCGTGCTACTTCGGCATCATCGGCAACCGCTCGCCCACCGGCATGCGCCGCGACCACAACTCACGCCACATCTGGGACGAGATCGTGCGGCCCACCGGGGAGAACCGCCGCGATCACCCCGAGTGGTTTGCGCTCACCGACCGCACCGAGATGCCCGTCGAGGACTGGATAACCTGGCTGTGGCGCGACGGAGAGGGCCAGATCCGCAGCAACCAGGTGTGCACCACTGAGCCGGCGGTGCTGGATATGTTCGTCGCCGCCGCCCGGCGGTTCTTCCGCGAGAACCCGGAGGCCACCATGTTCTCGGTCGAGCCCAACGATTACGACGACTTCTGCACCTGCGAGCGCTGTCGGGCCCTCGACGAGCGGTTGGGCAACGGTCCGCTGATGAACCGGCTGGTGTTCTTCTTCAACCAGATCGCCGCCGCGCTCAAGGACGAGTTCCCCGACAGGTACCTGGGTTTCTATGCCTACAGCTCGCACGTCGATCCGCCCACTACGGTCAAGCCCGACCCGATGCTGGTGCCCACGCTGTGCTTCTTCGGCGGGCGCGCGTGCTACGCCCACGCCATCGCCGACCCGCAATGCCCGATCAACGCGGCGTGGAAGCAGAGCGTTTTCGACCCGTGGACGCAGCTCTGCCCGCGCTTCGGCTTCTACGCCTACTACGCCTACTCGGGGAGCTGGCAGGGGCCGCAGATGATGCTGCGCACCCTCCCCGAAGACCTGCGCCTGGTCCACGAACGCGGCGGCTTCTATGTGCACGTGGACGGTTGGCGCAACTGGGCCACCTGCGCGCCCATGCTCTACCTGCTGCGCGCGCTCCTGTGGGATGTGGACGCCGACCCGCGGGCGATCCTCGACGAGTGGTACCGGCTCACCTACGGCCCCGCGTTCGAGCCGATGAAGGCCTACTGGGAGACCCTGGAGCGCGGCTACTATCAGGACGGCCACACCGGCTCCAAGCCCGACGCCCCCGAGCGCATGTTCACGCCCGAGATCATCGCCGAGGCCTGGGAGCACATGCACGCGGCCGAGAACGCGGTGGCCGACGCGCCCGACCGCTACCGGCGGCGCGTCGCCATCGCCCGCGCGGGCCTGGCCTACACCGACGCCATGGCGCTGGGCTATGCCTACGCGGCCGAGGGCCGCTTCGAGGACGCCGTCAGGGCGGGCCGGCGTGCGCTGGCGGTCATCGAACGCAGCCGCGCGCTGGAGCCCGCGCGGTACATCACACCGCTGTGGCCACGCGACGAACAGACGTGGGTCTGGTACCGAAGCTGGGACGGCAGCAACTCGTCCGAGAAGCTGACCCGGAGCATCATCGATGGCTGGCGTCGGCAAATCGAGGGCGGGTAGCAGGCAGGCCCTCACCACCGCTCGGCGAACTCTCCCCGCCACAATCGGCGCGAGGAGGCGACCATGTACGACGGTCCGCGAGGCCTGCACTACGGCTGGGTCGTGCTCATCGTCGGCACGCTGGTGGTCTTCGGATCGCTGGGGCTGGCGCGCTTCGGCTACTCGCTGGTGCTGCCGGCGATGCAGAAGGGCCTTCATCTGGGCAACACCGGCGCGGGCGGGCTGGCGACCGCCAATCTCATCGGCTATCTGGCGCTGGCGCTCATCGGCGGCGCGCTGGCGTCGCGCTTCGGCCCGCGCGTGGTGATCGCCGCCGGCCTGGCGGTCGCGGGCGTGAGCATGCTCTTCACCGGCCTGACCACCAGCTTTGCTGGCGCGGCCATCTGGCGTGCGGTCACCGGCGTGGGCAGCGGCGCCAGCAATGTGCCGGTGATGGGGCTGCTGGCGGCCTGGTTCTCGGTCCGGCGGCGAGGGTTGGCAACCGGCATCGGCGTCGCGGGATCGTCGGTGGCGCTCATCGCGCTGGGGCCCACCGTGCCGCGCGTGCTGGCGGCCTTCGGCGACGACGGCTGGCGGGTGTGCTGGTACGGTTTCGGGGGAGTGACCCTGCTGCTGGCGCTGCTGGCGGGCGCGGTATTGCGCAACCGGCCGGCCGACGTGGGCCTGCTTCCGGTCGGCGAGACCGCAGATGAGGCCGCGCGCCGTCCGAAGTGGAGCGGCCTGCACTGGGGCGAGGTCTACCGCGCCTCCGCGG
This sequence comes from uncultured Armatimonadia bacterium, assembly GCA_964617715.1. Taxonomy (GTDB): domain Bacteria; phylum Armatimonadota; class Zipacnadia; order Zipacnadales; family UBA5352; genus JALGVA01. The sequence goes on along the minus strand of CAZTZN010000037.1, from coordinate 5,484 downwards.
TCTGGCATCTGGGGCTGGTCTACGTCGCCTTCGGCTTCTCGTACATCATATACATGACGTTCTTCGCCAAGGCCCTGATCGCCGAGGGCGGCTACACCCCGCAGGCGGCCGGCAACCTGTTCATGACCATGGGCTGGTTTAGCCTGCTGTGCGGGCTGATCTGGGGCAGCGTCTCTGACGTCATCGGCCGCAAGGGCGCGCTCGTCATCGTCTACGTGCTGCAGGGCACCGCCTACGCCCTCTTCGCCCTGTGGCCGCAGGCGCCCGGCTTCACCGTCTCGGCCGTCCTCTTCGGACTGACCGCGTGGAGCATCCCGGCGATCATGGCCGCCGCCTGCGGCGACCTGCTCGGCCCGCGCATGGCCCCCGCGGCGCTGGGCTTCATCACCCTGTTCTTCGGGATCGGACAGGCGCTCGGCCCGACGGTGGCGGGCGCCATGGCCGACGCCTCGGGCTCGCTGCTGCCCGCGATGCTGCTGGCGGCGGCGGTGGCCTTTCTCGGCGCCATCGGCTCCGCGCTGCTGCGCCCCACCACCGTGCGTGAGGAGCCCCGGGCGGCGGAGTGAGGGCTCGCCCTCAGCGCGCCACGCGGAAGCCGATGTAGTCGCAGTCGCCGGAGCCGACACCGCCGCTGGATGGTGGCAGGTACCACTCTCGGTGGGCGCAGCGGCAACTGTCGGCGCCGTCGTCCCAGCATCCACCGCGCACGAAGTGGAAGGCGCCGGTGTAGTCGAAGGGCTTTGGATTGCCGGGGTAGGACTTACCCCAGTCGGCGACCCACTCCCAGGCATTGCCCGCCATGTCCATGCACCCGTAGGGGCTGGCGCCCTCCGGATAGCTGCCCACAGGAGCGCTCTGGTTCACCCGGTAGCCGCCGCCGGCCGGGTTGTGGTCGTCGGCGTTGTTGCACCGCTCCGGGTCCCAGGTGTCGCCCCAGGGCCAGATTCGCGCACACTGGTTCTCCTCGTCCCAGCACGCGGCCTTCTCCCACTCCGCCTCCGTGGGCAGGCGCCCGCCGGCCCAGTTGCAGTAAGCCTCCGCCTCGTACCAGGTCACGCAGATGACCGGGTGGTCATCGGTCTGGATGAAGCGCGGGTGGTCATGCCCGTGTCCGAACCACTCCTGCTCGGGCTCCCAGCGTTCGGGCCGGGTGCGCGGCCCCAGCTCAGCCGGCCGGGGGACCTCCCTGACCGCGCCGTGCATACCCGTGTAGACGTTCGGCCCGCTCTCCTTCCATCGCCAGCCCTCCGGCGACCAGTAGCTCGGGTCCTGGTAGCCGCCGGCCTCGATGAACCGGCGGTACTGCCCGCGCGTGACCTCGTACTTCCCGATCTCGAAGGTCGGCAGGTACACGCGATGCTGCGGGAAGGCTGCCCCGCCGCCCGGTTCGCGGTCGTTGCTGCCCATCAGGAAGCTGCCGGCGGGAATGGTGATCATCTCGCCGAGACGGTCGCTGGCATCCATGACTCGCGCTCGCTCTCTTTCTGCCCTCGGCTGTCGAGCCTTAGCCCTCGCCCGGGCCTGGGTGTTCTCTGATTGACGCTATGTGCTCCGTGCCGCGTGCCGCCGCGTATCGGCCGGCGATATCGTTGGCGGAGTTGATGCATCTGGCCCGCGATACCGCCTCCCGCTCACGGCCGATCTTACGATCGGACCAGATGAATGGCGTTGGTGTCCGAGTCCCTGCCGAAGTAGGAGTTCGTGTCGAGGTTGGTGATGGTTCCCTCCATCAGGTCCATGGTGAAGGTCATCGCCCAGCGCTCAACGGCAGGCACACCTCCACTCGGGGTCCAGGTGTTTGTTGTGAGGCTGACGTTGGTGCCGCTCACGGTGCCGTCGTGAATCGTCATCGGCCCTCTCGCGGCAGACGCACTGCGGCCGCCCGCGTCGGCGGCGGTCCCGGGCGCGCGCTGGGTGAAGCCTGCGCCACGCCTGCGGGCAGACCGGCCGCGGCCTGCGGCTACCCCGCACCCATCCCGGAGTGCTGCTTGATCCACGCCATGCGCTCGGTGCGGTACTCGCGCGGCACCGCGTGACCCATGCGCGGGAACACCAGCATGGTCTTCGGGCCGCTCAGCACGTTGTAGGCCGAGTAGACGCTGGTCGGCCGGCAGGTGTTGTCGATCAGGCCCACGGTCACCCACGCCGGGCCGTCGAAGCGTCGGGCGAAGTTCACCGCGTCGAAGTAGGGCGCCACCTGCGCCACCGGGCCGAAGGGGTCGTCGGCCGGGATCAGCCGCGGCCAGCCGCTGGCGCGGCCGTGCTGCAGGCCGGTGTGATCGCACAGCCCGGGCACATTCGCCGCCAGCGCGGTCACGCGCTCGTCGAGGCCCGCCAGCACCAGCGACAGCCCGCCCGCCTGGCTGGAGCCGGTCACGGTCAGGTGCTCGCCATCCCACTCCGGGCGCGAGGTCAGCAGATCGATGGCGCGCACGCAGCCCAGGAAGACGTGGCGGAAGTAGTAGGTGTCGCGGCTCTCGCGACCATCCCTGTAATAGGTGGCCAGCTCCCCCGCCTTGAGGGCGGCGGTCACCTCCGGTGGCGTCTCCACGTCGAAGTTGTGGTGGATGATGTGCATTGACACGAAGCCCTGCGTGGCGCCGGCCACCGCGGCGCTCGCGCTGATCCCGCTCACGCCCGCCGCCGTAAAGGTCATCAGTCCCGGCGCCGGCCCGCCGCCCTCGGGCAGCGCCAGCCAGCCGTAGACTCGACGGCCATCAACGTTCGCCAGGCTGACCTTGAACAACGCGCCCACGCCCTGCGGGGCGTCGCGCTCCTCAAGCTGCGCGTCCATCGGGACCTCGGCCAGCAGCGCCTTCTGCGCCGCCCAGAACTCGTCGAAGTCCTCCGGGTCCGGCGTGGTCGGCTCAATCTGCTCGGGGTCGAAGGCCGCGGCGGCCAGGCCGGAGACGCGGGTGTCGCCGACCGTGGCCGCGACCGTGCAGCGCAGAATGCCGGGCTCCTCCAGCGTCCCGGAGATGATGCCCGGCGTGGCGCCCACCGGCACCTCGCCGGTCTCGAGCACCGTGGCGCCGTCGAGGCTGAGCGTGTAGCTGACGGTGCCCTCCTGCGGCTGATCCCCCACGAGCAGGCGCACGGTGAAGGTCGCCGCCTCGCCCACGTGGTACAGCCCGTCCTCGCGATCCTGCACGACCTCGACCGTCGGCTGCGCGGGAGGCGTGGCTTCCTCGGCGGCGTACGACGGATCCATCGTCGGGCCGGGGAGCTTCGGACCGAGCAGCGACACGGTCAGGGCGATGGCTATGAGCGCAGCACCGATTAGAGTCAGTCTGAGCAGACGCATGCGCAGTTCCTCCTGCTGTCGGGGTGTTCGGTTCGCGCCCGGCGGGGACGGCATGGGGTCAGTGCACCGCCCGCTGATGGGCGGCGAGCAGCTCGACGAAGCCCGCGTAGTCCACCGTCGGCAGGTCGCTGCAGAGGCCGCGCGCGACCAGGTCGGCCTTGAGCACATGTACACCGATCTCGCGCGCGGCGGCGGCGGTGAGCGCCTCCGACAGCGGCGTGGGCATTGCGGCTGCGCCGTAGACGGCGTCCTCGATCAGAAGGATCGCGTCGCCCGGGCGCGCGAAGGCCAGCTTGTGGGCCTCGGCCGGATCGCTGTGCGGCGCATGGCTGAGCACGAAGAGCGTGGACATGCCGCGGGCTCCTCAGTAAGTGATAACCGCGTCTGCGCTGGCGATCAGGTCCGCGATCTGCTCACCATCGAGCGGCGCGACCTCGGCGTCGAGGCCTTCGAGCGACAGCCCGCGCGCCTCCAGCGCTTCCTTCTCGACATAGAGGCGGACATCGAGGTCGGCGAGGTCGGCGATCATCCCCGACGCGTCCTGCGCGCCGATGCCGCTCGGATCCTGGCCGGGCTGCAGCGCCCACGCGCCGTCGCCGGTCAGTAGGTAGTGCACCTCGACCGGCATGGTCGCAAAGCCGAGGCACGAACGCACACTCTCGGGGATGGCCGCCGAGCCGTAGGGCGCGGTCCTCACGATGAACAGTATCTGCTTCACTGGTGGTCTCCGTTGAGACAGCCACGAGCTGCGAGCGATGAGTCACGAGCCGAACGACAAGGGCAGACACGCTCTTCAGTAGCCGAACGACAGGACGCGGTCGGCCTCGTTCACCATCTTCGCCAGCGTGGCCATGCCCGCCATCCTCATGCCTTCGGCGAGGTCCGAGCGGCTCTGCCCGCGGAACAGGCAGCAGGCGCCACAGCCCTGGATGTCCACGCCGCGCTCGGCCAGCGCCACCAGCTCCCGGGTCAGGTTGGCGCTGTCGCCGGTCTTGCAGCCGGCGTTCATGGCCACGACGGCGTCCTCGGCCAGGAAGATGCCCACCTCATGCCCGGCCGCCAGCGCCGCGTCGGTGAGGTCGATCACCGTCTGCGTGTGTTGGAAGGCGTAGGGCCCGGCTCGCACGATGAACACGAATCGCATGGCGCCCTCCGGTTGCCTGCAGGGTGTGCAGGCATGAGCTACGAGATGAACAGGTTGATCGTCGAGTCCTTCGCCTCGCCGACGTAGGTGGCGGCGCCGGCAACCTCGACCCCGTCGATCAGCTCCTCGCGGCAGATGCCCATCGCATCCATGGACATCTGGCACGCGATCATGCGCACATCCATCTCCCGGGCGGTCTCGATCAGCTCGGGGAGGCTGGCAAGATTCTTCTGGCTCATGATCTTCTTGAGCATGCCCGCCCCCATGCCGGCCATATTGAGCTGCGACAACGGCAGGCTGGCCGCGCGCCTGGGCAGCATCATCCCGAGCATCTTCTGCATCCAGTTGCGCTCGCACTTGCCTTCGGCCGGACCACCCTTCTTGAGCGCGCTCAGGCCCCAGAAGGTGAAGAACATGGTCACGTCCATGCCCATGGCGGCCGCGGTCGTGGCGATGATGAAGCCTGCCATCACCTTGTCCAGCGCACCCGAGAACATGATGATGGTGGCGCTCTTCGCTTCCTCGTTGCCCATGGTCATCCTCCAGCCCCTACTTGAGCGTGATGACGGCGGTGAAGAGGCCGTCCTCCTCGGTCAGCGAGGTCAGCTCATACCCCTGCGCCTCGACCCACGCCTGCACGTCCGGCTCGAAGCCCGGGTCGTCAGCCGTCACGGTTATGGTGTCACCGGCGGACAGGGTCTTCGCCAGCCTGGTCAGTTTCACGATCGGCATCGGGCACGCGAGCCCCGTGCAGTCAAGTGTCTCATCGGCCATCGGAGTGCCTCCTCGCCCGCGGTCGCCTGATGCGCCTGTGACGCCCCATCGGACCGTGTTGTTCACTGCAGCGGTGCAATTCACCGCGGACCTGCGCATCCCCTGCCACAGGCGCCGCCCTGTTCGCGGACGGCATCCGCCAACAGGAGTGTCGGCGGCACGGAGACGACGCCGCCACGAAGGCGTGTTTCGTCCTGTCCGTGACATCCCGCCCCCGCGCGGGACCCGCGCGCCGTTGGCCGTCGGCCCTGCGCCCCATCGC
>CAZTZN010000036.1:0-30415 GCA_964617715.1 uncultured Armatimonadia bacterium | reverse complement strand
GGCGGCCCAACCATCAGCGAGGCGAAGTCGATCGCGCCCTCGGGCAGGTTCTCGCCGGCGACGACTACGTGCTGCAGGTCAGGGCATTGGGCCTCCGCCGCCTGCGCCAGCGGCGCGGTCTGCTCGATGGCGATGATCGCCCGCGCCGCCGAGTCGCCGGCGATGTACACGACCTCGGCCGGGGCGAGCAGCGGGTTGATGGGCACGACCATGGCGCCGAGGCGCACGGTGGCGAAGTAGCTGATGACGAACTGCGGACAGTTGGGCAGGATCAGCGCCACGCGGTCGCCGGGGCCGATGCCCAGCGCGTGCAGTCCTCCGGCCATCGCCTCGACGGCACCGGCCAGCTCGGCCCAGGTAACGGTGTTGCCCGGCGCCCGCAGCGCCGGCGCATCCCGGTGGCGCGCGGCAGTCTCCCGTAGCATCGTCGAGAGCGAGACCATGGCATTCGTCCTTTCCCGTGCGAGGTTGGCCCGAGGTTGCTACCTGGTCAGCACCCACGCGCGGGCGTCGCCGGGCGCAAGCGTGAGCGAGACGGCGTCACCGGGCTGCGCGGGTTCTCCGGAGAAGAACTCCACGCAGCGCGCGTAGCCTGCGGGTAGTGTGAGCGACAGCTCGCGCGGCTGGCCGGAGCCGTTAAGCAGCGCCACGATCATGGTGTCGCCCAGGCGGCGCGCGCCTGCCCAGTCGGCCCCATCGGGCACACCCTCGAGCGACGCGAACTCACCCCGGGCGAAGACCTCCTCGTACGCCGCCGCCAGGCGCGACACCTCCGCGCTCGCCTGCCACGACCGGCCCTCGATGGGCATGCGATCGTACACCAGCACCCCGCCCGTGCAGTCCATCAGCCGGCGCAGCAGCACCCCGCGCGTGCACGGCGCCACCGGATCGTCGGAGTTGCGGTCATAAGGGTGCATGAGCTTGCCGACGATGAGCGGGATGCCGCCCAACGCCTCGTGCGTGGCCTGCAGCAACTCCCAGTTGCGTCCGTAGCCGCATGAGGCCACGTCGCAGGCGTCCAGCTCGCCGATGATTGCCCAGTCTACCCCATAGCGCCACTTGGTGTCATCCGACTGATAGCCCGAGTAGACCTGCAGGCGCGCGGGCGGCTCGGCGGCGTGGCAGGTGTCCTTGAACCGACGCGCCAGTTCGGCCATGCGCCGGTTCATGAACGCGGTCCACTGCGGCAGCCAGTCGCGCTCGATGATCGCGCCGTCGAGGGCGACGTCATCGGCGATACCCGCGGCCTCACGGAAGGCCTGCAGACAGCGCGGGCAGAAGCACGAGATCTCGCCGGTCATCACGCCGGACTCGAAGTCCCAGGTGACCCAATCGGGGCGGCGTTCGGCGATCATGGACTTGAGGCGCTCATCCACGACCGGATAGGCCTCATCCAGCAGCGCCGAGGTGCAGGCGTAGGCATCGCTGGCCTCACCGAAGCGGTTGACTCGTGCGCTGTCGGGATGCTCGGCGACCCACGACCCCATCCCGATGCTCCACGGTGCGAAACTGATCGCCAGCACGTTGTCGATGCCGTAGCGATCCGCCAGCTCCGAAGTCTCGGCGTCGCCGGAGACCAGGTTGTTGTATCCGGCGGCGCGCATGGTCTGCAGCGCCAGCTCCTTCGCCGCGACCCGGTTCATCGGCCCGAAGAAGCTGCCCCACATCTGCCACACCAGCCGCTGCGGCTGCGCGCCCTCGAGCGGCGGCAGCGGGCGCACGACCAGCGAACGCCGCGCCTCGCGGATGCTCCCGCCCAGTGCCTCCGAGGCCCAGTAGACCCGCCAATCGCGATCTTCGGGGCTCGCGCCCTCCGCCCATGCGAAGTACACGTCGAACAGCTCGAGGATGCGCACGCTCTCGCGGTAGGGGATGGGCTGATCGGCGGCCACCACGTAGTGCGCATAGTCCTCGCCATCGATCTGCTCATCGCCGACGCGCTCGAAGGTGAACTCGGGCTGCTCTTCGCGCCCGGCCGCGTAGTAGCCGGTCGCGCCCACCAACTCCAGCGGAGGAGGTAGCCAGAAGTGGCAGCGGTAGTCCTCGACCAGGTGATGGGGCAGGCCGCGCGCGGCGACGATCAGGTGCTGCGCGGTGCCCTCGCAGACGTAGAGCGCAGGCTGGGAGTTGGGGAAGACGCGCGTGTCCTCCCAGAGGATCTCGAAGCGCAGCCGTCCCGGGCCGAGGGCCTCGCCCGCGCCCGCGGTCGCGACCTGCCAGGCGCGCGGATCGGCGACGACCACCGACGGGTCGGCCACCTCGTCGGGAGCCAGGCGCCACGGGTCGGCGCCGGTGATGACCAGGTCGCCGGCCTCGATGCGCACGGTCGCCTCGCCCTCAAGCTCCAGCCCGAAGGCATTCACGCCGCGGCTGAGGAAGACCGTGATGGGCTCCCCATCGGCCGCGTCGCCCGAGGCCTGCAACTCCTCGTTGATCAGCAGCCGCCAGGGCCGGTCGGTAGTCAGGGCGACCTGCGCGGTGGAAGAGCGCACGTTACGCCGATAGGCGGGGGACACGATCAGCGGCGCGAGCGTCCGCGCGTCGAGCAGCGCGTAGCCGAAGCCGACATCGCCTTCGCCCTCGATCTCCACCGGCGTGACGAACTCCCCGCCGGCCTCGTCGAAGCCCCACGACCGCGTGAATGTCGTGTCGGTGCGCACGCTTGCGCCCAGCAGCGCGCCACCCTCGCCCCCATTCAAAGCGCAGGCGATCTCGTTGCGCCCCGGCTGGAGCGGCACGGGGGGCGTGATCGTGGCGCCGAGGACCGCGTCGGCGAAGCGCAGGGCCGCGAAGCCACCGGGGTCATGCAGGCCCTGCGCGCACAGCGGCCATGCGCTGCTCTCGTCGTCGGCCTTCTCGATGCGGCCGGCGATGAAGCGCCACGCCTCGCCCGGCGCGGGGGCGCTCACCCCCAGGCTCTCCAGGCCGATGCGCGCCTCGACCGTCCAGTAGCCCTCACCGATCTCGGATACGCTGTCCACATCGGCGTCGAAGCTCTCGTCGCGACTGCCCCACAGGTCCACCGGGTCGGTGATGCGCGAGTCGTTGACCGTGCCGAGGGCGTTGACGAAGAGGTCGAAGATGCCGTCGCCGGTGTCGAGGATCAGCGCGACGCTGTCGTCGGCCCACACGCGGGCATCGCGCTCAGTGACCTCGCGGCGGAAGTCCTGCAGACGCTGCATCTCGGTGCGCAGCACCGGCTCCTCGCCGCGGAACCACCAGTAGAGGTTCCGGTCGTCCCAGCACAGGCGCATCTCCGAGGCGTGCTGAGCCGGGAGGCCCGAGCCGGTCCGCGCGAAGTCGGTCAACGCCACCGTGCTCTGCCAGCATGCATCGTCGGCGACGCCATCGAGCGTCGGCGCGGTGGCGGCGCGCCCGATCGCGAGCATTGCATCGCCGATGGGCGGCAGCACAGGCGCGCCATCAAGCTCGGCTTCGGTCGGCCCGGAGTCGGTGGTGAGCACGATGCAGTCGAGCACCGCGTCGCCCGGCTCGTCGTCGGAGCCGTAGAGCGCGATGTTGAAGCTGTCGCCCACCATGGCGGCGGTGAAGGGCTCGCCGGTGATCCACTGCCACTCGCGTGTATCCTCGCCGGTCATCCGGTTGAGCCGTTGCGAGCCGCCGGACGCCCCGCCCACGACCGCCCAGCAGGTCTTCGGCCCCGGCATCTTCACGCGCGCGAACAGATGGATGGGGCGGCTGGTGCGCGGGCACGGGATGGCCGAGAGCAGCGCGTGCCTGCGGTCGCTCACCACCGCCCGCCCGGAGGCGCCCTCGGCGTCACCGATGTCGCGCTCGAACTGCGACAGGTCCTCGGCTTCCAGGCGTACCGGCGGCACCGCGACGTCCCACGTCACCGGCGCCGGCTCGATGGTGACCGTGAGCGAGCGCACATCGAGCGTCATCGGCGCGGGCTCGCGGATGAGCAGGCAGATGGTCATGCGCTCGTCCGCAAGCGCCAGCGGCTTGGTCAGCGTGATGGTCTGCCAGTCATCGGTGAGCGCGTGGGTGTCACGCGCGTAAAGCCAGCCGTTGCGCGAGTTGGCCATCAGCCACACGTCGCCGGAGCCGCGCACCTGCGCCCGGATAGTGGCGCGCCTCCCGCCGGGCAGCACCGCCGGCGTGACGATGCGCAGCCCCTCCAGAGCCATCTCGCCGGGCGCGACCGCGCGCACGAAGGCCACCCCGTCCGCCTCGAGTTGGCTGATTTGCACCGGCGAGTCCTCACTGCGATAGGTCGTGAAGCCCGCATTCGGCTGCGTGAAGTCGGCCTGCCAGATCGGCTCCTGCGCCCACGCGAAGCTCGCGCTCAGGGCGATGCCAACAACGATGGCCGGTCTCATGGTCATGGTGGGTCACTCCTGCGAACGTTGCGTATTCGCCCTCAGCGCGGGTAGACGATGAACACTCCGTCGAGCGGTGGAACGATGATGCTGTCGCCGACGGTCTCTCCAGTCAGGACGTCCCGCCCCTCGGCGAGGCCCGCGGCGGGGGCGATGGTCACGATGGCCGGCTCCAGCGCGCGGCTGGTGATGCCCAGCACCACTGTGTCGGCATCGGCGAAGGCACGCGCGAAGATGCCGTCCGGGCCTGCGACCTCAACCAGCTCATCGGCGCGCTCGCCCTCCCGGATGACGTCCTCGGTGGCGGCGAGGATACGCGCCAACTCCGACAGCAGGGCGAAGTGCCGGCCGTCGAAGAAGGGCAGCATCCAGAAGTCCAGCCCCTTCACGCCCTGCGCCAGATGCGTCTTCGCCTGCCAGCGCAGGTAGTCGGGGTTGGTCCACGAGCGCTCGGCCCCGCTACCGATGTTCAGGCATGGCGCCAGCGGCACGCCCCAGGGGTTGTCCACCGTGGCCTCGACACGATTGAACGCCCACGTCAGCCCGTACTGTTGGTCCCACGTCTCCTCATCGTGCGGGTAGACGCCGTTGGCCATGTTGGCGAAGTCGAGGAAGCGCAGGAACTCGCGCAGGTCGTAGCCGTACTCGGCCTCCTCGCGGACGCGCCGGTGGTAGGCCTCCGCGTGCGGACCGGTGGCGTCGCGCTCGTAGAGACTCATGGTGAACCAGCAGAAGAGGAGTGCGTCCGGGTTGCCGGCCTTGACCGCCTCGCGAATACGCTCCACATGGCGGCCACCGTTCCACACGTGGAAGGCCAGCCACTGCTCATGCAGTCGGCCGTCGGGCAGCACGTCCTGCGGCCAGGCGACTGCATCGCGCGCCAGCCCCTCGCGCTCGAGGAACGCCGCCCGGCAGCGCTCGCAGAAGCACTGATGGTGGACGCCCTCGTGGTCGAGGTCGAAGCCGTCCCAGCCCTCGTCGGCGATGCGTTGCGTGATCGGCTCGAAGACCTCGTGGTCCCGCCCACGGACGGGATCGGCGGCGTAGGTCGGGCACCACTGCATGGCCCCGGTGCGGCGGTCGGCCACGACCGGCTTGCCCTCGGCATCGTGGAGCGCCTTCGCCGGGTCGGTGGTGTCGGTCGGGTAGACCGTGCGGTTGAAACTCCACGGGCTGGCGAGGCTCACCAGTATGCCGTGCGCCCGCGCGGCCGGAATCTCGTCGGGGTCGCTGAGCACCAGCCGCGACACACCCAGGCGGGCAAGCTGCGCGTCCACCGCCTCCTGCAACTGTGGACGCAGGGCCTGCTCGGCCGCCGAGGTGCCGGTCGAGACCGTCCGGTAGGCCCACACACCCAGCGGCGAGCGGCGCGGCTGAGGAGCAGTCGGCGGCGCGGGCAGCACCGTCAGCGGCGCCGACGTCAACTCGCCCGTCCCACCCTGCGACCGTGAGCGCCACCACATGCGGTACTCGCCCGCCGGGGCGGTGCAGCGCAGGTAGAGGATCAGCGGATGGCCGCCGAAAGTCCCCCAGTCGGTCTCGGGCCCGACCGCCGCCTCCGCGGGAAGCATGATGGTGTGCCGCACCAGCGGCGCTCCCTCGCGTTCAATCTCCTCATCGGCAAGCGTGATGCGGTCGGTCCAGCCGTCCGCGCAGGGCAGCCACGGCGTGACGATCTCGATCCCCGCGGGCAGCTCCAACTCCAGGCCCAGCTCGACCGCGCCGGCGCTGTCGGTGTTGCGCACCCGCCAGCTCAGCGGCTGCAGGCAGCCCTCGGCCATGAACAGGCCCCGGCCTTCCATGATGTTGGGGGCGAAGTCCCACTGCAGCTTCCCCGGATCGTTCTGCGCGACTTGCGGAGCGCTCAGCGTCAGCGCGCGCGGCTCACCGTCGATGACCAGGTAAACCCTGCGCAGCAGCGCCTCATCAGTCGCCGCCACGTGGGTGATGCGCAGCCGGTTCTCGCCGGGGCGCACCAGGCCGGTGACGTCGAAGAGATAGCCCAGGCCGCCGAGGTCGTCACGCTCACCCGACGCGAAATCAGGCTGAGCGGGCAGCGCGAAGGCGTTCGCTGCGTAGGGGCCGTTCGGCGCGGAGCACCACTCGCCGGCCTTGTTGATGCTCTGCTCCGGCCCGAGTGCCGCTTCGTTGATGAACAGGCGCAGCACGCCGGCCGAGTGGCTGAGCGCGCGGAACTTCAGGATCGCCTCGAGGTAGATGTGCACTGTGCCGACATCCGCGGGCACCGTGAAGCTCGCCTCAGTGTCATGCGCGGCCGGCAGCACCACGATCGGCGTCTCCGGCCACTGCCGCGCGGTAACGACCAGCCCCTCATCGGCGCGACCGGCCATCGCCGTGAGCACCAGCACAGCGGCCATCGTGAGCGAACGCATCGGAGCATCCCTTCTGTGTCCCACAGTGGCGGCAGGTTCGCACTCCCGGGCCACGCGCCCTCCCGACGCAGAGGATTCGTCGCCTCGACAGACGAAGCCGACCTTGTACGATGAGGCGCGGACGGATGCTGAGGGAGCGATCACGATGACGCCGCGGAATGCGATGCTGGCGATCGCAGGACTGTGCGTGGTAGCGCTGACAGCCCTGCCGGCCGTCGCGCAGGCCGAGGACTGGAAGCTGGTTTTTGAGGACGACTTCGACCGGGCCGAACTCGGCCCCGACTGGTGGGCGACCGGCCTGACGCACATCGAGGACGGCGAGCTGGCAATGGGCCGCGCGGGCGACCCGGGCGGCACCTATGCGCTGTGCCGACGCGACTTCACCGGCGCCATCCGTCTCGAGTACGACGCCATGGCGCCGGTGGACAACCCGTGCGACCTGAGTGCGGTGCTCAACGGGAACGAGCAGGGATACGCCGGCGGCTTCTTCTTCGGCTTCGGCTCGCAGAACAACACCACCGGCCGGTTCCTGCTCAAGAACATGCCGGGCGCGGAGTACGAAGCGACCATCACGCCCCGGAAGTGGCACCACGTGGTGTGTGAGCGTGACGGACTGCATTTCCGGCATATCATCGACGGCGAGACCGTGCTCGACTACACCCACGAGGGCCCGCTGCCGGGGCCGCTGTATCCGCATGTCGGTTTCGCGGTCTGGCACATCGGCCGCTTCGACAACGTGCGCGTGTACACCAGGCCCGAGGAGGTCGCGGTCGCGTCGCCGCCGACCCCGCCGGCGGCCGGCGCCGATCTGCGCGTCACCGCACGCGCCTACCCCATGCCCGGCAAGATCGGCCTCTCGGTCGAGGTGCCGGCGCTCGCCGCCGAACATGTGCTCGTCCACGCGGCGCTGATGGCGGACGGAGAGAGGTACCGCGCGGCGCAGCGGGTCACCGTGCCCGACATCCGCGAGGAGATCATCTTTGACGCGGCGGATCTTGGTCCCGGCGAAGTGCAGGCGCATGTGGCCGTGGAGGACCTCGACGGCGAGCTGATCTGCGGGCCCGCCTCCACGATCGTGGACTGGCCCGGCCGCGACCCGCGCTTCGAAGGCGTGAAGGTGCTCAACAACCTCGTCTGGGAGCTGCTCGACGAGACCTCTTCGACTCCGGGCGACCTGCACCGCATCCACCGCTTCCGCGTGCCCATCGATCGCTGGCTGTACATCCGCACCACCGCCGACGTGGGCGATGGCTCGGTCGCGATCATGCTCGACAGCGACGACCCGGCCGACGCGATCACCGTCCACGACGGCACACAGCGCGTAATGGTCGCCAGGCGCCGCGCGACCGAGGGCGAGCATACCATCTCGGTGGCGGCGCAGGGCGATGGGCAACTCCTGCGGCTTGAGGTGCGGGCCATCTGCGACATCCAGCACAGCCGCTTCCCTACCCAGCACTGGCTCGCGAGCAATCCGGAGTACGACTGGGAGTTTATCTCGCGCTACATCCTGCCCAGCGCCACCACCATCATCACCTCCGGCGATCCCGAGAGCATCCGCAACCACGTGGAGCAATGGGTCGCGCAGGGCGGACGGTGGATCGTCTACACCTCGCGCCCGGGCCTGAGCGGCAACCGCGAGGTCGAGCAGAGCGCCGATACGCTCTTCGACTACTTCACCGCCCGCCCGGGCTTCACGCACCCCCTCATGGAGGGTGTGCTGGTGGACGAGTTCTACACCCCCGAGGACCCGGCCTACCCCGCCTACATCGGCATGGCGCAGCGCATTGCCGAAGACCCGACGCTCGATGGCAAGGCCTTCTTCCCCTACGTGGCCGGGCGCTTCGGGCAGGATGAGGGCAGCATCGAGTTCGCCCGGGCCTGCATCGCGAACGGCGGCATGATCTGCCGCGAGGCCTACATCGCCGAGTACCCCACGCTGCGCGCGGGGCTGAGCAACCTGCGCCGCGCCGCCGAGCGCATGGTCGATCCCACCGAGCAGCGGCTCCCCGGCGCCATCATGCACACGGTCTGGGTGCCGGGGACCTTCTCGTTCCCGTGGCCCTTCTCGGATGGCTTCCCGAGCGTCAACTACAATGCCTACCTCGACATGCAGTTCCAATACATCGCCACCCACCCCGCGTTCTTCGGACTCGGCGGCGTGCACATCTGGCGCTCGGGCTACACCGACGAGGAGCGCATGCGCTGGATCGGCCGCTTCTTCGAACACTACTGCATTGAGGGCAACACCCATCGGGTCACCGCCGACCCCTACCTGCTCACGCACATCGCCAACCCCGACTTCACCGAGGGGCTGAGCGGCTGGACCGTCGAGCCCGCGGCCGAGGGCAGCATCGAGGCGACCTCGTGGGAGGGCTACGGGAAGCTCCAGGGCCGCTACTACCGGGGCAACGACAGCTTCGCGCTACTGCGCCGCAGCGCCGAGCGGCCCAACGTGCTCAGCCAGACCATTCGCGGACTGCAGCCGGGGAGGCTCTACTCGGTCAAGCTGCTGAGCGCCGACTTCGGCGAGCTGCAGGCGGGCAAGTCGAGCAAGGTGCTGCACGCGCTGTCGGTGGAGCTGGAGGGTTGCGAACTCATCGAGGGTACCAGGTACCAGTACCAGGAGGCCTACCCCACCCGCGCGCGCATCGGCGAGTTCACCAACGAGAACCCGCTCTACGTGAATCTGCATTGGCACGTCTTCCGGGCGACCGGGACGACGGCAATGCTGCGCATCTCCGACTGGCGCACGCCCGACGACCCCGGCGGCCCCGAGGGCCAGGAGCTGATGGTCAACTTCATCGAGGTGAAGCCGTTCCTCGCGGATTGACCCCCGGTGGCGCCACGCAGGGCAGCATCGGAGGGTCCGCTCCGGCCGGCGTCGCGTGTGACCATCCGTCCTGCGCACGGCGAACGGCCGGGCGGGCCGGGGCACCGGCTGTGCTGACGACGAAGTTGCCTCATGGCACTACCGGGCGGATGACGTAGCGCAACTCGATGCTCTCGCCGGCCGCCGGCGCCGCGGGCAGCTCGATCTCGACGCGGCCGATCTGCAACTGCCGCCAGCCGTAGGTCTTGAGGCCATCGGGGATGAGCGCCAGTGCGTGCTCGTCGTCGAGCACGAACTGCACGCCCGCCCCGGTGTCGTCGGTCACGCGGAAGAGGCTCACGGTGGCCCCGCCCGCATCCTGGCCAGCCGCCTCGATGGTCGCTCCGCGCGCCTTCCAGCCGCCGCGCGCGATCGGCACGCACTCGACCAGCCGCGCCAGCCGGACGTCCTCCTCGGCGGTCAGCGTCACCGCCACCTCCAGTGCGTCGTCGCCGAAGACGTAGCGGCGCTGGTAGGTGATCGGCTGGCCTTCAATGCGCCCGCTCACGGTCAGGGAGCCCGCGTCCGCGTCTATGCTGTGCTCGTGCGCGTGGTAGTCCTCCCACCAGCGCAGGCCGTCGGCGTCGGTGGCGATGATGCCGTGGTGGGTGGTCGGCGACCAGTTGGCGGCCATCAGCGAATGCCCGTAGTCGCGCGTCCACACCCCCGACAGTCCGCCGCCGACGAAGGGCGTGATGCGCTTCATGTCGGTCAGGTTCGCGCCGGTGCTCTCGCCATCGTCCGGGTAGGCAGTTCGGAACTCGTGGCGGCGACGCACGTAGAAATCACCCGCGGGCTTGCCCAGGTAGCACACCGCGTAGTAGCCCGGACGGTTGACGAACAGCCACTCGTCATCGACCACGCGCAGGAAGGGCTCCGGCTCCATGCACGGCCACACGCCGCTGCGATCGGCCTCCGCGAAGTAGAGGTAGCGCGGGGTGGTGTGCCGCGGGTAGGGCGGCACCGTGGGCGCGTCAAGGAACGCAGAGACGC
The DNA here is from genome assembly GCA_964617715.1 of uncultured Armatimonadia bacterium. GTDB lineage: Bacteria > Armatimonadota > Zipacnadia > Zipacnadales > UBA5352 > JALGVA01. The sequence goes on along the minus strand of CAZTZN010000036.1, from coordinate 19,817 downwards.
GTTCGCGGGCGGCCTCCACGTCCGCCTCGGTCGGCGGCTCGCCCGCCCACAGGCCGACCTCGGGCAAGACGTCATCGAGAATGCCCCTCGCGCCCCCGAACTGCTCGAAGTAGAAGCCCTCGCCCACCCGGTGGTTGAAGTTGAAGCCGCCGAGCATGCGCCCCTCGGGTTCGGGCCCGACGGTGTGGTTGAAGAGCCGGTATGATCGGCGCAGCGACTCGAGCACCACCGGGTCACCGCTCATGCGGTAGTAGACCGCCTCGTACCAGTGGGTCATGCCGATGTAGCTCGCGTCCGGGCCGATGGCTTCCATGTGGTAGCCGGACGGGTCCATGCCGCGCAGCCAGCGCCGCGCCCACAGCCGGGCCATCGCGCGAGCGCGCGGGTCGCCCGAGCCATCGGCGAAGGCCTGGTTGCTCACGAGGTAGTGCGATGACTGGTTGCGGCAGGTCACCAGCTCATCGGCGAAGCAGCGGTCGATGATGCGCCGCACGCCCTCGGTCCACACATCACGGACGCGCTCGGGCAGGTGCGGGGCGGCGCGGGCGTAGACCGGCAGCGTCTTGTTGCCGATGGCGAAGGCCATCATGCCCGGATAGGGGTCGAGGTCGGCGACGCCCGGCCAGACCTCGGCCTCCGAGAGCGCCATCAGATCGCGCAGCGCCGCGGCGGCCGCCCGCCACAGCAGCTCCTCGCGGCCGAAGTAGGGGTTGGTCGGGTCATCATAAAGTGCCGCCAGCGCCAGATGCTCGGCGGCCCAGTCGTAGTTCGATGACGCGCCCGCGTAGAGGCCGTCGATGCCGTGCAGCCGATCCCAGCGGCCTTCGACACCCGGTTTGTCGGCGAACTCCTGCCAGCCATCCAGCGACCCGCCCCAGTGGCTGTCGGGGTCGAGGTTCTGGCTGCGCAGCGAAGGCTCGATGGTCGGCAGGTAGCTGCGCATCAGCACCGCGCTGCGCAGCGGATCGGCCAGCCACGCCTCACGGCGCTCGGACAGCGGCACGATGAGCGCCTCGGTGTCGCCCACGTGTTCGGGCGCCAGCACCTCGCGCAGCACCTCGGCGACGCGCGCCTGGAAGCGGTGGCAGACGACCGTGCCATCGTCGAGCATCTCGACCGAGCCGTGAATCGCGTGCGCCGCCTCCTCGGTCGGGCACAGGATAAGCGGCAGGTCGGCTGCGGTCATCCGCCAGCCATCCGCGGGCAGCTCGACGCGCCAGACGACCTCCGTCCGGGCCACCGGGATGGTGGCGCTGCCGCCCGCGTCGAGGTCCGCCAGCACTGCGCCACGCTCATCAAGCACGCGCACCGGCCCGCCGCGCAATCGGAGCTGCTCGGCGTGCGGGGGGACGAACACGTGCATCGTGTCGGGCTGGCCCGCGAAGGGGAGGAAGCGCCCGTTCTGTGCGCACCAGCCCCACGGCAGCTCCCGCGGCAGTTCCACACGCACCGCCAGCGGCCCGTACGCCACCACGCGCACCTGATACACGCCCGCTACGCCCAGCTCGACCGTCTCGTCGAGCACCGCCTGCCCGGCAACAGGGAGCTGATCGTCGGGGCGCAGCACCATCCCCGCCTCCGGCTCGATGGCCGCGACCGTTTCCGCGTCGCAGTACTCGACATAGCGCCACAGTGCCGGCCGGTCATCGGGGTCGAACACGCGGGCCATCACCCGCGGGGGGGCGGTCGCGTCCTCTGTCGCCTCCACCACCAGTCGCGCGGCGCAGGGCTGCCCGTCCGCGACCAGATAGAGCGTGGTCACCGGCCCGGGCACGAACGGGCCCACTTCCAGCGGCTCAGTGCGCCCGACCGAGCACGCCACACAGATGACGACCCCCACCAGCAGACGCATCCTCGAGCCGATCACGAGCGCATCCCTCCACGGCCGAAGTGCGGGCGCAGCCAGGCGCCATGGCCTGCCCACGATCCGGAGGAGGCGCCGGTCGCGTGCATGGCGTGGCCGGATGACCCCCGTGGCTCGACGACCGGCCCCCGGGCACCGTTGTCGGCACCGTCGCCGGCTGCAGGTTGCCGCCTCGCGCCTCCCGCCGTCACTTCACGAAGAAGATGTGGCCGAACAGGTCGGGCTGGTGGAACTTGCCGCGCAGCAGCGGACTCCAGCCGCTGAACTGATCCCGCGGCTGGGGCGGATTGCGCATCGAGCGGCAGAAGTTCGCGCCCCAGGGTCGCCCGTCGGGGGTCTGCAGGCCATCAGTCATGCTCGCCCGCGGGAGGCGCACCTCGACCACCCAGCGGTCATCGTAGAGCCTGGTCGCGATCTCGGCCCCGCTCTCCCAGTCCTCGTCGGTGGGCTCGCCGCCGCCCGGGATGTGCCAGTCGAGCATCCGCCCGGCGTTGTCGATCCACAGCCAGTAGTACGAGTCGTGGTCGTGCTGCGGGTCGAGGAAGATCTCGACCGAGTCGGTCTCGCCTTCCTTCGTCGGCAACGCGGCGGCGTTCGGGTCGTAGCAGGTGAACGCGAAGTAGAGGTTCTCGGGGGCGCGCAACTGACGCAGTTCGGTGCGAAACTGTGTGGGCTCGCCATCGATGTTGTTCACGAAGCTCACCCGCGACGAACGCTCCCAGCCCTCTTCGTCGAGCACACCGTTGATGGTGATCTCGCCCACCAGCGCGCGGATACTCACCCGCCCGCCGGGGCTCTCAGCGACCTCCTTCACGTTGTGCACGTAGAGTTCGCGGCCGCGCTCAATCTCGCCCACGAACCAGCGCGAGAACAGGTCGGCCGCATCCGCGAAGCGGGTGTCGGCGGTGGCCTCCAGCAGCCGGTTGGTCTGCTCGCGGTAGCCGCTCACGACCTCCTCGGTGAAGTACTCCTCCCACACCGCGGTGCTCGAGGCATCGGCCACAGCCGCGGCGTTCCCGCGCGCCTCGATGTCCGCGAGCATGTCGCTGACGATCTGCGCGCCCGGGCCGTAGAAGCTCCGGGCGTAGTCGGCGATGATCTCCTCGGCTTCGAGGTTCGGGTTGTAGAGCAGGCGCAGCATGACGTAGCGGTTGAGGTGCTCGAGCATGATGCTGTCGGCGTCCTGCTCGACGTGCATGAGGTTCGCGTGCTCGGCGAGGTCGCGGAAGAGCCGCTCGTACAGGCCGGTGAGCAGCATCGGGATACCCTTGCGCCGCGGCTCGCGGTAGCGGTAGAGGTTGTGCAGCCAGATCAGCATCGGGCGGTCGTTGACCGAACTCCACTCGCGGACCATACGCATGAGGTCGGCGTAGTTGTCCGGGTCGAGGTCGCGGCTGGTGCGGGCGTAGTTGGCCGGGCACATGCCCACGATCACGTTCTCGGGCAGACCGGTCAGGTCCGGCGGGCGCTCGGAGTAGTAGCTGTAGGCGAGGCAGATGGCGAGGGCGTCGGGATGGGCCTCCTGCATCCACTCGGCGACGCGCACCACGAACTGCCAGACCAGCTCGCTGTACTTCCCGTCTTCGCCCCATTCCTCGTGGATATGGGGCGCGCAGTCCTCGCATGCACAGGCGATGAAGGAATCGTGGGGCAGCAGCGAGACCGTCCGGCCGTAGATGGCGCTGGCGGGCCAGCCACGGTTGAAGGGGTTGAGGCGCACGCGGTGCGCGCTCAGGCCCATCTCCGCGGCCTCCACGCCCGCGAAGTAGGCGTCGATGTCACGCTTGGTGATCTCCAGCACCCCCGGCTCGGTGTAGCACAGGTGGCCGGTGCGGCCGGGCTGGGGAGCCAGGTCACGCTCGCCGTTGGGGCGCAGGGCGAAGTACTCGGGGTGCTCGGCGCCGTAGCGCTGCTCCAGCTCCATGCGCGGCGGGCGGTGGTTGAAGGCGAACCACTCGGACGAGCCGCGCATGCGCAGCAGCCACAGCCGCAGCACCTCGCCGCCGTAGCCCAGCTCCTCGTACTCGTCCCGGTTGACCAGCCCTGCGAGTCGGTCCGAGTCGAGGAAGTACCACTGCCACGTCTCCTGGCCGACCTTGCGCAGGATGTAGACCGGCTCCTCGCGCAGCGAGAACGCCTGCACGCTCAGGTCCGGGGTGGGCGGGATGACCGTGCCGTGCTCGCCGGGGAAGAACCAGCGCACGCCCAGCTCTTCGAGGAAGCGGTAGGCGCCGTAGAGCGTCCCGCGTTCGAAGTCCCAGGTGGCCGCCCCGAAGCGCCGCTCCATCTCGTAGCGGCCGGCGTCGCGCGCGAAGGGCTCGGTGCGCAGCCGTTGCAGGGCGCCGCTCTTGTCGGTGGCGTCATCGCGCCCGGCAATGAAGATGGTGTCGCCGACCGTGACGATGGCATAGCCGTCGCGCGCGATGGTGTCCACGTCGATTCCCGCCGCGCGCGCCTGCGGGCAGTCGCCCAGCACGATCGCCAGGCGGTCGTCGGGGATGGCCGTGACGATGGCGAAGTCCCCGCCGGTCATGGCGTCGAGGTGCAGCTTGAGCTCCTCGGCGGCGAAGAGCACGGGGTTGGGCGCGTCCTCGGGCGCCACGATCACCGCCCGGGCCTGCCCGCCTTCGGCGAGCGTGATGATCCGGTCCAGGCGCTCGAACTCGAAGTTGCCGATCCGCTGCGCCGCCGCACCGCCGATGACGCCGGGCAGCATGATCAGAACCATGAGTGTGATGCGCATTGTGTCCTCCCGGCGGCCATGCGCCCTCGGGGGCACGCGGTCGGCGTCCTCAGACTCCGCACTCATCGCGCAGCAGTCGCCGCGACTGCTCGTTGAGCAGGAAGCCGATATCGTCCGCCATGAGCGCGCGCGTGATGTCGAAGATGTCACGGATGCGCACGTTAATGACCTCGGCGGCGCCGATCCGCGTGGTGCGCAGCACGCCCGCTTCGTCGAAGACCGCGCGCATCTTGGCGAAGTCGTTGATGTACCCCGGCTCGCGCAGGTACTCGATGGATCGCGAGGGGATGCGCGTCCCGTCCTCGAGCACCACGGTTGAGCCTTCGAAGTCGCGGTGGTGGCGGTAGGGCACGCGCATGAACTCCTCCACCGCGTGCAGCTCGGTGCATGAGGTGAAGCCCACGCCCAGCAGGAGGCACCAGGCGTCGAGGTCGTAGAGGCGGTGGAAGGTGCTGCCCGCGCCGAAGCTGGAGACGCCGTCGCCCATGACCTGGTCGGTGTGCGGGCCGATGGCGGCGACCGAGTGGCAGATGTGCGTTGAGCGCCGCGCCTCGGGTCGCAGGCGGAAGGTCTCGGGGATGATGCCCACCTCATCCCGGCATGACGTGTTCACCAGGTCCAGCGTCACGCGCTCGGCGTCGTGGTTGGCGCCCCAGGTGAAGGTCGGGACGATGACCGTCCCCGTCTCGCCCACCGCCGCCAGCAGCGCGTCGATGACCGTGTCGGCGCCGCCCTCGACGAAGCCGAAGGCGCTCAGCGACGAGTGCACCAGCACCACGTCACCCGCGCTCAGCCCCACCTGTGCCAGCCCGGCCTCGATCTGATCTCGATGAACATGCGGCCTGTCGCTCACCGCGCATCTCCCTCTCATCGGCGATTGCCGGGAGTGGTGGTTCCCGGAATCTCGCGTTCGCTCCTCCCCGCCGAAGGGCAGCGACACCGGAGCGTGGAAAGACCTTCCGGCAGGTACAGCCCGCCTGAGAGAGGTGCAGGGTCATGACCCGCTGGATGATCGCCGCAGTCCTCGCGCCGGTCGCGCTGCTGGTCGTCGGCTGTCCGCAGCAGCAGTCCTCCGAGACCATGGGCGGCGGGCCCGTGCCGCCCGTCACGGGTGGCGACCGCACCGAGGTCCGCTTCCTCGCGATGGAGTACGACACCAACACCCGTCCGTTCATGCAGAAGGTCGAGCAGCAGTTCGAGCAGGCCCACCCCGACATCGACGTGAACATCGAGGTCATCGACTGGAACGCGGGCTTCCAGAAGCTCTCGACGCTCATCGCCGCCGACAACGCGCCCGACCTGGCCAACATCGCCACGATCTGGCTACCGGAGCTGGTGGACCTCGAGGTGGTGCAGCCACTCGATGAGTTCGTCAGTGACGAGATGCGCGCGCGCTTCATTCCCATGACGCTGCAGGGCGCGCAGTACCGCGACCACCTCTACGGCCTTCCCATCGCGGTCTCGGCGCGGGCGCTCTACTGCAACGCCGACCTGCTCGCCGCCGCGGGCAAGCGGCCGCCGAAGAACTGGGATGAGCTGGTGGACGTCGCGCGGGCGTGCAACCACCCCGACGAGGGCGTCTACGGCTTCGGCATGCAGGGGATGAAGGTCGAGACCGACGTGTACTGGTACTACTTTCTCTGGGCCAACGGCGGCCGCATCCTCAGCGACGACGGCACGCGCGCGGTCTTCAACTCCCCGCAGGGCGTCGAGGCGCTGCAGTTCTGTGTGGACTTGATCCACAAGTACCGGGTCACCGAGCCCGACCCGACCGCGTACGACCGCGAGGGGCTGCAGGAGCTGTTCAAGAGCGGGCGGCTGGCGATGATGATCACCGGCCCGTGGTTCTGGGGCATGCTCGACAAGGACGTGCCCGACTTCAACTACGAACTGGCGCCCATCCCGGCGCACACCGATCAGGTGACCATGGCGGTCACCGACAACCTGATCATGTTCGAGAGCTGCGCCGACAAGGAGGCCGCGTGGGAGTTCATCGAGTTCTTCTACGACCCCGAGCTGCGGCGTGAGTGGGCGGAGACCTTCGGCATGCTCCCTGAACTCAAGGAGGTGGCCGAGAGCGACTACATCACCGGGAGCGAGCAGTGGAGCCTGTTCATGAGCCTGCTGCCGACCGGGCGCTTCGTGCCACTGCACCCGCGCTGGGCCACTATCGCCGAGGAGATCAAGCTCGGCGTGCAGGAGGCCCAACTGCAGACCAGCACGCCGCAGGAGGCCCTCGACGCGGCCGCCGAGCGGGTGAACCGGATCCTGGCCGAGGCGGGTGGGGAGGCCGAGTGACCGAAGGCCGGGCGCTGAGCGGACTTCATATCGCCATGGAGGCGGGCGGCAGCCGATGAAGCAGCGCCGCGACACACTGGTGGCCCTGGCCTTCCTGGCCCCCACGGCGCTGCTGCTCACCGGCGTGGTGTTCTACCCGATCCTGCAGACCTTCTACGCCTCGGTGTGCGAGGTCGATCGCAAGGGCAACCCCGGCGCCTTCGGGACCCTCAAGAACTTCCACGCCCTCGCCGCCAGTGAGGTTTTCACCCGCGAGATCGTGCCGCAGACGCTGGTGTGGACCGTGGTGGTCGTGGTCGGCACCATGCTCATCTCCATGTTCGTGGCGCTCGCGCTCAACGAGCGCCTGCCCGGCCGGCGGCTGCTGCGCGCCATCATACTGCTGCCGTGGGCGACCTCGCTGGTGATCACCGCCGCCATCTACACCTGGATGCTGCACCCCACCCAGGGCCCGCTCAACGGCCTGCTGCGCGCGTGGAACATCACAGACACACCCCCCGCCTGGCTGGCGCGCCCCGAGCTGGCCTTCGCCTCAGTGATCGCGGTCGGTATCTGGGTGTCGATCCCCTTCACCTCGACGGTGCTGCTGGCGGGGCTGCAGGCCATCCCCGACGACCTCTACGAGGCCGCGCTCATCGACGGCGCCTCCGGCTGGCGGCGCTTCCGGCACATTACGCTGCCGCTACTCAAACCCGTGCTGCTGGTGGCGGTCGTGCTCAACGTCATCTACGTGTTCAATTCGTTCCCCATTATCTGGGTGATGACCGAGGGCGGGCCGGCGAATCAGACGCACATCATTGTCACCTGGATGTACAGAATCGCCATCCGCGAGCGCGAGTTCGGCCAGGGCTACGCCATGGCGGTCATCACCTTCGCCTTCCTGCTGGTCTTCGCGGTGGTCTACTCCTGGTTGTTCGGACGCGAGGAGGTGGACCGGCTGTGATCTCCTCCCGCGGCCAGCGCATCTTCTTCTTCGTGGGCCTGCTGCCGCTGATCGTCATCATCCTGCTGCCCTACGCCATGATGCTCTCAGGCGCGCTCAAGTCGCCGGCGGAGATCGTCGCGCCCAGGTTCCGCTTCATCCCCGAGAGCCCGCAGCCGGGCAATTTCGTCGCGGTCTTCCGCGCGATGCCGCTGGGCCGGTTCTTCCTCAACTCGACGATCATCGCGGTCGGGAGCATGCTGGTGGTGCTCACCTGCGCCATCCCGGCGGCCTACGCGCTGGGAAGGCTGCGCTTCCCCGGCCGCCGGGCCATCCTGTTCACCATCCTGACCACCCAGATGTTCTCGCCCATCGTCCTGATCATCGCCCTGTTCTCGCAATTCACCGGCTACGGGCTGCTCGAGGGCTGGCGCTGCTACCTGGCGCTCATCATCGCCAACTCCGCCTGGGCGCTGGCCTTCGGCACCTGGCTGCTCACCGGCTACTTCGCCACCGTGCCGCGGGAGGTGGAGGAGGCGGCGCTCATCGACGGCTGTTCGCGCTGGCAGGCGCTCACGCGTGTGCTGCTGCCCATCTGTCGCCCGGGCGTGGTCACCACCATGATCTTCGCCTTCATCAGCGCCTGGAACGAGTTCGTGTTCGCGCTGACCTTCGTTCCCAGCGACCAGTTCCGCCCGCTGACGGTGGCGATCCCCAGCTTCATCGGGCAGTACGGGGCGCAGTGGCAACTGCTCATGGCCGCCGCGCTGCTGGCCACGGTGCCGGTGGTGGTGATGTTCCTGCTGGTCGAGAGGCACCTGGTGCGCGGGCTGTCGGCGGGCGCAATCAAGTGACCGCGAGCCGCTTGTCGCAGGCCATAATGCCGGAGGGTATGCCATGCGTGCGATGCCGATAGCGATTCTGGCCACGATCCTCCCCGCCGCCCTGTGCCTGGCCGACGGCCCGCCCACCGCACCGTACGAGCCGGACGACCACACGCTCTTCCTGCATCACTTCGAGGGCACCACGGAGGCTGACTTCGCCCGCGGCGCCCCTCAACCGACGAACTCGCCCGGCGAGCGCCAGTTCGTAGACGGCGTCTTCGGCCGGGCGCTGGTGTTCACGAGGACCGAGCGTGAGCTTGCCTTCGCCACCGCCGGCAACTACGACCCCGCGCAGGGGACCGTCGAGTTCTTCGTGCGCGAGCCGGATCTGGGCATCGGCGGCTTCGCAGCGAACCGCGGTTATTGGCAGACCCGGGGCGGCGAGCCGATCGAGCAGGTCCGACTGGTCATCGGTCGCGGCAACTTCAACTCAGCCCGCACCGGCACCCGCGAGGGCGATCTGTTCGCCGATTTCATGGATGGTCAGCTCGGCCTGAAGGCCCCGGTGGCCGACTGGACGGGCGAACAGTGGCATCACATCGCGGTGCTGTGGGGCGAGGGCGCGGCGCGACTGCTGGTCGATGGGGTGTGCGTGGCGAAGGGGAGCTTCCCCGGGCTTGCCCCCGGCGCGCCTGTCTTCGAGGTGGGCACGAATGCGTTCCTGTTCATGGATGAGTTGCGCATCTCGGACGTACCGAGGGAGGAGTTGCAGGTGTCCGATGCCACGACCGGCCCGACGCAATTCAAGCCGCTGGGCGAGCAACGGCAGGCCCCACCGCCCGAGCCGCCTGCGTTGCCGACGCCGACGCCGCGCCCGACGGTGGTGCCGATCACCCCGGACGTGCCCAATCTGTTCATCGATGACTGGCTGATCGACTCACAGAGCAAGCTCATCCGGCGCCTCGGACAGGTCACCAAGCACCCCGACAACCCGGTCATCAGCCCCGAGGGCGCCTGGGAGCAGACCGCGGCCTTCCCGTTCTCGGGCGGTGCATACCGCCTCGGCCCCGCGGACTGGGTGCTGTTCTACAATACCTACGTGCGCTGGGCGCGCAGCTCGGGCGGCACGAACGTGTGCATCGCCCGCTCGACCGATGGCGTGCACTGGACCAAGCCCGCGCTGGAGCTGTTCGCGCCCTTCGGCGCCGCGCCCAACAACGTGGTGCTCTCGCGGCCCATGGACAACGCCACGGTGATCCACGATCCCACCGACCCCGACCCGGCGCGGCGCTGGAAGATGGCGGTATACTGCAGCGACGACCAGGGCACCGGTGTCTACGGCTACGTCTCGCCCGACGGCGAGCACTGGACGCGGCTGCCCGACATCCTGGTCAAGGGCGCCGGAGATCGCACCAGCCTGTGGCACGACACCCGGCGCGGCAAGTACGTCCTGTTCACCCGCTACCGCCCCACCTTCCCGGGCCGCCACATCTTCCAGTCCGAGAGCGACGACTTCGTCACCTGGACCGAGCCGCGCCTGGTGCTGCACTGGTCGAACATGGACCGCGCGCACGGCATCCAGCACTACGGCGCCGGTGGCTTCGTCTACGGCGACTGCTACGTGGGCTTTCTGGAGATGTTCCACGTGCCCTACCGGCGCCTGGACACCCAGCTCATCTGCAGCCGCGACGGCCAGGCGTGGCGGCGCGTGTGCGAGGGCGAAGTATTCCTGCCCAACGGCCCCGAGGGCGCCTTCGACCACTTCTGGGCCTTCCCCGCCGGATCGCCGCCCATCCAGGTCGGCGATGAACTGTGGTTCTACTACGCGGGGCGCGGTCACCCGCACGCGGGGCCCGCGCCGCCGATCTGGCCGGGCGGCGAGGAGGGCGGGCCGCCCCGCAACTCCTACTGGGCGGCGACCGGGCTGGCCACCATGCGCCTCGACGGCTTTGCGGCCATGGACGCCAGCGGCGAGACCGCGACGCTGATCACGGTGCCGCTGCGCTTCGACGAGGGGGCTCGCCTGCTCATCAACGCCGACGCGGACAACTACCCGCCGCAAAGCTCGTGGCTGCGGGTGGGCGTGCTCGACCGGAACATGCTGCCCATCGAGGGCTTCAGCGCCGATGAGTGTGACACGATGACCGTGGATGAGACGCGGCACGTGGCGTCATGGGGCGGGCGCAGCGACATCTCGGAGCTGACGGGGCGCGAGGTGCGGCTGCAGTTCCATCTGCAGAACACGCGGCTGTATGCCTTCGTGGTGGCGACGCAGTAACGCTCACGTGCGCACAACGGCGGGCCGGTCCGGCGACTGAGGTGAGGCTCGCGTCGCCATTCGCCATCACCGCGCGTCGCGCCGGGGGGCTTCACACATTTGCCCGGACATGTGAGGACCAGCGTGCACACACCATGGAAGCCGTCGCCTACACCTCCGGGATGGTCTTCGTCCGGAAGTCACGCATGTACGGAGCGACCAGCTCGCTCCAGTGCGCCACCCGGTCGAAGTCCAACTCCGCGACGGCCAGCCCCTGCCCGTCGCCCTCATCGTTGGCGACCTCGGCCAGGACCTCCCCCCACGGCGCGATGATCGATGACCGGCCCACGCCCTCCAGCCAGCCGGCCGCGTCCCACGCGCCGATGATGTTCGCCGACGCAAAGAACACCTGATTCTCCAGCGCACGCACCAGGCATTGCGCGCGGTAGGCCTCGGCGGCCGGGTAGTGCCAGTCGCGGCAGACCTGCGTGTCCACCCACGCGGTCGGGTGCAGCAGCAGCCCCGCTCCGCCCAGCACCAGCCGCCGCAGGTACTCGGGGAAGATGTAGTCGTAGCAGATGGTCAACCCGGCGCGCGCGAAGCCCAGGTCCAGCAGGCAGGCCTCGCGGCCACAGGTGAAGCCTTCGGCCTCCTGCAGGTAGAGGAAGACTTTGCGGTAGACCGCCGCGATCTCGCCCGCCGGTGAGATGACCACTGCGGCGTTGTACGGGTTCCCGTCGGGGTTGGCCTCGGGCATGCCCACGATCGCCCAGATCTCCCCGTCGCGCGCCACCGCGCCGATGCGATCGGTCGCCGGGCCGGGGACGGCTTGCGTCACCGCATCCATCTCCTCGACCAGGCCGGTGAGTGCCAGCTCGGGCAGCACCACCAGGTCGGCGCCGCGCTCCGAGGCCTCGCCGATCAGCGCGAGAATGCTCTCCAGGTTCGCCTCCACCTTCCCCGGATCAACGCGCATCTGCCCCACAGCTATGGTCGTCATCGTCATCGCTCCCTCCGCGTTGGTGCGCACGCTCAGTTCGCGCCCGCCGGGCCACATACCTCGCCGATGACCGGGAGGCCATGGTCACCGCCGCACCGAAACCTATGATGGGACGAGAGACACTGTGAAGCCGGGAGGGTACGAGAGATGAGAGCCGCCCTGCTGGGGCTGACCTTTATGCTGATCGCTTCGGGGTGCCACGCCCAAACCCCGTTCATCGGCGACTACGATGCCGAGCTGCGCGACGGCGAGCACGTGGACTGTGAGCTGATGGTGCAGCGCCTGCAGGAGCTGGGCGCGAACACCTACATGTGGCTGATCTGGCACAGCCCCAACGACTGGGAGGACCTGCACCACTTCCTGCCCCTGGCCGCCGAGGCCGACATCACCGTGTGGGTCTACCTGGTGCCGCCATCGGAGAGCGCCGCCACGCACGAGCAGTTCCCCTACTCCGAGCCCTTCCGCCTCGACTACGTGCGTTGGGCGGAGGAGATCGCGCGGCTCTCGCTCGAGTATGACAATCTGGTCGGTTACGTGATCGACGACTTCTGGGGTAACGTGAATCCGAACTGGTTCACGCCCGAGTCGATCCAGGCCATGGTGGACGCCGGGCGGGCGATCAACCCCGAGATCAAGTTCTATCCGCTCATGTACTTCAATCAGATCGGCCCGCGCTTCGTGCAGATGCTGGGCACGGTGGTCGATGGCGTGGTGGCGGCCTACCCGCACAACCGCGCGGCGGTCGAGCGCGCGCTGACCTGGCTGAACGGCGAGTTCACGGTCCCGCCCCAGGGCAGCGTGACCTACCCCTGGAACGCCGCCTCACGCGCCGGCGACTTCGGATTCCTCCAGCAGACGGCGCGCGTGGTCGATGCGGACGCCGCGTCGTTGACCTTCAGCTTCAGCGACGACTTTCAGGGGCCCACCGCGGGCTACCACATAATGCAGGCGCGTGTCGGCGACGAGGTGGTGTGGGAGGAGGACGTGGCCGGCGAGGATGACGGTGAGGTGACCATCGACCTGTCGGAGGTCGTCGCGGGCGAGGACCAAGTGACGCTCTCGCTGGGCCTTTTCGACCGCACGGGCGTGGGCAACTTCGGCGTCACCGCCACCTTCTCGGACCTCAAGGCCGAGGGGCTGGAGGTGGCGGATATGTCCGCCGCCGACGCCTGGACGGAGAGCGTGCGCGGGAGTTTCGTGACCGCGGCGACTCCGCCGTGGGAGCCTGAGGAGCCGATCCACCTGCCGCTGATCCTGATGCCCTCGGGCTCGCGCGGCGCCTACACGAAGCGCAACGGCGAGTCCGCAACCTCCGAGTTGATCGCGGCCAAGTACGAGATGTGTCTGCAGCTCGTGCGCGAGGGCCGAGTCGAGGGCGTGGTCAGCTACTGCCTCGACAAGACGCCGGGCAACGAGGACTTCGACGCAGTGCGCGAGGTCATCGGCGAGTTCTGGCGCGACTTCAATGCGGCGGCGGACTGAAGGCGGGCAGGCCGCACGTCCCGGGGTGGCGAACTCCCGGGCGTGCACACTCCGGACCATGGAGGTCGGCGGCAATGCGCATGAGCCTGATCGTGGCCCTGACTCTGACGCTCGCGACGGTGACGGGCGCCGTAGCGGCAGACTTCACCGTGCTCGCTGGCGACACCCAGGCGGTGATCGTGCGCGAGCGGCTGGCGCGCGGGGAGACCCTCGGAGCCTGCCAGGACCTGGCCAAGTACCTGAAGCAGTCCACCGGCCGCGACTTCGCGGTGGTAGATGAGGACGACTACCAGCCGACGCAGGGCCCGCCCATCTACGTGGGCATGTGCGGCCCGGTCAAGGCCGCGCTGGGCAGGGAGCGTTACGGCATGGACCGCGACGCCTTCGCGGTCATCGTCACCGGCGACGCGGCCATGCTCGCCGGGCGCACGCCATGGGCCACCTACTGGGCGGTCTGTCAGTTCCTCGAGGACTACGTGGGCGTGCGCTGGCTCATCCCCGGGCCGCTGGGCGAGGACGTGCCTGAGCACGAGACCATCACGGTGCCCGAGGTGCGGCAGATCCACACGCCCGCGATCCTGTCGCGACTGTGGAGCGGCGCGGGCTACGGCGGGGTGTGGAGCCTGCGCCAGCGCATCCACAGGCGCTACGCCTTCCACCACAACCTGCTCAACATCTTCCCGCCCGAGCTGTTCGACGAGCATCCCGAGTACTTCCCCATCCACGGCACGGAGCGCTACCGTCCAGGCCCGAACGACCACAGTTGGCAGCCGTGCATGACCGATCCGGGCGGCATTCAGCACGCGGCCGATGTGGCGCGGGCGGCCTTCGCGGCCAACCCCGACCTCGAGTCGTTCTCCTTTGGCATCAACGACGGCCACGGCTACTGCGAGTGTGAGGGCTGCAAGGCCGTCGATCGGCCCATCCCCGAGTGGCACGGCTTCTCGGGCGACAAGTCGGTGCTCTACTACACCTGGCTCAACCAGATCGCCGAGAATCTGGAGGAGGACTACCCGGACAAGATGCTCGGCTGTCTGGCCTACTCGGCGGTGATTCTGCCGCCGCCGGGCATGAAGCTGCACCGCAACATCATCCCCTACCTCACCAGCAACCGCTCGGACTACTGGGACCCGGTGTTCAAGCGCCAGGATGAGACCATGCTGGAGCGCTGGGCCGCGGCCACGCACCAGATGGGCATCTACGAGTACGGCTACGGGATGGGCTTCGCCATCCCGCGCATCTACAACCATCTCTTCCAGGAAGCCATCCAGCATGCAGTGGCCCACAAGGTACGCGGCTTCTACGCCGAGGTCTATCCCAACTGGGGCCTCGACGGCCCCAAGCTGTATGTGATGGCGCGTCTGCTGTGGGACCCGTACGCCGATGTGGACGCCATCACCGATGACTGGAACGAGCACATGTTCCGCACCGCCGCCGAGCCGATGAAGCGCTACTTCGCGCTGGCCGAACGAGCGTGGCGCGAGAACAACTTCGGCCACGGCCACTGGGCCTACCGGCTGGCCGCCGACCCGTCACAGTTCCGCATCTTCCCACCCGACCTGGTGCAGGAGATGCTGGGACTGCTCGATGACGCGACGGCGCTGGCCGAGGACCAGATCGTGCGCGACCGCATTCAGTTCTTCCGCAAGACCTTCGAGATCACCGAGCTGCTGGCGGGCAACTACTGGGCCTCCTACGGGATCGAGGACATGATGAACGCGGGCGCGTCGCTCGAGGAGGTCGCGGCGGCCATGCGTCGGATGGTCGAGCAGGTGGGTGAGACCGACATCGACGCCTACATGGCCGAGCGCGTGGGCGACGACCCGATCGCGTTCTACCCGCCCAAGGAGAGCTGGATTGCGCCGCTGAAGTCGGGCGGGACGGCCGTGGCCAAGCGTTGGATCGCGTCGCGGCTGATCACCGCGGAGCTGGAGGCGGCCTCCGCGGCGGGCAAGATCGACGCCGCGGCGCTGCGTGAGCGCATCTCGGCCCGCGTGGACGAGGTATTCGGCGAGGGTGGCTCGGCGGGCTACCGGACCATCGTTGAGCAGGTGCGCTCGATGGCCACCAGGGTGGGGACGGCGGTGCGCGCCGAGCAGGCCCCGGTCGTCGATGGGCGGCTCGATGAGCCGGTCTGGCAGCGCGCGGATGTGCTGACCGACTTCATCAAGTGGGGCCAGGCGACGCAGGCCGGGCACACCACCCGAGCGCGCGTAGTCCACGACGGCGAGGACCTCTACATCGCGCTGGAGTGCGAGCAGGACACCTCGGCGCTGGTCACCAACGCCGCGCCGCGCGATGGCTCGACCTGGCACGATGACTCAGTCGAGATCTTCATGAACCCGCGCGTGGGCGAGTACGAGTACGTGCAGCTCATCATCAACGCCGCGGGCGCGTTCTTCGACCAGTGGCGACGCAATGAGGAGATGCAGTACGGCGACGCGCTGGCCTACAACTTCGACGCCGACTGGGCCGCGACCGTGGAGGAGGGCCGGTGGACCGCCGAGATCCGCGTGCCCCTGCGCGAGTTCGGCTTCGAGGCCCGGTCCGGCGCGCTGCTGCCGATGAACTTCGTGCGCAACGTGCAGGGCGCCGACGCAGAGATCTCGTCATGGTTCCCCAGCATCCGCGCGCACGCCGATCCGGTCAGCCGCGGGTGGGTCGTGATGGAGTAGGCCCGCAGACGACAACGGACGGCGGCGACCGCAAGGCCGCCGCCGTCCTCATGTACATCCGGCCCTACTGCGCCGGTACGAGCAGCGTCGTGCCTGCGGGCGCGAGCAGCGGTGGCACCCCGCGCAGGTCCACGTAGTGGTCCTCCCAGGTGCTGCCCGACGGCCGATCCAGGCGCAACGTCCACACCTCGCCCTCGCTCGGCCGGTCCAGCTCCACCTCGAACTGATGCGTCTGAAACTGGTTGTCCACCTCGCCGAAGACCTCTCCCTGCGGATCGATGAGCGCCGCCTTGATCGCCTCACCCGGGCCCTGCCCCGCCACACGCACGCCGAACTCGGTGGTGCCGGGGGGCACGTAGAAGCTGAAGCTGCCCGGCGAGTGGATCAGGTTCACCGCGCCCTCTTCCAGCAGCAGGGCCATCGGGTTCGAGGCGTTGGCGATCTGGAAGCGGTTCGCGCCGGGGTCGAACGACACGCGGTAGACACCGGTCTCCGGCGCGATGAAGCCCACCTCCGTCTCCGCTTTGAAGGGCACGGTCGTGTGCAGCGCCTCCGCACCCGACGGGGCGGTCACGATCACCGGCCTGTCCGCGCCCGCATAGCGCCCGACCTGCTGGTGGCTGACGGTGAAGCGGACCTCATCGCCGGCGTTGGCGTAGAGCAGGTAGATCCCCGCCCGGCGCACCACCGGCCAGCGCGCCTGATCGGGTGCGATCGGCGTCTCAGGTGGCAGCGGCACCAGCGCCTGCTCGTCGATCTCCACGCGCGGGATGTCCTTGAGCGCGATGACCGGCATCCACTCCGCGAGCAGCTCGTCGGTAATCTCAACGGTGGTCTGCTCGCCATCCTCCTCGACGATGAGCGTGCCGGTGATGTCGCGCAGCGGCGTGCCCCCCGCCTGGTCATTGTAGCCCATGGGAGGGCGATCGGCCGCATCACGCACCAGCACCCGGTCGAACTCGATGCCCCCGACGGCCGTGTCGGCGCCGGGGCGGCTCTCAAGCATGATCGGCGCGACTCCCAGCATCTCGGCGGAGGGGTCGAGCACCCGGCAGTTTTCGAAGCGCACCAGGCCGCGCTCGGCAGGCTTGGAGATGTTGATGCCCGCGTTGCGGCTGCGCTCGAAAACGCAGTCCACGAACTCAATGGTGCCGTCCACACCGCCGGCGAGCGTCTCGTGGGTCACCACCCGCGCTCCCATGCCCGCGTCGCCGACCGAACGGCAGTTCTCGAGGCGGATCGAGACCGGCTCGGATTCGCCGCTGAGCGCCCGCAGGTAGAAGAAGTAGCCGGTCGAGGCATTGTTCTCGGTCAGGCAGTTGCGCATGACCACGTTGACCAGCCGCTCCTGCGGCTTGTTGGGCTCGAAGTCGATGCCCGCCTGCGGCGGCGTGCCGCCGGTGTTGCGCATGACGGTGTTCTCAATCAGCAGATTCTCGGCGGTGATGACCGAGATGCCCTGGCGATAGTTGTCGTCGCAGATGACATCCTTGATGGTGATGTCGGTGTTGGTCTGCCCCTCCGGGCCGATGCCCAGGTAGATGCCGTCACCGCCGCTGCTGGCGAGCGTCAGCCCGTAGACCTCCATGTTGCGGGCGCCGCGCAACTGCAGGCAATGTCGCCACTCGCCC
Organism: uncultured Armatimonadia bacterium; assembly: GCA_964617715.1. Taxonomy (GTDB): domain Bacteria; phylum Armatimonadota; class Zipacnadia; order Zipacnadales; family UBA5352; genus JALGVA01. The sequence goes on along the minus strand of CAZTZN010000036.1, from coordinate 2,121 downwards.
TTGGCGTAGAGTTCGGGGTTGGCGTAGTCCTCCTTCCACATGCGGAAGGTCGCGCCGTAGCCGCGCAGGATGACGTTCTCCACGTCGCGCGCGGTCATGAGCGTGGCACCGGTGCTCTCGTATTCGCCGCGCTTGGCGAGCAGCACCACGCCCTCTTCGAAGACGATCTCCTGGTTGCCGACCAGCATGATGGGGGTCACGATCCATGGACTGCCCATGTCCTCGACGATGAGCTTCGGCACGCCCGAATTGATGGCCGCCTGCAGGCACGCGGTCGCGTCCTCGGGGTCGAAGCCCCACCACGAGGCCCGGGCCTCCCGGACCTCGCCCGCCGCGACCCTGTCAATCATCTCCTGGTTCACCTGGCACCACCCCGCGGCGGCAGTCAGCACAAGCAGCGCAACCATAATCGCGCATCTATGCATCGGCAGAACCTCCCGAATGTGTTCTCTCCGTCGATGTACAGGGCGCCTCAGTCACCCGCCGGCACCACAAGTGCCGCGCCCGTGGGGGTGAGCAGCGGCGGGATGCCGCGCAGGTCTACATAGAAGTCCTCCCACGTGGTGTGGCTCGGCCTGGTGGTGCGCAGCGTCCACACCTCCCCGTCTGAGGGCTCATCCAGCTCGACTTCGAACTGGTAGGTCTGCACCTGGTCATCAACCGTCCCGAAGGCCTTGCCGTCGGGCCGGATCAGCGTCGCCTGCACGCCCTCTCCCACGCCCTCACCCCAGACGCGCACGCCGAACAGGGTGACGCCCGCGGGGACGTAGAACTGCAGATCGCCCGAGTACTGCATGAAGCGCACCTCTTTCCCCCCGCCGGTCAGGGCCATCGGGTGCGACCACGCCGACAGGCGCATCTTGTTGCCGCCGGCATCGGCAACCACGGTGTACACTCCGGTCTCGGGCGCGGTGAAGCTGACGGTCGCCTCGTCCTTGAAGGGCACCGCCGCCTCGTGCACGACCTCGCCCGAGGGAGCGGTGACGGTGACGGGCATCTCCTTGCCCGCGTAGTTGCCCACCTGGGCGAACTCGGCGTGGAAGCTTACCTCGTCGCCGGCCTCGGCATAGACCACATACGTGCCCACGCGCCGCTGCCACGGCCAGCGCGGGGTCGTATCGGCGGCCACAGGCACCTCCATCGGCTCCAGCGTCATGCCCTCGAGGCTCAGCCGCGGGATGTCACGCAACACGATCTGCGGCATCCACTCCGCCAGTATCTCGGGCGTCAGCTCGACGCTGGTCTCGTTGCCCTGCTCGTCGATGAGGATGAGGTTGCCGGTCACGTCCGCGATGGCCACGCCGCCGTAGTCGATGTAGGCCATGGGCCGGTCCAGACGTGTATCAGTCACACGCACGTTGACGAACTCGGCCCCACCCGCCGCGTCGTCGGTGTCGCGGCCGCTGCGGAAGACGATGGGGGCGATGTCTCTCTGGCCGGTGTTGATCAGCGAGCAGTCCACGAAGCGCGCGAAGCCCTGCTCGGCGGGCTTGGTGACGGCGATGCCGGCGCCGCCGCTGCCCTCGACGGTGCAGTTGATGAACTCCGCCAGTCCGCCGACGGCGGTCTCGACGCTTCCCCCGGCGGCGTAGCAGAAGCCCTGCCCGGCGTCATTGACCGACCGGCAGTTCTCGAAGCGCATCGAGATGGGCTCAGAATCGGCGTTGAGCGGGCCGATGGCGAGCACGTAGCCGTAGCTGTTGTTGTTCTCGGTCAGGCAGTTGCGCATGACCACGTTGACCAGCCGCTCCTGCGGGTTGTTGGGCTCGAAGTCGATGCCCGCCTGCGGGGGCGTGCCGTGAGTGTTGCGCATGATGGTGTTCTCAATGAGCAGGTTCTCGGCGGTGATAACCGAGATGCCCTGACGGTAGTTGCTCTCACACACCACGTCCTTGATCAGGATGTCCGTGTTGCTCACCCACGGCGTCGCGGTGCCGAGGTAGATGCCGTCGCCGCCGCTGTCCTCCAGCGTCAGGCCGAGCACCCTGATGTTGCTCGAGCTGCGGATTGACAGGCAGTGCCGCCACTCGGCGTGCTGATAGAGGTCGGGGTTGTCGTAATCCTCGCGCCACATGCGGCAGGTGGCGCCGTAGCCGTTGAGGGTCACGTTCTCGACGTTCG
>CAZTZN010000035.1:0-30556 GCA_964617715.1 uncultured Armatimonadia bacterium | reverse complement strand
CGCGACGGCGACACCCACGAGTTCGAGTACCTCAACGCGCGCGAGGACCTCGACACGCTGCCCTTCCCGAGCTTCGTCATCCCCGGCAACATGGACGTGGGCAACAAGCACACCTACCGCGAGAGCGACCGCGCCGATCGCTCCGACATCGCCCTCAACATGACCTCCGAGCGGCTGAGCCTGTTCGCGTCCTACTTCGGCCCGATCCAGTGGAGCTTCCTGCACCGCGGCGTGCGCTTCACCGGCTTCTACGCCGCGGTCGCGGGTTCGGGGTTGCGCGAGGAGGAGCGCTTCTGGCGCTTCATCGAGCGCCTCCCCGAGCTGCCGGCCGCGCGCCAGCACGTCGCCATGATGCACTACTGGCCCTACATCGACGCGCCCGATGAGCCGAACTGGGACATCGCGAAGCCCGAGGAGTATCACGCCTTCTACTTCAGCATAGATCAACCCCATCGCGCGCGGCTGCTGGAGGCGCTGCGGGCCGCGGGCGTGACCGTGCTGCTGTGCGGGCACGTGCATACCGGCAGGCCGGTCGAACAGTTCGGCGACATGCGCATCTACAAGACGCCCGCCGCGGGCAACACCGCGCAGATGACCGAGCGCTGGCCGGAGGTCGAGACGCGCCAGGGCTTCCAGCTCTGCGAGGTCGGCCCGGATGAGATCACCGTGAGCTTCATGCCCGCCGATGACCAGAGCCCGGAGACCGGGGGCTGGGGGCCGGGCGGCCATCCGCACCTCTTCGAGCGCGATTACTCCCTCGCGCGGGAGCAGCCGGCGCTGGCGCCGGACCCGTGGCTGGTCGAGGGCGAGAACTAAGGAGAATCATGATGCGAGCCGGCTTCTTTGAGACGGACGTGACCCCGCCCCTGGGCGGCTTCCTGGCGGGTTTCCCCAACCGCACCGAGGGCAGCCAGGGAGTCGATGATCCGCTCTATTTGCGCGTGGTGGCGCTCGAGGACGACGCGGGTGAGCGGGCGGTGCTGGTGACCGGCGACCTGCTGAAGTGGCCGCGCGATATGAGCTGGCGCACCAGGCTCTGGGCCGAGCGCGAGCTGGGCCTGCCCGGCGCCGCGCTGATCCTGAACACCTCGCACACGCACTCGGCCCCGGCGCTGTTCCTGCAGCGCTGCTACCCGCACTGGGGCCTCGACCGCGAGTATATCTGCCGCGTCGAGCAGGCGATTCGCGATGGTATCGCGGGCGCGCTGGCGGACCTGCAGCCCACGCGCGTGCGCTTCGGCACGGGCGAGGCGCACTTCGGCGTGAGCCGGCGGCTGCCGCAGCCCGACGGGCGGGTGGTGATGCGTCCCAATGAGCGCGGCTACTACGACCCGGAGCTACCGGTGTTCGCCTTCGAGCGCGATGGCGAGCCGGTCGCGGTGCTCTACTCTTATGCCTGCCACCCGACCTCGAAAAACACGCTGCAGGTGAGTGCCGACTGGCCGGGGCAGGTCTCGCGTGGACTCAAGGCCGAGCTGGGCGAGGGCGTGATGACGCTGTTCGCGCAGGGCGCGGGCGCGAGCATCATGCCGCGCATGAGCCTGGCGCAGGGCGCAGACGAGTACGCGCGCTACTGGCGCGAGGTCGCGCGGAGCATCGCCGACTTCGTGCGCTCGGACGCGATGCGGGAGATCGAGCTGGAGCTGGGCGCGGCGGAGCGGGAGTTCGCGATCCCCTACGACCGCGCGAAGCTGCCGACGCTGGACGAGCTGCTCGAGCTGGCGGACCCGCGCGACACCGAGTTGCCGATGGACGTCCGCCCGGCCAACCGCTCCATCATCCGGCTGTGGGCGCGGGACATGCTGGAGCTGCTGCGCACCGACGCGCTGCCGGAGGCCTTCCGGATGCATCTGACGCGCTGGCGGCTGGCGGAGGGCCTGCAACTGATCGGCATGTCGGGCGAGGTCACGGCGGAGGTCGGGCGCGCGGTGAAGGACCTGTTCCCGGACGAGCGCACGGTCTTCCTGGGCTACTGCTCGTATACCGACGCGTACATCCCGACCGCGGCGATGCTCCCCGAGGGCGGACATGAGGCGCTGGCGTCGATGTACTTCCACGAGCGCCCGGCGCCGTTCGCGCCTGAGATCGACGCGATCATCGCCCGCGAGGTCCAGGCGCCGGCCGCTCAGTAGTTGGCTTCGATCCAGGCATCCAGGGCGTCAACCGCGACCTCCCACTCGCGGGCCAGGGCCACCGCGTCATCCCGCAGGCCCTCAAGCATGGTCCGGGTCCCGCGCCGGGCCAGATCGTCCGCGCCTGCGTCCTCGGCAGCGACAACTGACCGACCGGCGACCCGCTCGGCGTGGGCCTCGGAGCGCACCTGGCCGATCTGTTGATTAATCGACTTGACCTCGGCCCGCAGCTCGGCTACGCGCGCGAGCGCCTCCGCGCGCAGGGCCTTCGCGTCATCGACACTCGCGACGAAGGCGTACCGATTCTCAGGCAGCGTCACCACCCACACGGCGGCGTCAATGTCCAGCAGCCGGCGCACATCCGCCTCGCTCCAGCCCTCGGCCATCAGCCTGCCGAAGATCTCCTGGTCGTCGAAGCCTGCGGCGCGCATGGCCTCGACCTGCTGCTCGGCAGCCTGCCGGCGCGCCGCTTCGCGCGCGGCCGCCTGCGCACGCTTCCGCGCCTGGGCCTCGCGACGCAGCTCGGCACGCACGGCCACCAGGTCCGCGCCGCATCCCAGGCACTGCGTGTCGGTCGGGTACACGCGTTCGCCGCAGACCGGGCAGGTGTCCTGCGCGTCAGGCGATGGCCGTGTGCGTCCCAGCTTGCGCAGTTCGCGCTTCGCCGTCTCGTTCGCGGGGTCCAGCTTCAGAGCCTTGCGCAGAGCCTTTCTGGCCTCATCGAGGCGCTCGAGCTTGCGCAACGTCACACCCCAGTTGGCCCAGCCGCGGGCGAGGTCCGGGCGCAGGCTCACCACGCGTCGTGCCGCGGCTTCGGCCCCGGCCCAATCTCCCGCCTCCGAATGCGCCGCCGCCAGCAGTGCCCACGCGCTGACATCATCGGCCGACCGCGCCAGCCAGCCCTTGAGCAGCGCCACCGCCTCCGCAGGCCGACGCTCCTTGATCAGCCGCCTGCTCTCCTCAAGAAGCTGCGTGCGGTCATCCGCCATCTCCGGGCCTCCTTCACGCGCGGCACAACGAGGGGCCCCCGGTCGCACCCGGACAGTTCACCCGGAAGATAGCGAACTCCTGCGCACGAACCGTTGGGGGGCAGATCTCCCCCTTGCACAAGTACGTAGTTCGCCTGTGGCCGCAGGAGCAGGCGGGCCGGCAACACGCAACGAGGCCGACACCACCGTGAACCGGGAGCGAGCGCAACTGTTGCGCGACAACCCCGAACCGCCGCAGGTCGGCGAGCTGATCGGGGAGACGAACCTCAGCGACACGGGCAACTGGAGGCTGGATGGTCAGGGAACGATCGCGCACTCCGCAAGCTGCGGGTGAGCCCTCCCGTGGGGTGAGGGGCCAGATTTCTGCAAGGTCGGAGGAGGTATCCTGGGCGCGCGCGGTCAAATTTATCTGTTAGGCGAGTGTATCATAGCCTGAAGGAGGCAGGAGCGGCTTATGGAGAAGAAGCGAGGGTTCACTTTGATTGAGCTGCTGGTTGTGATCGCGATAATCGCGATCCTCGCGGCCATCCTGTTCCCGGTGTTCGCCAAGGCCCGCGAAAAGGCGCGCCAGGCAAGCTGCCAGAGCAATCTGAAACAGTGTGGCCTGGGCATCATGATGTACGTCCAGGACTACGACGAGCGCTACATGTACGGCTGGCATGTCTACTCGTGCTCGAGCACATGGGAGGGGTTCATTCTTCCCTACGTGAAGAACGAGCAGATCTTCGCCTGCCCCTCCGGTCTCAGCGACGGTGGCGTGAACGCTTCGGGCGCCTATAGCTGGGTCTACGACCACATGCGCCGTGCGAAGCTGTCCAGCATCTCGCGCATGGGCTCGCCCGCAGAGTACTACCTGTGCGGCGACAGCTACTGGCAGTACTGGTGGGGCAACCCCGAGGATGAAGCGCAGATGCGCCTGAACCTGGGGCTCGACTCGTCGGACGAGGGCGCCAAGGCCACTCGGCACAACGGAATGGCCAACATGTGCTTCGCCGATGGCCACGTGAAGGCACAAAGCGAGGGCGACCTGATGCACCGCACCGCTGACTACGCGCCGCCGTGGTACACGAGCTGGGACGACATTTGATCGTCCCTCAGACCCCAGACGTGCACCTGCGGGGCCGGGGTAATCCGGCCCCGCCGCGCGTGGGAATGCATTGAACCTCCACGCTCCCGCACCGAGCGCGCGCGAGTTCGTTCACCGCTGGTGGCCCGATTGCCTAGGGGAGGGCGACGAGAGAACAACATCGGCGTTGCAGGAGAATCGAGCGCCGGAACAGAATCACGTGCTTCGTTGTTCGACTCACATTCCTCACAGGAGGTCGAAGACGTATGCGTAGGCGCAACGCTTTCACGCTCATCGAACTGCTGGTTGTGATCGCGATCATTGCGATTCTCGCGGCCATTCTCTTCCCCGTGTTCGCCCGAGCACGAGAGAAGGCCAAGCAGACGCAATGCCTGTCCAACGTCAAGCAGATAGGCCTGGGGCTGATGATGTACATCAGCGACTACGACGACTGCATCCCGTTCTACTACGCCCCCTACAACAAGCCGCGACCGCCGGAGTTGCCCGATCTGTCGGCATACTACGACTACGGCATGTTCTGGCAGGACCTGATCTATCCCTACACCAAGAACCTGCAGATCTTCATGTGCCCGAGCAGCACGGCATACCGGGGCGAGCCCCGTCAGTACATCGGCTCGTACGGAGGCAACTACGCCTACGTGTTCAGCAACGGCTACTCAAGCAGCCTCTTGATTCGCAACCTCTCCGATTTCGAATACCCCGCGGAGACCTACGCCTGCGTGGAGGCCAACAGCTACATCACGCGCTATGACCCCGGTATCCCCTCCAGCAGCGGCGGCTACTGGGGGAAGGTCGTGACGCGACACAACGACCAGAACAACGTGCTGTTTCTGGATGGACATGCCAAGAGCATCGCGGACAGTGTGGTCCGTGTGTACTCCAACAACTGGACCGGCCAGTTCTAGGCTGAACGCCACGCAACCGACAGCGGGAATCGGCCAACCGCCGATTCCCGCTGCGAATTTGCAGCAGCCCTTTAGCCGCGTGCGCAGCTCGACCACCGGCCCCGCGAGAGCCGCGAACCCCGACCTCGCGGGCGGCCCGACAAGGCCTCGTGAGACGCGCCGCGATTGAGCAGGTGCTATCGCCCCGTCGGGCGAACCTCCCCCGCGCCGAGCACACTGGCAGGGCAGCGAGGGAGCAGGCATGAAGAAGGCGCTGATAGTCTGGGGCGGCTGGGAGGGCCACGAGCCGCAGCAGGTCGCTGAGATCCTGGCCGGTGCCCTGGAGGGCGAAGGCTTCGAGGTCGAGGTGCAGGACACGCTGGACGCGTTTCTCGATGAGGACAGGCTCAAGAGCCTCGACCTGATCGTGCCGGAGTGGACCATGGGCGAGATCAGCGGCGAGCAACTCAAGCCGCTCCTGGCGGCGGTGCGCAGTGGTGTTGGCATCGCGGGCCTGCATGGTGGCATGGGCGACGCCTTCCGCCAGCAGACCGAATATCAGTTCATGGTCGGCGGCCAGTGGGTGGCGCACCCGGGCGGCGCCGGCGTGACCTACACGGTCGAGATCGTCAAACCCGAGGACCCGATCGTTGCGGGCATCGAGGACTTCGAGGTCACGAGCGAGCAGTACTACATGCACGTGGACCCCAACAACGAGGTGCTGGCGGTCACGGTCTTCCCGGAGTACGGCCCGGCGGGCGTCCCGGTGGTGTGGAAGAAGATGTACGGCCAGGGGCGGGTGTTCTACTCGTCGCTGGGCCACAACGCGGCGGTGGCCGCGCAGGAGGAGCCGCTGACCATCATGACGCGGGGCATGAAGTGGGCCGCGCGGGACCTATAGCGCACGCTCGCAGACCTGACACCTGCACCGCGACCAATGGAGGAGAACACAACCGATGGCAATGACATCAGGCATCATGTGGATGGGCAAGCTCTGGCCGGGCGTATGGCACGGCGAGGAACTGGCCCCGGTCGATCTGTTCAAGCAGCTCAAGGGCATGGGGCTGGAGACCATCGACATCTTCGCCCGCGCCGCCGAGGAGCACGGCGCGGACACCCTCGAGGCTGCGCTCAGCGACAGCGGCCTGAGGTGCGCCTGCTACTACATCGCCGCCGATCTGGTGAGCGATGAGCCCGAGAAGGTACAGGCCGCCGACGAGGCGTTCGTCGGCGGTATTGCGGTTGCGCAGCAGCTCGGCGCGCCGATCGTGTTCACCCACGGCAGCCAGCACGCCCATGCAGGCGAAGAGAACCTGCAGCGCTACATCGACCGCCTGGGCGAAAAGCTGCAGCTCTTCAAGGATATCGAGCAGACGCTGGTCATCGAGAACGCCGGCTCGCTGCTGCACGCCGCCGACCCCATGGTGCGCCTGTGCGAGGCGCTGGGCGATGAAGGCCTGCGCCTGTGCCCGGACACCGGCAATTTCACGCTGTGGGGCCAGGACGAGATTGACGCGGTCAACAGGTGCCTGCCGTGGGCCGTACACTTCCACATCAAGGACTATGCGGAGCGGTGGGAGGACGACGGCCAGGTCGGCGGCAAGGAGGCCGTGCTCGGGCAGGGCCTGACCCCGGTCGAGGAGATCATCGGCATCCTCAAGCGCGAGGGCTGGTCGGGCGTGCTCGCCTGGGAGCCCGGCCCGCAGGATGAGCAGGGCATCGAGGACTCCGTCGCAGAGCTGCTGCGCCTGATTGGCTGACCGGCGACCTGTGCGTTGATACGCTGCGTCGAGGAGTGAGTCATGATGGCCGACATCCTGGTGGTGTACTACAGCCGGACCGGACACACGCAGGCGATGGCCGAGTGCATCGGCGACGCGGTGGCGGAAGTCGAGGGGGCGAACGTGACCGTCCGGCCGGTGGATGAGGTCACGCCCGATGACCTGCTGGACTTCGACGGCATCATCCTGGGCTCACCGGTCTACTACGGCACCATGGCGGCGCCGCTCAAGCAGCTCATCGATGATTCGGTCAAGCACCACGGCAAGCTCGCCGGGAAGGTCGGCGGCGCCTTCTCGTCGTCGGGCGTGATCGGCGGCGGCAACGAGACCACGCTGATGGACATCATCGGCTGCCTGCTGGTGCACGGGATGATCGTGAGGGGCATGGCCAGCGGCCCGCACTACGGACCGACGTGCCAGGGTGAGCCGAACGAGTCCGCACGCAAGTCCTGCGGGGAGTACGGCCGCATGGTCGCCAAACTGTGCGTGAGACTGTTCGGATAGCGCCGCCGGTGGAGATGACCACGGGCCCCGCACCTCGCGAGGGCCCTGTGGGTGCTGGTGACCCTGGTTCAGTGCCTGCGCCGTGCAAGCCCCCGCAGATTGACGAGCTGCGACAGCTCGATGCCGGCGAGGCGCATGATGCGGCGCGTGAAGTGATTGTTGCCCACCGCTGCGGGCTCGCGCGCGCCCGTGCCCGCCACGAAGCGCACCTCGTGGCGCGCGAACACCTGCAGAAGCGGCACCCACTGCAGCATGAAATCTACCGCGGACAGGTCCGGGTGCCACCACGGCGCGTCCGCAACCAACTCGAACATCACACCACGATCCGCCATCAGCCGCGCCAGGTCGCGCACCCACGCCCGCGGCAGCTCATCGGGGGTGAGCGGGGCGGGAAAGCGGCCGAGATTGAACGGGCGCGCCAACACGTTCACATGGCCGCTCTCGACCACCGCGGTGTACGCCGCGAAGACGCGATCGACGAGGCGTGAGCGGTCGGCGGGGACTTCGGCTGCGATACCCTCGGTCTCTCCGCTCAGACCCGCCAACACCAGTCGCAGTCGCGTCAGGTCGCCGGCGGGCAGCGCCAGCCGCCCGTTCGCGTCCAGGATGGGCAGCTCTACCCCGGCGAGCACCGCCACCTCGCTGTCGCCGGCGACGCGCTCGATCTCGTCCACCCGCTCGTCGATGCTGCCCGCGTCGGCCGCGGCCAGGTCGGTGATGGCGACGCTGTCGAGGCCCACCGCCTCGGCCGCCAGCGCCACCTCGCGCACGGTCGCACGACCGTCGCTGAAGACGGTGTGCGTGTGCGCGTCGTGCGGCGGGATCGGTCGCGGCAGGTCCCGCATGCTGTGCCCCCGCTCGGGCCGGCTTCAGGTCTCGACCAGCCGGCGCATGTACTCGAGCGACGCGTGCGCCGCTCGGTCGGGCGTGTCGGCGATGTCGAACAGGTCCACGGTCAGCCAACCTGCAAAGCCCGCGGCGCGCAGGTCGGCCAGCACTCGCGGCAGGTCCATCTCCCCCGCTCCCGGCACCAGATGCCGGTGCACGCCACCGGCAATGTCCTCAAAGTGCGCGACAACGATGTGCTCGCCCAGCATGGCGATCGCGGCCGACAGATCGTCCTCGGTCAGGAAAGCGTGGCCAACGTCCAGGTTCACGGCCAACGCAGGCGATCCCATGCGGTCGATGAGCGCCCGCATATCCGCGCAGCCATGCACCAGCAGGCCGGGCTCGGGCTCGAGCGCGAGCGTGACGCCGCAGGCCTCGGCGCGCTCAATCTGCGCGGCGAGCTGCCGGTCGAATTGCGCCGTCAGGTCGGACGGCGCCTCGGGGCCCGGGCGCGGCGCGTTGATGATCAGGACGTCGCAGCCGAACGCCGGCGTCAACTCAACCGCGCGTACAGCCCGCTTCCAGCGGAGGTCAAGGGCGTCGCGATCACCGTGGTAGCTGACCGTGGCAATGACGATCCCCGCATCCGCCGCGATCTGAGCCAGAGCCGCGCAGCGCGCCTCGTCGAGGGCTTCGGGCTCGAGCCCGGGGTGTTCGAGGCACACCTCGACGCCGTCATACCCCGCGGCGGCAATGCGGCCGATGGCCTCTTCCGCGGAGAAGTTGCGGTAGCCGATGGTGCGGAAGCCGACGCGCTCGGAGGACGGCGAACTCATCACATGTGGTCCTTCCATCCATGCCGCCCTACGAGCGGCACGAAGACGCATGGAGTGCTCTCTTGCTGCACGAACTCATCGCCCACGCGGTCGATCACCACCAGGCACTGGCTCATGCGGCTGCCGACCGGGATTACGAGGCGCCCCCCGTCCGCAAGCTGCTCCTGTAGCGGTTCGGGCACCGCGGGAGCGCCCGCGGCCACGATGATGCGGTCGTAGGGTGCGTGCTCAGGCAGGCCCTGGGTGCCGTCGCCAACCACGACGTGCACATTCTCGTAGCCCAGTTCCTTGAGAGCCGCTTCGGCGCGGATGGCCAGCGCCTCGACGATCTCGACCGCCCACACCTCCCGGCACAGCTCGCCCAGCAGCGCCGCCTGATACCCCGAGCCCGCGCCGATCTCCAGCACACGCGACTCGGGCGCGCACCCCAGCACGTCGAGCATGATGGCGACCATGTACGGCTGGGAGATGGTCTGGCCGCTACCGATGGGAAGCGGGCGGTCGAGGTAGGCGTCGGCACGGTCACTGACCGGCACGAAGCGCTCGCGGGGGACCTTCTCCATGGCCCGGAGCACGCGCTCGTCGCGCACGCCACGTGCGCGGATCTGCCGTTCGACCATGACGCGGCGTGCCTCCGCAAAGGCATCGCGTTCATCGTGGCAGTTCACGCCGATCGCTTCCTCCCGGCCGACGTTGCATCCTCGACTCGCGGCGCCGGGCCTCGCGCCGGGTTGCCGGGGCAGGTATTCCCCCTCGGGGTGGAGAAGACCTTGCCGCGTGGGCGGCGCGGCCGAGGCGTCGCCTGCATGTCTGCTTGCCCGCCACACCACGGCGCGAGGAGGTGATCGCCGATGGCCCGCGATGCGCTCAGCGCCGGCGGCGCATGGGACCGGGCCGACGACTCCGATATCGTCGTAGCCCTCGTGCGCGCCGCCTTCATAATCGCCATCATCCTGCTTCCCGCAGTCCACCTGGTGCGCCAGACGCCACGAGCCACTCAGGCTGCGGCGGTTGCCGCCGCCGTCTACACACTGGCGCTGTTTGTGTCGCGCCTCGCCGGGCGATGGCTGCCTCTGCAGCGGCCACTGGCCATCGGCGTGGACCTGTTCCTGGTCAGCGCCTCGGTGGTCGCCTGGCCCGGATATGCGCAGGTGCTCTTCCAGGTCTACTACGTCGTGGTCATCGTCGCGGCCATGTGGTTCGGGCGGCGCGGCGCGGTGACTACCGCAGTGCTGTCGATGATGGCCTACGTGACCGCCGAGCTGTTCATCGCGCGCTTCCAACTGCGCACTATCGACATCCTGGGCCTGCTGATCGCGAGCGGGGCGCCGGTGCTGCTGATTCTCGCACTCGTGGCGTCCTATGTGCTCCGCGCCCGCGAGCAGGAACGCGCCCGCGGCCTCCGGCTCGACCATGAGCTGCAGCTTGCGCGGAGCATGCAGCACCAGATGCTGCCCGAGGAGTTGCCCAGCCCCGCAGGCTACGAACTTGCGGTGCGGATCGAAACCGCGCGCGAGGTCGGCGGCGATCTCTACGGCTTCCTGCCGGTGTCCGACGAGGCCCTGCTCGTCTGGGTGGCCGATGTCGCCGGCAAAGGTGTGCACGGCATGATGCACGTGTCGCTGCTCTACTCGCACCTGCGGGCGGCGGCACTGGAGGGCCTGGCGCCCGCCGCGATCGCCGAGCGCGTCAACCGCGGCGTCTACGACGCCCTGCAGCCGTTCGGCTTCGCCTCGGTCTTCATCGCGCAGCTACAGCTTCACACCGGGCGGCTGACCTACACCAACTGCGGCCACCCGCCGCCCCTGCTGCTGCGCGGTGGCGGTACCGAGCAAGTCGCGCGCCTGAGCACGGACAACCCGCTGGTTGGGATCACCACCTCTCCCGGCTACGTGCAGCTCTCCACGCAGATGCGTCCCGGTGATGTCCTGGTGATCACCACCGACGGCGTGCAGGAAGCGCGCCGCGCCGACGGCACCATGTTCGACGAGGGGGGCTTGATCGACGCGCTCGAAGGCACCGCCGGCTCCTCAGCGGCCGAGGTCGCCACCGGGATCGTCCGGGCCATCCGCGAGTTCACCGGGAGCGGCTTCCGTGACGATGCCATCGTGGCAGTAGTCCGGCGCAGCGGATAGCACCGGCCTGCGCGACCTCCACTGAGAAGACGCCGCCCTGCGAGGGCGCCTATCGTACCAGGCTGTTGCGCGAAAACCTGACGACACTCCGCGGCGCGGTCCAGACGCCCTTGCCCGCACCCGCGTGCAGCCGCCATGGGAAGCACGCGGAAGCGTGCCGGCAAGCCCTAGCGCAGCGAGCGGATCACACCGCGCACGCGTCCGATGATCTGTACGTCATCGGCGTAGATCGGCTCCATGGCCGAGTTGGCCGGGCGCAGCTCGACGCGGTCGGCGTGGCGATGGAAGTACTTGACCGTGGCCTCATCGCCGAGCATGGCGACCACGATATCGCCCTCCTCGGCCGTGGGCTGCTGGGTGACGACCACGAGGTCGCCGTCGAGGATCCCGGCCTCGATCATGCTGTCACCGTGGACCTCGAGCAGAAACAGGTCACCGCCGCCAAAGAGGTCCTCAGGGGTCGGGACCAGGGGCTCGATGTTCTCAGTTGCCAGGATCGGCTCGCCCGCGGCGACACGACCGACCAGCGGCAGATAGCGGGCGCGCCCGCGTCGGTTGTCCGCCTGGTCGACGACCACGCGCAGGGCCCGGGTGAGCGAGCCATCACGCGTGATGAAGCCCTCCTGCTCGAGCACGCGCAGGTGATGGTGCACGCTGGAACTGGACTTGAGGCCGAGAGCGGCGCCGATCTCACGCACCGTGGGCGGGTAGCCGCGGTCCTCGATGGTGCGTTGGATGAAGTCCAGTATCTGCCTGCGCTTGCCGGTCAACTTGTCTGACGGGCTCATGGTGCGATGCCTCCCGCAATGTGATGGTGTGACGTCGGCACGAAGCCGGCCCAGCCAACACGTCCCGATGCCCGCGATGATGATAGCACAAACGGTCGAATGACGCAAACGCCTGTTCGACTCTCTGCCACGTAGCCGCAACCGGTCTGAGGAGCCGTCGCCGATGCGGGTCGCTGAGCTGCAGGAGATGTACGAACTCGAGGACAGCTACTGGTGGTTCGTTGGCCGACGGCGGATGATCCGCAGGCTCATTGCAACCTACGCTCCTCCTGTCCGGCCGCTACGCATTCTCGACGCGGGCTGCGGCACCGGCGGAACCATGGCGGCGCTGGCGAAGCTGGGCGAGATGCACGGCTGCGATGCGTCTCCCGACGCCCTGAGGATGTGCCGCGCGCGCGGCGACTGGGAGCTGAGCTGCGCGAGCGTGGAGGCCATGGCCTACCCCGACGAGCAGTTCGACGTGGTGGTCAGCGCCGATGTGCTTGAGCACGTGCCCGACGACGCGCGGGCAATGCGCGAGATGACGCGGGTGCTGCGACCAGGTGGCCTGCTGGTGACTGCGGTACCCGCGCACATGTGGCTGTGGAGCGAGCACGACGACGCTCTGGGACATCTGCGCCGCTACGAGCGCAGGCAGTTCCGCGAACTTGTGGAGGGGGCGGGGTTGCAGACGAGGAAGATGACCGAGGCGGTGGCACTGGCGCTGCCGGCGGTGCTGGTCTACCGCGGCATGCGACGGCTCACCCGGCGGGAGGGGAGGCCCAAGACTTCGCTGGTTCGCTTGCCGCACGTGCTCAATCGCCTGCTCATTGCTCTGCTGGACATCGAGAACGCACTGATGCCGTACATCTCGCTGCCCCTGGGCACCTCGCTGGTGTGTGCGGCGACCAGGCCCGGGGACTTGGCGTAGCCCCAGACGCCGCAAACATGGCGGCGGTCTATGCGGTGCGGAAGGAGCGCCGGGGCCGTGAAGGTCGGACTCTCGATCGGCGGCGGGGTGTCTGCCCTGCAGGATCTGGAGCCGAGGGAGTTGGCCGCCGACGGCTTCGCGTCCGTCTTCGTGGCGTGCTACGAGGACGAGATGCGATGGCACGCGGAGGCGGCCGCCGACTTCTCACGTGCCTGCCAGAGCGCGGGGCTCGAAGTCTACGCGGTGCCGCTGGGGTACGGCCTCATCAATGACCCGGACCCGTCCACGGAAAGCCTGTACGTGCGCGAACACCCGCACAACTGCCAGGTGGACAGCCGCGGGCGGCGCGCCCACAAGGCCTGCCCCAACAACCCGGCCTTCCTGGAGTGGTTCTCGTCCAGCATGCGCACGCTGGCGTGGCTGCTCGAGTGCCGCGGCTTCCTGTGGGACGAGCCATCGTTCTACTTCTCCCGCGGGGCCTGGGCGTGTCGCTGCTCGTGGTGTCAGCGGTTGTTCTTTGCCGAATACCAGGAGCAGATGCCGCTCGAGATCGACGACCGGGTGGTGCGTTTCCGCCGCAACAGCCTGTTGATGTTCATCCTGGCCGGGACCGCCGCGATTCACGCCGTGGACCGTCGGCTGCTGTCGATAGTCATGCCTACCTCCTCGGCCAGCAGCCGTGAGGCGGGCATCGCCGCCGACGCTCTGCAGGCAGTGGCTGAGGGTGGCGGGATCGACGCCATCTCGGTCTTTGTCCCCTGGCAGAGCGAGCATCGCGACATGGAGGTCGCCCTGCGCAGTGCCTGCGAGGAGGCCGCGGGCGCGGTGAGAGGCCGGGGCAAGCGCGCCTTGGTGTGGGTCGGTGGATCGCCGCACCCCCGTGATCGGCTGCTCGAGGCCCTCGATGTGGCGCACAAGGCCGGGGCCGAGCACCTGGTGATCGCCGGCCATCAGACGCTGACCGCGTCGGTCGCCTACCGACGCTTCCGACCGGCACTGACCGGCGCCATCAGGAGCGTGGAGTGACGCGAGCGTGTGCAGGACCGACGATGTCGGGAGGTCAAACCGAGCATGACACGGCCCCCAGCGCAACAGGACAGCGGCGCGGCCATCATCCTGCTCATGGCGGTGATGGGCGGAGTTATCGGCGTGCTCGGCACCCTCATGGCCACCATGGCGCTCATCGGGGCTGAGGCCACCACGGCGGCGCGTCTCGCGCGCGTCGCCACCTACGTGATGTGGACGCAGCCCTTCGTCTACGTCGTCTCCGGCCTCCTGGCCGGCGCACGCGACAGTCGCTGGGGCCCGGTGCGCGCGCCGGTGATCGGTCTGTTCCTCGCCAGCGTGTGCTGGGCGCTGCTGCGCCAGCGCCAGTTGCTGCCATCGGAGCCCAACATCCTGGCCTATCTGCTGCCCGCCGGCGCGCTGTTCTCGGTGGTGGGCGCGATGGTGGCGCCGCTGCTGCGCGACCGGGTTGGCTCGGTGGTCAGCGCCGTGGTCGTGCTGGGTGTCGTCGCCTACATTCTCGCGTACCTGAACCTGGGCGCGATCTCGGGCCAGGTCACACGCGAGCTGATCTCAAGAGCCGAAGGCATGACCATGCGCATGGACACGGTGCCGGTGCCGGACGCACCCGTGGCCTTGCTCGACGCGGACAGCCGGGAGACCATGTATACCGCCCGAAC
Source organism: uncultured Armatimonadia bacterium (assembly GCA_964617715.1). GTDB lineage: Bacteria > Armatimonadota > Zipacnadia > Zipacnadales > UBA5352 > JALGVA01. The sequence goes on along the minus strand of CAZTZN010000035.1, from coordinate 15,997 downwards.
GCGCGACAACGGGCGCTACATGCTCACCAAGGTACCTATCGGCGAGTATCTGCTGCGCGTGCAGGACCCGGTGACCGGGACCGTGATGGTGGAGCGCGCGCACGTGGACCGGGCCATCACCGGAGGTACGGTACAGCAGACGGTCTCGCTGCCGGCGATCACACGCGATTCGGGCCCTCTGTTCGAGTGATTCGGGGCATGGGCTTTCAGGCGGGCGCCCGCACCCGCCGTCCGGAAGAATACGCCCGACTACCGTGGAGAGGTGGGCGCGCGGCACCTGTTGGACGGCGGGCTCCCTCGCCCGGCGGCAACGATCTGCGGGGGCACCGGGGGCGTGTGGACTTTGCGCTTGACACGCACTCCTCATGTATATACAATCCGGCCTCTACTTCATGTTAATCATACACCACTGGATCGGCGCAGACTGTCGTTGTGGAGGCGCAATCATGGATCAGCCCGGAGGCCTGGATGACCTTTTCGCAGGCGCGGTCACGCTGGGTGAGCGTGGCCAGGTAGTGATCCCGGCGCACGCGCGCGAACAGATGGCGCTGCACCCGGGCGACAGACTGCTGGCGTTCGTCCATCCCACGGGCCAGATGGTGTGCCTGTGCAAGCTTACGATGGTGGAGCAGGCGGCAGAGTTGCTCAATCGCCTGCACACGGAGGAGAAGGCGGAGGCCGACGATGATGATGGCGAGCAGTGAGCGCGCCCGGGCGGCCCTGTCGGCACTGGTGGTCCTGACCCTGGCGGTCGCCGTGGTTCCTGCCGCCGCCCAGTCAGAGCAATCGCTGGACGTGCCCGACTACCTGACCATCACCGATGACGGTCAGGTAGTCATGAGCCCCCTCGAGGCCGCGCGCTGGGCGCTGGAACGGAACACGGACCTCCAGGTCCAGGCCACCAGTGTGGAGGAGGCTCTCGGGCAGTTGCATCAGGCGTGGGCCGGCGACGGGCTGACCGCGAACCTGCAGGCCGGCGCCATGCTCCTTGGGCCGGTCTCGAGCATCGAGCTGCCGGCCGGGGAGGGCCAGGAGCCGATCAGCATACAGATCGGCCAGGATTACAGCGTTCAGGGCACGCTCTCGGTCACGAAGCCCATCTACACGGGTGGTCGGGCCGAGCTGGCGGTGGACCTCGCGGAGGAGGGCGTGACGGCTTCCCGCCTGGGCACCGACGTCGCCCGCCTGTCGGTGGCGCTGGGCGCGCAGGAGCTGGGCTACGGGTTGTTGCGGGCGATGCAGCTCGCGGGGGTCGCGGCGGCGCAGGTCACGGCCATCGCCGAGCACGCGCGCCAGGCCCAGGCGCTCGAGGATGCCGGCGTCGCGCCACACTTCGACGTGGTGCAGGCGAACACCGAGCTGGCGCGGGCGCAGGAGGGTCTGATATCCGCGCAGACCGCGATCGAGCAGATCAAGGCGCAACTGCGGCGCCTGCTCGCGCTCCCGCCGGACAGCGATCTGTCACTGACCGACCCTCCCCCACCGGTGATGCCCGAAGGCGAGCTTCCCGACCTCATCGACCAGGCGCTGAACAGCCGCCCCGAGGTGCGGGCCGCCGAGGCGGGAGTGCGTATCGCGCGCGCCGGTCTCGCCCTCGCCGAGCGCGAACTGGCGCCCAGCGTGGCGCTCACCGGATCGCTCACCGGCCAGACCGCCTCCGGCTTCGGCGGCAACAACTACAGTTGGCAGGTGGGCGTGGTGGCGACCAAGCCGCTGATCGATGGCGGTGCGCGCCGCGGTAAGATCGAGGCCGCGCAGGCGAAACTGCGCGCGGCCGAACTGCAATTGCGCAGCACCCGGGAGACGACCGCGTTGGGCGTCGTGCAGCAGTACCTCGCCATCGCAGAGGCCCGGGAGAAGATCGCCGCCGCGCAGCAGGGCGTCGAGGAGGCGCGTGAGCGTCGCCGCATGTCGCAGCTCCGCTACCGCGAGGGCCTGGCCGCAGGTATCGAGGTGCTCGACGCCGACACCGCCCTCGCCGCCGCCGAAGCGAGTCTGGTCAACGCCCAGTACGATCTCCAACTTGCCGTGATACGGCTGCGCACGGCGTTGGGCATCATGGATGTGCCGCAGCAGGAGGTAGAGTCACAATGAGGTGCGTGGCCGCCCACGGACGGCCCGGCGGATCGCCGTGCCCAATCATCACCGCAGCCCTGCTGGCGCTCGCCATTGTCGGGTGGGCCGGGTGCGGCCCCAGGACAGGGCAGCAGGAGGCGACTTCGACCGAGGAGGCCGCCGCGCCCACGCCCGTCATGGTCACGACCGCCATGCGCGGCGGCATCGACGAGACGCTCGAACTCACCGGCACCGCCGAGGCCAGTGACGAGGTGGACGTGGTGGCCGAGGTCTCCGGCAAGGTCGCGCACGTCTACGCCGACGTGGGCGATTACGTCCGGCGCGGGCAGACGCTGGTTCGCGTGGATTCGCAGATCGCCGCCGCACAGGCCGATCAGGCGTCCGCAGGTGTCCACGCCGCCGAGGTCGGTCTGAGTCAGGCGGAGCAGGCCTTGGTGCTCACCGACGAGACCACGGCCAGCGCCGTGCGCGCCGCTGAGGTGGGCATCGCCACCGCGCGCGAACGCCTCAAGCAGGCCGAGGCGGCCCGTGATCTCGTGCGCTCGCAGGTCGAGAGCCAGATCGAGCAGGCCCGCATGGCTCTGCAAAGCGCGGAGACGCGTCTCGCCGAGGTGCGCGCGGGCGCGCGCGAGCAACAGCGCCGGCAGGCCGAGGCGCAGGTGCGACAGGCCAGGGCGAATCTTGACCTCGCCCAGCAGACCTATGAGCGCTACCGGCGCCTGTTTGACGACGGCGTGATCCCCGAGCAGCAGCTCGACCAGATGCGTACACAGTACCAGGTCGCGCTGGAGACTCACCAGCAGGCGGTCGAGGCCCTCAGCCTGGTCGAGGAGGGCGCGCGCACCGAGGACGTGCGCCTGGCCGAGCTGGCCGTGGAGCAGGCGCGCGAGCGCCTGCAGCTCGCCGAGGCGAGCCGCACGCAGATCGAGGTGGCCGAGCAGGACGTGGCCGCCGCCGAGCAGGGCGTGCGCCAGGCACAGGAGCAGCTCCGCAGCGCCGAGGCCGCGAGACGCCAGGTCGAGCTGCGCCAGCGTGACGTGGCCGCGGCCCGCGCCGGCATCCGCTCGGCCGAGGCCGGCCGGCGGATGGCAACGGTGCAGCTCGCCAAGCACGCCGTGCCCGCCCCCATCTCCGGCCTGGTCGCGATGCGCAACGTGGACCCCGGCGAGGGCGCAATGCCCGGCGTCCCCCTCATGCGCCTGGTGGACATCGACCCCATCCGCGTGGACGCGGTCGTGAACGAGCTGGACGTTGAGCGGGTCCACTCGGGTGATCGTGGCATGGTGAGCTTCGACGGGCTCGACGGCGAGTCGTTCGTGGGCACGGTCAGCGAGATCACGCCTCAAGCCGTGCCCGGCAGCCGCAACTACATCGCGCGCATCGAGGTCGAGAACCCGGGCGGCCGCATCCGCCCCGGAATGTTCGCGCGCGTCGATCTCATCCTCGCGTCGCATTCGGACAGCGTGCTGATCGTCCGCGATGCGGTCGTTGAGAGCGGCGACAAACGCCTCGTCTACGCGGTGGTGAACGGTGCCGTGCAGGTGCGCGAGGTCACGTTGGGCACGGCCCGGGGCAACCTGGTGGAGGTGCTCGCGGGCGTGCGTGAGGGGGACATACTCGTCTCCCGCGGACAGCGGGAACTCGCCGACGGTCAGTCGGTGAGGCCCGTGGACGGCAGCGAGCAGACTACCGATGCCAATCCGGACTCCGTCGAGCCCGCTGAGGCGCGGCCGACACCGCGCGCGGATGGACCCGCCGGCGAGAGGTAGTCGCACGTGATGAGACCCACCATGCTCCGCCGGCCGCGTCGTCGCAGTGCCCGGACGCCCCTTACCTGCACACGAACGTGAGGTAACCGCCCAGATGTCGCTAACCAGGTTCGCCATCGCACGACGTGTCACCATCGCCATGTTCGTCGGCATCCTTGTCGTTCTGGGCCTCCTCGGCCTGGAACGAATGCCCTGGGACCTGTTCCCGAGCATCGATGTCCCGGTCGTGGTGGTGAGCGTGCCCTATCCCGGAGCGGGCCCCGATGAGATCGAGCAGCGCGTGGTCAAGCCCCTGGAGGACGCGCTGAGCGTCATCGAGGGGGTGGACTACCTCGAGAGCAGCGCGCAGGAGAACATGGGCGCGGTCGTCGTCCACTTCCTCAATGACGTAGATACCGACGTTGCCGCCGCCGATGTGCGCGACGCTCTCGGGCAGGTCAGGGGCGTCTTCCCCGATGACACCGGGGAGCCGGTGGTCTCCAAGTTTGACCCGTCCTCGATACCGATCATCGTCGTGGGGGTTACCGGTGACCGTGACCCGCGCGACCTGCGGAAGCTGGTGGAAGACGAGGTCAAGCCTGCGCTCGGGCGCGTACGCGGCGTCGCGGCGGTATCGGTGAGTGGTGGCGAGGAGCGGGAGATCCAGATCCTGGCGTCGCAGGAGCGCTTGATGGCGGTGGGGCTGACCGCGAACCGGCTCTCACAGTTGCTGGCCGCGGAGAACATCGACCTGCCCGCGGGCACCATCAAGACCGGCGGCCGGGATTTCCGCGTGCGGGTCCTCGGCCAGATTAAGGACCTCGAGGACCTGCGGGGGCTCATGATCGACACTCCCGCCGCCGGTCCGGTGCGTCTGGACCAGATCGCCGATGTGGAGGACACGGTGGTCGAGCCGGACGCCTACACGCGCATCAACGGTACGCCGAGCGTCGCGCTGCAAGTGATGAAGCAGTCCACCGCGAACACCGTGAGCGTAGCTGAGGGCGTCAGAGCGCAGGTCGAGTGGCTGCGCCGGGAATTACCCTCCGACCTGGAGTTCACCATAACCCAGGACCACTCCGAGGCCGTCATCGAGGCCGTCATCGATCTGCGCAATGCCATCGCCTATGGCGCCATTTTCGCCGCGCTCGTCGTCTTCCTGTTCCTGCACAGTGTGCGCGCGACCATCATCGTCGCCATCGCCATCCCGACTTCGATCATCGCCAGCTTCTTCCCCGTAAGCATGGGCTTCGGTTTCACCCTGAACATGATGGTGATGCTGGGACTGGCGTTGAGCGTGGGCGTCCTCGTGGATGACGCCGTTGTGGTGCTTGAGAACATCCAAAGGCACCTCAAGCGCGGCGAGCTGCCTGCGCAGGCGGCGCTCAATGGCCGCACTGAGATCGGTGCGGCCGCAGTGGCCATCACCACGGTCGATATCGTGGTCTACGTGCCCATCGCGCTCATGCAGGGCATCATTGGCCAGGTGTTCTACGGTTTTGCCATCACGGTCGTCGTGTGCGTGCTGTTCTCGCTGGGCATGGCTTTCACTGTGACGCCGATGCTGGCCGCATGGTGGTACGAGCGCGAGACCCGGGCGCAAGCCCATGCCGGTCGCAGCACCCTGATGGGCCGTTTCATCGGCGCATGGGATCGGGGCTACAAGGCGCTCCAACGCGCCTACACGGCCGTCCTGCGACGTGCCATCCGCCACCCGTACATCACCCTCGCTCTGGCCTATGGGGCATTGATCCTGGTCTTCGGCGTCTTCGGGAGCCGACTACGCAACGAGTTCTTCCCCAACACCGACGAACGCCAGGTCAACATTCGGGTGGAGATGCCCGTCGGCACGCGCCTGGAAGTCACCGATGACATGGTGCGCGCCATCGAGGCCCGCCTTGCGGATCGTGAGAAATACCCCGAGATTGTGGATGTCTTCGCACAGTCTGGATCACAGGGCACCGCCTTCCTCGGGCTGGGCAAGTCCGGCCCCAACTACGGCCACCTCAGCCTCTTCCTGCGCCCGGCCCGCGAGCGCAAGCTCAACCGCCTGCGTACCGATCAGCAGCTCGCCGAGAGCCTGCGCAGAGACCTGGCCGATCTGCCTTCGACTACTCTATTCATCTCTGCGGGCAGCAGCATGGGCGGTCCAGGGGGCGGCATGGAGCTGGTGCTCTCCGGCGAGGACTACGACACCTTGCTGAGTGAGGCCGCGCGCCTGCGCACGCGCATCGCGCAGATCGAGGGTATCCGCGACGTCGAGCTGTCCACCGAGGCCGGACGGCCCGAGGTGCAGATCGAGATCGACCGCTGGCGCGCGCGAGATTACGACCTGACCACGGCCGAGATCGCCATGGCGGTGCGCCGCGCCATCGCCGGCGGCACCGACAGCAAGTACCGCGTCGGCGGCGACGAGTACGATATCCGGGTGCAGCTCCCCCGGGCCGAGCTTGATTGTGTCGAGCGTATCGAAGGTCTCCTGGTCGGCCGAACCAAATCCGGCCGGCTTGTGCGCGTACGGGATGTCGCAACCGTCACCCCGGGCTTTGGCCCCACGGTCATCGAGCGCTATCAGCGGACGCGTTCGGTGACCATCACCGCGCAGAATCCGGGCATCGGCAGCGCCGACGCACGCGACGCCATCGAGGCCGTCCTGAACGAGAGCAGGAATGGCCAGGTCCACTGGGCCTGGACCGGATCGACCAAGTGGCAGACCGAGTCAATGAACGAGATGAGGCGCGCCATCCTGCTCGCCGTTGTGCTTATCTACATGGTCACCGCCGCGCTCTACAACTCCGTGCTGGAGCCCCTGAATATCATGCTGATACTGCCGCTGGCGTTGGTGGGCGGCATCGTAGGCCTGTATGTCACCGGCATGTCCATGAGCCTGGTGGCGATGATCGGCATGATCATGCTGATGGGGATTGTGGGCAAGAACGCCATCCTGGTAGTAGACTACACCAACACCCTGCGTGTCCGCGGGCGCGAACGGATGGAGGCGCTCATTGAGGCCGGTACCACGCGCATGCAGCCGGTGCTCATGACCACGACGGCGGCCTCGCTGGCGATGGTGCCTACCGCTCTGGCGCTGGCCGAGGGCTCCGAGTGGCGCGCACCGATGGCGGTCGTGGTGATCTTCGGACTGATCCTTGCTACGCCGGCCTCACTGATCGTGGTGCCCGCCTCGTACGTCATCTGGGACCAGGTTGGACAGTGGTTCAGGCGTATCGGTCTGGCCATCTTCGTGCGCGGACGCCGCAGCGGGGATGCAACTGCCCCGGAGGAGGGCGATGGCCGTGAGTGACAAGCTCGTGTTCGTGGCCGTCGAGAACAGCGCGGAGCCCGAAGTACTGCAGGCGCTCGAGGCTCTGGGGCTGCCGCATTACACCCGCTGGCAGGATGTCTCGGGCAGTGGTGAGACCGGCCGCAAGAACGGGGACTCGATCTTCCCGGGGCTCAACACCGTCTTCATGATCGTCATGCCCGCCGAGAAGGTGCCCCCGTTGGTGGAGCGCCTGCACGAGGTGCGCGACTCCTACGTCATCCGCCCCGGAATGAAGATCATCGTAACCGATTGCGTAATGTACTGACCCGTCCGCTCGCACAGGCCGCGCCGTCGCTTTGCCCTACTTGAGCGCGCCCGCGGTCAGGCCTCGGATGATGTGGCGCTGGAAGGCGAGGTAGAGGATCATCAGGGGGATTACCGCCACCGTCACCCCGGCGAGAATCGCCCCCCAGTTGGCGATGTGCTCGCCCTGGAAGCTCAGCAACCCCACCGGGAGTGTATAGTGCCCGCTCTCGTTGATGAAGACGAGGGCGAAGGGCAGCTCGTTCCAGATCCACGCCGCCTGGAAGATCGCCACCGTCGCCACCGCCGGGCGGGCAATGGGCATGAAGACCGACCACAGGATGCGCAGATGCCCGGCCCCGTCGATGATCGCCGCCTCCATCAGCTCGCCGGGTATCTCCACGAAATAGGCCCGCAGCAGCAGCACGGTCAGCGGCAGGCCAAAGGCCACGTAGGGGCCGATGATGGCGAGGTAGTCCCCCACCTTGAGCGCCGAGTTGAGCTGGTAGAGCGGGATGAGCACGGCGTGCGCGGGGATCAGCAGGCCGGTCAGGATGAAGCTCAGTGCCAGCGCCGACCCGCCGAAGCGCAGGCGGGCGAAGGCGTAGGCTGCGGGGGCGCTGAGCGCGACGATAATCACCACCGAGACGATGGTCACCAGGGTCGAGTTGAGCAGGTACAGGCCGATGTGGCCCTCCCAGGCAGCCGCGTAGTTCCCCAGGTAGAGCTTCCCCGGCACCGCCCACGGGCTCACCCGCAGGTCACCACCGGGGCGGAACGAGCCGACGACCGTCCAGATCAGCGGCAGCATGAACAGCAGCGCCAGGAGCGAGAACAAGCCGTCGCGCACGATGGTCCGCAGCTTGTGCATGGTGGTCAGGCCGCCGCCTCCTTCTCTCCGGTAGACGTCAGGCGTACGTACACCACCGTGGCGATGAGCGTGAGCACCACCATCACCGTCGCGATTGCCGCCGCATAGCCCATGCGGTCGTCGCTGAACGCCGAGCGGTACATGTAGGTCGCCAGGACCTCGGAGGCGTGGTTGGGACCGCCCTCGGTCATCACCCAGATGAGATCGAAGATCTTCACCGAACCGACCGTGATCAGCAGTGCATCCACCAGCACGATGCGCTTCATCAGGGGCAGCGTGATGTGACGGAAGGTGCGCCACGCCGAGGCGCCATCAATGCGCGCAGCCTCGTAGATATCGTCCGGGATCGCCTGCAGGCCCGCCAGCAGGATCATCATGTGAAAGCCGGTGTAGCGCCAGCACGACACCGCGATGATGCACACCGTCGCCCAGCGCGGGTCGCCCAGCCAGCCGCCCACCAGACGGTGCAGGCCGATTGCGTCAAGCAGCGAGTTGAGCGCGCCGAAGTTCGGGTCGTAGAACAGAGTCCAGATCAGGCCGACCGCGACCGCGGGCACGATGAGCGGCGAGAAGAACACCGTGCGCAGGATGCGGTGGCGACGCACCGCGGAGCCAATGCCGATGGCCAACAGCATCGCCAGCGGGAGCTGAAAGGCCAGCGAGAGGACGATCCACCAGCCGTTGTTCCTGAGGGCGGTGATCAGGACGGGGTCACGCAGCAGCTCGGCATAGTTGCCCAGCCCCTGCCACGTCCGGGCGGGGTTGAGCGCGCTCCACGAGTACGCGCTCAGCACCACGGTGTGGATAAGCGGGTAAGTGATGTAGAACGCAAACACCGCGACCGCGGGTAGCACGAGCAGCCAGGCTGTAATCGGGCGATGGCGCATGGTCTGTGTCCGGTGCCGCGTGCTCCTCGTCAGTCGCTGTCGCCGGCGTCCGCCGCTTCGCCGGTGGTCACGACCTCGTAGCCACTGTCGGTCCACTGCAGGTCAACGATGCTCGTCGCGCCGCCACCCGGGGGGGTCACGCGAACCGTCACCGTCTTCCAGTCCTCCGAATGCCCGGTGATCTCCGCCGCCGCGTCGGGCGCATCCGCAACCGCCGCCAGCTTCGCCAGCTCCTCGCCCGGGCCTTCTGCGACGGTGGTGCCGCCCAGCTCCTCGAGACGCTCTTTCACCCTGGCCTGACGCGTGCGGATGTCAGCCATGATCTGCTCGGGCGTGACGCTGCCTTCGATCAGCGCCTGGCAGCCGGCCAACAGCACCTCGGCCACCGAGCGCTCCATGAGCGTGTCGGCCCAGGGCACGATGGTCGGCGCCGCCTCCACCTGCCGCGCATAGCGCAGCAGCACATCATCCGCGTTCTCCTCGGTCACTGCGCCGTTGACCAGCACCAGCTCCCGGCACCTCTCCACGAAGAGCTGCGCAGATTCGAGCGAGTTCAGGTGTTGCAGGAAGCGGATGGCCGCGTCCGGATGAGCGGTCTTGCTGGAGATAACGTAGCCGTCGGCGCCACCGTGGATGGCCTCCTGGTCGCCCTCACCGCCCTCGACCGCCGGGAAATTGAACCAGTCCCAGGAGCCCCAGAACTCCTCAGGCGCCTCCCCGCCCTCGCGGAAGTTGTTGAAGTCCCAGGTGCCGGTGTAGAACATGGCGGCCTTGCCGGTGTAGAAGAGCGCACGCGCGTTCTCGCGCGTAGTGCCGTTGGGCGCGCGGTTGAACACGTCACGCTTCACCAGGTCCTGGAACATGCGCAGCCCCCGCACGTAGCCGGGGCTGTCGTAGGCGCCCGGTCCGAGCGGATCGAAGTCGGACAGGAGCTGATCCTGGCCCATCAGCCGCTGCCACAGGCAGGAGACGTAGTGGTGTGCGGGCCACTTGACCGAGTTACCCAGCGCGATCGGGGCCACATCGGGGCGGCGCAGGGAGTCGCAGACGGCGAGGAACTCGTCCCAGGTGCGCGGGGGCTCTATTCCGTCGCGCTTGAAGAGCTGTGTGTTGTAGAAGAAGAAGGTACACTGGCGCAGGAACGGGATACCGTAGGTCTCCCCGCCGAAGGTGTACCACTTCAGCGCATCGCCCATGATGCGCGAGCGCCACTCGCCGTTGTGGGCCGACAGCGCATCGGTGATGGGCAGCACGTTGTCACCGCGCACGAAGTTGTGCAGCCATTCGCCGCTCCAGACGAAAAACACATCCGGCGGGTCGCCCGAGCCGATGGCGACGCGGATGCGGTTCTTGTAGGAGTCGGGCTCGACGTTAGTGACCACCACGTCGATATCCGGGTTCGCCCTCTCGAAGTTGGCGACGATCTCATCGAGCGCCGACTTGCGCGGCTCGGTGTTCCAGATGGTCCACATCTGAAGCTGGATCGTCTCCCCGCCGGGTCTGACCTCCGGTCCCGGGGTCGCGGGTTGGGGCGCGGGTCTGCAGCCCGCGCCCATGATCATGAGGCCGGCGCAGAGACAGATGGCGGCGACGGCGCTGGTGTGGCGCATGTCGGGTCGTCTCCTCAGGCGGGTATCGAACGGCGCGCAAGCTCACCTCGCTATTCGTCGCGCTCCCCCCGGCATCCTTTCCTCTGCTCTCCGCCGATGCCTTTGCCTGCCGGAGGAACAATTGACAGGCCGCCCGCGTCCTACTAACATCATCTCGCCGCGCGCTATCTGTGTGCCGACGCCGTGGAGTTGTGAGAATGCGGCTCAGTCGCCTGCTGTACATCCCGGCTCTGCTCCTGCTCATGTGCGCCCGGGCCCCCGCCGATGACTTCTTCGAGGGCATAGGGCGCCTGTTCGAGGATTGGGGCCTCTTCCAGGGCCTGCAAATCAGCGGGAGCAACAGCTTCACCTTCCAGCAGCACTCGCTCATTGGCTCCGAGGCGGCCTTCGAGGGCCAGCGCTGGGACACCGCCCCGGTGGTGCGCCGCAGCTCGCTGCACATCGAAGGCCCGATCTGGGGCGAACTGGGCATCCAGGCCGACATCTCCGCCTCCGGCTGGGGACGCAACTACTCGCGCTACGTGCTGGGCTGGACCGCGCGCAACACCGCCATCTACTACGGCGACCTCAACATCCGTCTGACCGGCAACGAGTTCGCCAGCTTCAACAAGACACTGATGGGCTGGCAGGCCGACCAGGTGCTCCCCGGCGGCGGGCTGCTGCGCGCATTCTACTCGGAGGAGAAGGGTCTCACCCGCCGCGAGACCATCAACGGCAACAACACCTCGGGCCCGTTCTTCCTGCGCTACACCCCCATCATCGAGGGCAGCGAGGTCGTCAAGGTCGATGAGGAGGTCATGCGCTTCGGCCGCGACTACCGCCTCGACTATGAAACCGGCCAGCTCTGGTTCGAGCCCGTTGACGCTCCACCGCGCATCATCCCCAGCACCTCAGTGATCTCGGTTGCCTACCAGTCGTACGGGTGGGAGAGCAGTCCCGGCGCGCTCTACGGGGCGCGCGCCGAGATGCCCCTCCTGGGCGACCGATTGCTGGTGGGAGTCACCGGGCTGATGCAGGACCGGCGGGACCCCGACAACACCGGTGACACCGCAGGCTTCCAGGAGGATATCTTCCAGGCGTCGGGCACCACCGGACCCTTCGATGTCAACTTTCGCCCCATCCTGCCCAACGGTGCCACCGTGGTCTACGAGGGCGTGCGTCAGACCATCGACCAGACCGTCGTGGTGCTGGTGGACAATGCCGAGCAGGTGCAGGGCGTTGATTACGATGTCTACCACGACATCGGCCGCATTATCTTCCGCCGCGCCGTGCCCCCGACCGCGCTGGTCATCGTGCGCTACTACTACGACCTGGGCGACACCGCGGTTGGGGGCGACACCCAGATGGTTGGCATTGACCTGGGCTACCGAGTAGGCCCCGGCATGACGCTGCGCGCCGATTGGGCGCAGAGCGATGCGGATGCCGCGGGCGGCACCGGCCAGGCGTGGCGTGCCAGCCTCGGCTATTCCCGGCCGAATCTGACCGCCACCGCCGAGCTGCGGGACGTACAGCCCCAGTTCAGCTACATTGACACCGTCGGCTTTCAGCGCAAGGAGCGGGGCCTCAACCTGGCCGCCGAGTGGCAGGTCAACGACTATATCTCGCTCTACGAGCGCTTCAGCAGTCTCGACAGCGATAGCGGCCTGTCCTTCGGCTACAGCGGCTACTCGGGGTATTCCGGCTACAACAGCGGCCTGTCTTCGCCGCTTGGCCTGCGTCCGGAGCAGAGCACTTCGACCGGCCTGAGCGTGAACACGCAGCGCAACGACTTCGGCATCGACGTGGGCTATCCGGACTGGCCCCTGCTGAGCTTCACCCACCAGACCATGGACAACAGCGGCGGCACTCGCGGCGACAGCTCTCGCACCACCGATGCGCTGACGATGAGGTACAACCCGAACGACCTTCCCTTCACAATCAACGTGAGCCTCAACAACACGAATCAGAGTTACCTCGGGGGGGCCAGCAGCGACCCGCTCAGTGGCCCGCAAGGCTCCTCGACCGAACAGTTCCAGGTCTCGGCGACATATACCCCCACGGCCACCGTCTCGGTGGCGGGCCACTTCGGCGCGAACCGCTCCTCATCCACGGTCAGCGACAGTCATGCGTCCGGGACCGTCACCCAGCTCTCGGTGCGGTGGACGCCCTCGAGCCGCCTGAGCCTGAACATTGATCACACCAGTTCGCAATCCAACGGGTTGGTCAGCAGCGGCTTCTACGGAGGCTACGGAAGCTTCAGCACCTTCGCAGTGACCGATCCACTGCAGCTTCCCGACAATCCCGGCGGTGGGGGCGGCGGCGATGGCGGCACCGACACTGAAGAGACCGCGCGCTACGAAGACCGAAACACCCGCGCCGACATCACCTGGCGGCCAACCGACACCGTCAACCTGAGCTTCTCGGCAGGCCGGCGCGACTACCGCAGCGGCGGCGGCGTAGGCTATCTGGCCGACAGCGAGCAGACCTACTACAACGCCACCGCGGGCTGGCAGCCCGGCCGGGCGCTGTCGCTCACCGCCACCTGGGGCACCGACGAGATGCGCTTCCTCGAGGAGGGACGCGGCGCCGTGCTCAATGACATTCTCGCCTTCGGCGTCAACTGGCGCCCGCCCGAGCAGCCCTGGGGTCTGTCGCTGAGCCTGCACAAACAGAGCGGCTCCAGCCCGACCTACATCGGCTTTGGCGAGAACCAGATCATGCGGGTTGTGCCCACCGACTTGTTCGACATCTCCGGAGAGCTGTCGTACGAGGTGCGCGACGGCGTCTCCCTGTTCGGTCGCCTGGGCCGCGCGGACTACGACAGCGGCTACGCGGTATTCACCAAGGACACCGGCGAGCTGGGCGTACGCTACCGTGTGAGCCCGCTGGCCGACATGTCCTTCGGCTACCGCTACATCCGCAACATCACCGGCGACCCGGAACTGCCGCTGCCCGGCGGCAGCGTGGGCTCGATATCCAGTCAGAACTACATTGCGCACACCTTCCTGCTCCAGGTCTCCACCACCTTCTCCAGCGGACTCGCGGGCTCCGGCGGCTCGGGCTTTAGCGGCTACGGGGGCGGACTGGCCAGCTTCGGCGGCTACGGCGCCGGTTACGGTTCCGGCTACGGTGCGGGCTACGGCTACGACTATCGGTCGGGGGGCATCGGCGACTTCAGCGGTGATGCCACCTACCGGCGCACCGACATGACCGGCCCGCTGGACCAGGGCTACGGCTCCGGCCTGTCGCCCTTCGGCAACACGGGATACGGCACCCGCACCTTCGACTTCTCCAGCGGCCCCGACATCACCCGAGGCGGCAGCACCAGCTACCGCCCGCCCACGGCCGGCACGGAGAGCGGCTTCGAGACCGGCCTCGGCGGCTTCAGCCAGGAGCAGGCGCAGGAGGACACGCAGCACCCACCCGCACCTTTCGGCCCCGACGAGGGCGGGGCCCTCGAGGCGCAGCCCCCCGACGAGGCTGAAGGCGGACGATGGTGGTGGCAGTGGTATGACTGAGGATCGGCGGCAGAAAGCTGTGCCGGCTTCGCCGGGGTCCGACGAGGCCCGGAGGGGACGACCGGTCCGGTCGCTGCTGCGAGCAACCACATCGCTGCTCCTGATCATCCCGCTCGCCTGCGCCGGCCACGCCTCGCCTTTCCGCAACGTGGTCAACGAGCCGTTCGCGACCGTCAGCAACGGGCCGCAGGGAGCGATCGTGGTCGAGGACGCCCCCATGCGACCTGCCGGTGCGGCCTCGGTGTCACACGCGATTCGCTCCCAGCATAGCGTAGACATGCTCGAACGCGCCAACCACACGCTGCAGTTGATGCAGCATCTCGGCCTGAAGAGCCCCCAGGCGCGGGCGGCCTTTCCGCGTCGTCTGGTGCACGTTCGCGAGGGCCGGCTCGTCGCCCCGGACCTGATGCGCACACGCGCGGTCGGGGCCCAGATCGGTGGCCCCACCAACACGCTCAGCTTCACCTTCCAGGGCTTCAGCCCGGCCGACGAGACGGCTCTCAGCGACTACCTTGACCGCGCGCTGCCCGTGGCCTACAACGTCTACGGCCGCCCGGCCTTCGACCTCCACGTCACGATAAGGCTCGACCCCGAACTTGATGCGCTCCAGGGCGGGGTGTACGACGCCTCCACCAACGAGATTCGCATGGCCCCGCTGTCGGGTAACTTCGTCGAGGACAGTTACATCCTGCTTATCCTCGTGCTGCAGGCCTTCCACGACGACGCGGCGTTCTTCTATGATTCGTGGGAAGAGGGCTTCGCCGGGGCCGCCGCGACGGTCATCCAGACACGCTCGGGCGTCGCCCCCGGCTACGATCCCATCGACCCGGGGCCGTTCTACGCCACCTCCGTCTACGAGCCGCAGAACCAGCCCGACCTCGGTGGCCCCACCTTCTACCCGCAGTCGGGCTGGGGCGGGATGCTGGTCTGGCGCGTGGCGATGGCGCGCAGTGTCTGGTTCAAGTGCTGGGTCGAGGATTCGAGCTTCTTCCGCAACTTCAACCAGGCTTACTACGCGAGCTTCACCGACGATCTTCCCGGCAACATCCCGGCGCTGCGGGTGCTGGCCGCGCAGGTGCTGCCCATGATCGAGGGCATGCCCTTCCAGGAGTGGTACCAGCGTCAGTGGGTGCTCGACACCAGCGTGCGCATCGGGCCCAAGCTGTTCATCTGGAACATCCCGCTCACCCAGTCGGTGGCGCTCATCGCCGAGCACTTCTACACCACCTTCGAAGGCGACGAGCAGCCCCGCGGGGGCCAGGTCCGCACGACCTACTGGAGCTATGACTTCCGCAGCTCCCTCTACGCCGAGGAGGGGAATCTCATCAGCATCCCCTCGACCGGCGAGGGGGCCGGTGAGGGCTTCCTGATCCCGACCTTCTTCAACATTGGCGGCCCGCAGAACATCACCATACAGGCCGACATCGGCTCACTGCGGCGCACGCTGCCCTTCCCCTACGGCCAGCGCGGCTTCGAGACCGGCGAGAACAACCTCTACGGCTCGATCATCACCGCCACCGAGGGTACCATCAACGTCGAGGGCGGCGACGGCCTGGCTGACGTGGCGGTCGGTCGCGGTGTCTGGGGCGACCGCATTACGCAGGGCCCGTTGAGCCCCCAGCAGCTTACCATCACCTTCACGAACCCCGATGAGCAGGAGATCAGCCGCACCGTCAACGTCGCGTGGGACAGCTACGTAACCTTCCTCCACGGCGGCGGCCAGGTGGTGCTCACACATAC
>CAZTZN010000034.1:0-30562 GCA_964617715.1 uncultured Armatimonadia bacterium | reverse complement strand
TGCCGATTGCCGATTGCCGATTGCCGATTGCCGATTGCCGATTGCCGATTGCCGACTCCCGATTCCCGGTCGTGCGCAGGTGATGCCCGATGGCCCTTGAGCCTCTGGTTGGTCTCGAAGTCCATGTCCAGCTCGACACCGATTCGAAGATGTTCTGCGCATGTTCGACGAAGTTCGGCGCGGATCCGAACTCCAACGTCTGCCCCACCTGCCTGGGTTTGCCGGGCTCGCTGCCGGTGCCCAATCGCACCGCGATCGAGTACGTGATCCGCACCGCCGCAGCGCTGAACTGTCAGGTGGCGGAGCGCTGCCGCTTCGCGCGCAAGAACTACTTCTACCCGGACCTGCCCAAGAACTTCCAGATCTCGCAGTACGATGAACCGCTCAGCTACGGCGGGTACATCGACCTCGACGTTGATGGCGAGCCGGTGCGCATCCGTATCCGCAGAGCGCATCTGGAGGAGGACACCGGCAAGAACATCCACCTGCCCACCGGCTCGTCGCTGGTCGAGTACAACCGCTGCGGCATCCCGCTCATGGAGGTGGTGACCGAGCCGGACTTCACCACCGCCGAGCAGTGCCGCGAGTACCTCACGCAACTGCGGCTCATCCTGCGCGCCATCGGCGTCTCCACTGCGAACATGGACGAGGGCGCGATGCGCGCCGAGCCGACGGTGAACCTGCGCGACCCCGAGACCGGGGAGGCCACGCCCAAGGTGGAGATCAAGAACCTCAACTCCATCCGGGCAGTCTTCGAGGCGGTCAAGTACGAGATCGAGCGCCAGCGACGCGCAGTCGCCGAGGGCCGCGAGGACGAGTTGTTCCAGCAGACGCGGCGCTGGGACGAGAACAACGGGGTCACCGCGCTGATGCGGCGCAAGGAGACCTCGGACGACTACATGTATTTCCCCGAGCCCGACCTGGTGCCGCTGGAACCCGACCGCGCGTGGGTCGAGGCGATCTATGCGAGCTGCCCGGAGTTGCCTGCGGCGCGCTGCGCGCGCTTTCAGGAGCAGTACGATCTGCCCGCCTACGACGCGCGGGTGCTCACCGAGACACGCGAACTGGCCGATTACTTCGAGGAGGCGTGCCGCCTGTTCGCAGGCCCGGCCAAGACCGTCAGCAACTGGGTGATGGGCGACCTGATGAGTCTGCTCAACGAGGCGGAGACCGCCATCGCCGACAGCCCGGTGACGAGTGAAGGGCTGGTGGAGCTGCTGATGCTCATCGAAGAGAGCGTCATCAGCGGCAAGATCGCCAAGGGTGTGCTGGCCAGGATGTTCGAGACCGGCAAGCGCGCGAAGGAGATTGTCGCAGAGGAGGGCCTCGAGCAGATCTCCGACACCGGCGAGTTGGAGGCGATTGTCGAGCAGGTCATCGCCGACAACCCCGGGCCCGCCGCGGATTTCCGTGGCGGCAAGGAGAAGGCCATCGGCTTCCTCATCGGCCAGGTCATGAAGGCCACCAGGGGCCAGGCGAACCCGGGCATGGTCAACGAGATCATGCGGGCGAAGCTGGGGTAGCGGACAGGACGACGCCGTGACGCTGGCGATCGGGGGCCGCAGGGGCAGCCCCACGAGTGTCACGCCGGTCGGGCTTCCGGTCCGACGCCGTTCTGGAGGCGCTGGAGCAATGCTGCGCGATACTGCAGTGGGGGACCGCCCGCTTGCGCGGGAGCGCTTGATCGAGGCGATTGGGGCGTTCATGCGCCGTGTGGGCGCGCCGGAGGCCATCCTCTACGGGTCCTGCGCCCGCGGCGAGGCCCTCAACATCAGCGACGTGGACCTCATCGTCATCTCGCCCCGCTTCGAGGGCACGCGGTTCATCGACCGGATCGCCCCCCTGCTTCACGAATGGCCGCGGGGCCTCCCGCCGCTCGAGGTGCTGGCCTACACGCCCGAGGAGTTTGAGCACGCCCGGCACGGCCTGGGCATAGAGCGCGTGGCGGATCGAGAGGGCGTCCACTTGAGGCTGCTGGAGCACGAGGCCGGGATCGCGGTTACACAGGGGGACTACGGATCAACGGGAGGGAAGCGGCTCATGGACAGGACCCGGGACCGGCCGACCGAGATGCGGACGTGTCGGCGGATGGCGGAACTCGCGATGGGGGCCGGGCTCTACAGCCAGGCGATCCTCAATGCACGCCAGGCAGTCGAGCTGGCCCTGAAGGCGGCTGCGCTTGAGCTGGGCCGCGTAGAACCGCCTCGGACGCATTCGCTGGGCGAACTGGTCGGGTTGATCTGCGAGGACGTTCCCGACGAGATCGATTCCGCTGTGAAGGAACTCGATCCGTACTACCTCACCACGCGCAACCCGACTGAGGTCGTGCCAAGTCCGACGCATTACTTCGCGGAGAAGGACGTTGTTCACGTGCTCAGGACGGTGGCTGTTGTGCTCGACTGGGTACAGGGCCTGCTGCCCTCGGACGACGTGGCCGACGACGCGGCCGCCGGCGAGGACGCCTGACGGATGCTCTCTGAGCGCGAACGCTCGTGGATCGCCGACGCCCGCACCGAGCTGGTGGCGGCCAACGTGCTGGCCGACAACGCCATTCCGCACCTGGCGGTCTTCCACGCCCGCCAGGCCCTCGAGAAGCTGCTCAAGGTCGGCTATCCTATCCTCCGCGGTCGGCCCATGCCCCACGAGCACTCCCTGCAGGCGATGGTGCACGACGTCTTCGGCAGGATACCCGAGGAGATCTGGCAAATCATCAAGCGGCTCAACCCGTTCTACATGTCTACGCGCTACGTGGACGCCGCGGGGGGCCCGCCCTCGCAGCGGTTCGACCGGGACGACGCGTTCGAGGCCGTCACCATGGCGCAGGAGGCCTTCGAGTGGATCGAGGCGCAGTACCACGCGAGGAACTGATCGAGGAGATCGAGCGCTTCATGCGCCGCGTCGGCGTGCGGGACGCGATCTTCTTCGGCTCACGCGCGCGCGGCGATGAGCGCCCGCATTCGGACCTGAACCTGGTCCTGCTGGACGACCGGTTCGAGGGTCAGGGGCTCAGCCGCCTGCTCCAGGAGCTGCAGAGCAAGTGGAAGTCGGACGTGCATCTCGAGCTGCTGCCGTGTTCGCAGGAGCAGTTCGCGGAGATGCAGGAGTGGAGTCCGTTGGCGCGTGAGGCCGCCCGCCGCGGCCTGCATCTGCACATCGACCTGAAGGAAGAGGAGCAGTCCGTATGAGCGATGCCGTCAACTTCGACGCGCTGGACGTCGGCGTGCGGGCCGATGTGGTCGTGGTCGGAGGTGGGCCGGGCGGACTGTGCGCCGCCGTAGCCGCCGCCGAAGAGGGCGCCGACACGCTGCTCATTGAGCGCTACGGCTTCCTGGGCGGCATGGCCACCGCCGGCCTGGTGAATCCGTTCATGACCTGGCACGCAGGAGGCAGGCCGATCATCCGCGGCCTGTTCGAGCGCATCCTCAGCCGCCTCGACGCCGAGGGCGGCTGGACCGGCCCACGCCAGGGCAGTGCCTTCGACGCCGAACTGCTTAAGCTGGTGGCCGATGACCTGTGTCGGGAGGCCGGAGTGCGCCTGCGCCTGCACACCAGTCTCGCCGCGGTGGACGCCGCGGACGGGCGTGTGCGGCGCATCGCCATCGCGAGCAAGTCGGGTCTGCAGGCCGTGGAGGGGGAGATCTTCGTCGATAGCACCGGCGACGGCGACCTGGCGGCGTGGGCGGGGGCGGATGTGCGCCTGGGCCGCGACGAGGACGGTCTGTCCCAGCCGATGACCCTGTGCTTCCGAATGGTGGGCGTGGACCTCGAGGCCATCCCGTCGCGCGCCGAGGTCAGCGCGCTCTACGACGCCGCCAGGGAGCGCGGGCAGATCGACAACCCGCGCGAGAACGTGTTGTTCTTCTTCACCACGCACGATCACGAGGTGCACTTCAACACCACGCGCATCGTCAGGCGCGACGCGACGAGCGCCGAGGACATGACCGAGGCCGAACTCGAGGCCCGCCGGCAGGTGCGGCAGATGGTGCGCTTCCTGATCGCCGAGGTTCCGGGCTTCGAGGGCGCGTGGTTGCAGGAGATGGCGCCGCAGATCGGGGTGCGCGAGAGCCGGCGCGTGATGGGCGACTACGTCCTGACCACCGAGGATGTGCTGGAGGCGCGCAAGTTCGACGACGGCATCGCGCGCGGGTCGTACTCGGTGGACATACACAACCCGGCGGGCACCGGCACGGTCATCAAGCGCCTGCCGCCGGGCGAGGCCTACGACATTCCCTACCGCTGCCTGACGCCGAAGGGCTTCGACAACCTGCTCGTCGCGGCGCGTTGCGTCTCATGCGATCACGGCGCACACAGCTCGCTGCGGGTGATGCCCATCGTGATGGCCATCGGCGAGGCGGCGGGCGTGGCGGCGCAGAGGGCGCTGGCGGGCGGGGATGTGCGCGGCATCGACGTGGCGGCCCTGCGCGCGCGGCTGGTTGAGCGCGGCGCCAGCATCCACGGGCTGTCGAGCGAGGAGTAGCGATTGCAGCGGGCCGGGAGGGGGAATGATGGTCGGCGCAGCGGGCGGCGCGTTCGTCACTGTGGCGATGTTGGCCGCCGGGTCGCTGATCTGCGGGTTCGCGGTGTGGCAGCTCTTCGGGCTGTGGGTGCAGGAGCGGCTCATCAGCGGGCCGGAGTTCGCGATCATCCTGTGCCTCTTCCTGGCCCTGATGGGGCTGGCAATCAGAGCCGGCGGGGTCATCGGCTTCTTTCTGCTTGGACTGTTGGGCGTAGCGGGGTTGATGATCCCCCTGATCCCCATCGCGCAACAGCGCGTCGGGCTGCGGCGGCTGATGGCTCGGGACATCGCCAGGTACTGCGCCGCGCTTGAGCGCCAGCCGGACGTGCCCTATCCGCACCGCAAGCTGGGCGAGATCTATGAGCAGCGGGAGGACTGGGAGCGAGCCATCGAGCACTACCAGGCCTACGTGGAGATCCACCCCGGCAGCGCCGCGGACGTGCAGCGCGCGCTTGAGCGCTGTCTGGCGGCGAAGCGCCGGCGTGACATGGGGCTGCGCCGCTGCCCGGTCTGCGGCGCCGACAACCCGAGCGATCTGGCGCGCTGCCGGGAGTGCGGAGTTTATCTGAGGGGCACTCAGGAGATTCTCGACACCATCACCACGCCGGAGATGATGCGGCTGTGGAAGTGGCTGACCGTGGTCTTCCTGGTGCCGGGGCTGATCATCGGCCTGTTCCCGAGCGCCATCCCGCCGGTGCTGAGCCTGGTGCTGCTGGCGTGCAGCGTGGTCGCGACGCTGATCTTCATCTCCGGCCGCATGCGGGAGTGAAAAGACGCGGCCGCCGATCGGGCAGTGCGGGAGGCAGATGACATGCCCGAAGCGGCACCCGAAGTGGTCGCCAACCCCGGCGGCTGGGAGCTGGCGCCGCTGTTCGCGCTGGTGGCGCTGCTGTCGGCGTGGGCGGCGTGGCGGCTGGTGAGCATGTGCCTGTTCGACCGGCTCATCAGCCTGAGTGAGCTGGCCGCGGTGCTCGCCGTGTTCGTGGCGTTGATGGCAGGCGCCATCGCGACCGGCGGGTGGGTGGCCGCGCTGCTGCTGGTGACCTACGGGTTGCTGGCGCTGGCGGTGCTCATCATCCCGGCGGCGTCCGAGGCGGTGATCAGGCGGCGGATGATGCGCGAGGACATCCTGCGCTGCCAGGCGTGGATACGCGAGCAACCCGACGTCGCGCAGCCGCACCGCAAGCTGGCTGAGATCTACGAGGCGCAGGAGGATTGGGACCGCGCTATCGCGCATTACGAGGAGTACCTGGCGCTGCATGAGATCAACGCCGAGGTCGCTCTGCGGCTCGAGCGCTGCCTCGACCTCAAGCGGCGTCGGGATCTCGGGTTGCAGCGTTGTCCGATGTGCGGAGCCGACAACCCGCCGGAGCTGTCACGGTGCGCCCGCTGCGGACGCTACCTGAAGGCACGCCGCGAACTCATGGACGCGCTGACCACGCCGCCGATGCTGCGTATCTGGCGATGGGTGATGGCGCTGCTGATGGTCGGCGGAGTGACGGGGATCACGCTGGCGCCCACTGAACCCGTCGTCGGCCTGCTGCTGCTCGCGCTCGCCGGCGCGGTCATGCTCATCTTCGTCTACGGCCGGATGCACGGCCCCGGGAGGTAGGGATGCCCGCTGAGATGTCGCCGCGTGAGCGTGTGCTGACCGCAATGCGCCGTCGGATTCCCGACCGTGTGCCCAAGGAGTGGAGCTTCACGCCGGCGGTGCAGGAGGAGTTTGAGCGGCAGACCGGCGCCACCAACCCCGCCGACTTCTTCGGCTTCGAGCGGCGCGGTGTGGGCTTCCGCGGTCCCGAGCGGCTTCCGGACTTCTCTCCGTGGTTCCCCGAGGGATGGCCGGAGGGCACTACCTTCAACGAGTACGGTTCGGGCCACCCGCCCGCGGGCTTCTACCACTTCACCGGCCGCATCTACCCGCTCGAGCGCGCCCGCACCATCGAGGACCTCGAGGCCTTCCCCTGGCCCGATTACACGCCCCCGTGGCGGCACGAGCACCTCGAGCAGCAGGTTGCGGACCTGCACGCGGGCGAGTGGTTCGTCTCCGGCGGCGTCGGCCACATCTGGGAGACCGCGTGGCAGATGACGCGCATGGAGAAGCTCATGCAGGACATGATCTTCGACCCGCCCATGGCCGCGTACGTCTTCGATCGGATCACCGAGGACCGGGCCTTCGCCGCCCGACGCTTCGCCGAAGCCGGCTGCGACATGATCCACTGCGGCGACGACGTGGGCATGCAGGACCGGCTGATGATGAGCCCGGAGATGTGGCGCGAGTGGCTCAAGCCGCGCTGGCGCTACGTGGTCAAGTCGGCGAAGGAGGTCAATCCCGACATCCTGGCGTGGTATCACAGCGACGGCGACGTGCGTGAGGTCATTCCCGATCTGATAGAGATCGGCTTCGATGTGCTCAACCCGATCCAGCCCGAGTGCATGGACCCGGCGGCGCTCAAGCGCGAATACGGTGATCGGCTCTCGTTCTGGGGCTGCATCGGCACGCAGACCACCATGCCCTTCGGCAGCACCGACGACGTGCGCGCGGCGGTGAAGTGGACCATCGAGAACGTCGGCTACGACGGCGGGCTGCTGATCGCACCCACGCACGTGCTTGAGCCGGACGTGCCGTGGGAGAACATCATGGCGCTTTATGAGGCGGTGAAGAAGTATGGCACATACTGACACCGGCAGGTTGTTGGCGGTAGCGATCGCCCTGGCGGCCTTGAGCCTGACGGGCGGCTGCATCTTCATCGACGCCCAGTTCGCGCTCGACCCCGACGGCACCCGGCACGGCCGCATTGAAGTGGGCATGTTGCAGAGCGTGGCCGAGCAGGGCGAGGGCGAGTTCACCACCGACATGAACGAGGGCCTGGCTCCCGGCAGATGGCAGGACCTGGGCGAAGAGACGCGCGGCCAGTGGCAGGTCAGGACCATGGTGGGCGAGGCGCCCCCGGGCGAGGCGCTGTTCACCGAAGAGGCTCAGGTGACGCCGGAGTTCGGCATGACCGGGCGGCTGCTGAGCACGGAGTACACCTTCTCGATGGCCCTGCCCGAGGAGGGCATGCAGCCGCAGATGGGCCCGGTCGAGGTGCAGCCTGAAGGAGAGGCCCCCGCCGGGGGCGGCGAGGGTGAGGTGCAGTTCGAGGGCATGGACGAGGCCATGGCGGGGATGATGGCCCTTGTGATGTCCTCGGGCGAGGCGGGGCTGCATTTCTCGGCCGAACTGCCCGGGGAGATCGTGGCCACCAACGGTGAGATCGCGGGCCCCGGACGCGCCGCCTGGGCCATCGACTTCATGAACCCCGACCCCGAAATGCGCGTCCTTGAAGCCAGGGCACGACTGCTCAACTGGCCCAGTATCGGGCGCCTGGCGGGCGAACTGACCGCGATGGGCCGCTGGGACCTGGCGCCGGTGTTGATTGCCGGCGTGCGTCGGGGCGTGGTGCCCGATCCGGTCACCCCGGACCCCATGAGTGCCGACCTGAATACCGCCGTGTACGCGCAGGTGCTCGAGATCATGGTGGCGCTCGACCAGGCCGTCGGCGAGCAGATCGCGAACCAGGTCATGACCAGGCTGGGCCTGAACGCCGACGACGTTGATCCTGCCCTCGTTGAGACGATCGCGGCGCGGCTGGACGGGTTGGATCTGTGCGCCGAGGTGGATGCGAACGTAACCGAGCAGGTTGTGGGCGCGCTCGGCGGCGGGTGATTCATCGTCGAGAATGGAACCTGGCGGTCTCTCAGGTCACTGTACACCGGGGAGGCGTGCGTCAGGGACGCTGTCGGGAGCCAACAGATGCGGACACCACCGGGGATCGGCTTCAATCCGGGGCGGATGAACACCTGGCGCATGCTGGTGCATCTGCCCAACTTCTTCAAGCTCTACGCGCGGCTGTGGCACGACAAGCGCGTGGGCGTGCTGGCACGGGCGGTGCTCGCCCTCGGGGTGCTCTACTTCATCGTGCCCGTTGACGCGTTGAGCGACTTCATCATCCCGCTCGGCTGGGCGGATGACACCATCGTGCTGATGGCCGCGTTGTGGGCGTTCATCAAGCTGTGTCCGCGCCGGGTGGTGCAGGAACACGTCGAGATCATCGACGAAGGGGGCTGAGCATGGCCGCCGCAGGCAGCGAGTTGCAGCTCAGTGGCGAGGAACCGACAGTGCGACGTTTCAACGTGCGCCGCGACCTCGACGCGGTGTTGGACTTCCAGTACGAGGTCTACGAGACCAACTTCCCCGGGTTCCGTGTTGATCGGGCCTTCCGTGAGGAGTACGGGCGTGACTTGCGTCGGGCCGCGCGCGACTCGCGTGAGGCCCTCATGGTGCTCGAACAGGACGGCCGATTGTGCGGCTTCATATGGGGAGCGCTGATGTCAACGCTGGTTGACGCCCGAGTTGGGTATATTAAGAATGTCTACATCGCCCCGCATCTGCGCGGTAGCGGGCAGGCCCGGCGACTGATGGCCGCCATCGAGCAGTGGCTGTTCGATGAGGGCGCGGACAAGATTATGCTTGACGCCAGCACGTGCAACCCGCGCGCGCTCGCCTTCTACCAGAAGCTGGGCTACGAGGTGGAGCGCGTGCGCATGGTCAAACGTTTCGGGCCCGCGGAGGCCCCGGAGGGGCTCGCCCAGGCGCGGATCAGGACGCGGGGGACGGAGTGAGCGCATGCTGCAGGAGCTTCGTAATATCGATCGGCTCATCGCCGAGGGCGACCTGATGGCGGCTCAGGCCGCCTGCCGGTCGTTGCTGCAGCAGTATCCGACCAGCGCCGAGGTCCACGAGAAGATGGGCGACATCATGTACCGGCGCGAGCTGTGGGAGGACGCGGTCGCGTGGTATGACCTCGCCAGCCAGCTCGCGGAGACGCCGGAGCTGACCGGCAAGCTCGCCGAGGCGCGCAAGCGCATGCGCCATGCGCGCACCGGCCCCGAGCCGGAGCTGGTGGATGACACCGGCTCGGGCCGGAAGCTGGTGTGGTTGGGCATCGGTACGGCCGTGATGGCGCTGGTGGTGATCGCCATCATCGCGGGCCTGTTCGGCGGGCCAGGTGAGCGTGGTCAGACCTCTACCACACCGGTCGTCTCCGATGTGTCTGAGGGCGCACCGACGCGCGCGCCGGCGCTGACTGGGCCCAGCCCGGTGCGCAGCGCGCATGCGGCGCCGGCCGTCGGGAGGACGCCGGCCGCCACCGGAGGCGCACAGGAAGTGGCGAGCGGACACTGGTCGGCGCAGCCGCTGCCACCGCAGCGCGCCCCGCGTCGGGTCATCAGTTCGCGCTCGGGCCGCGAGACGACCACCGAGCCGTTGACCGACCATGATCGCGCGGTGATCGAGGCGGTCAGCTCGCTCACCTGGGGCGATGAGCGCTCGATGAGTGGGCGCGTGAGCGCGATGGTCGATCCCTACACCGGCTACGCCGTGGTGCGCGCGACCATCCCCAGATCGCTGCCGTCGGCGGGACTGGTAGAGGCCGCGGTCAAGCAGGCCTACCGAATCGCGTTGGCGACCATCCAGGCCGACGAAGTGGTCAAGACGATGACGATACAGCTCGTTCGGGTGACTCCATCGGGCGAGCGGGTGCTGGCCTTCCGCGGCAACACCACGCGTACGGCGCTGCGCGGTCTCGGCAACCAGGCGCCCGACTTCAGCACGCTCTGGAACGAGATCTTCAAGACGGTGTGGTGGAACCCGCAGGCCGACGGCGCCCTGCCCACCGGCTTCGACAACACGCCCGCTCAGGCTGCCGCCACGACCGATTGACGGTGCGATGGGCACAGAGAGCTGACCTGACACCCTTTCCCTGATTGGCGTGTGCCTCCGGCATGCGCACGTGGTACCGGCGTCATCAGAATGCCTGGCGCAAGGGGGATGTGCGATGTCCGGACCTCGACGCGCCCTGGTCTGCAGCGCCTGTCTGAGTGCCTGGTGCCTGCTGATCCCGCCGCTCGCCCTCGCCGACCCGCTGCCCATGGAGGAGGTCTACGCCGGCGGGCGCATCATGCCCGCGCGGGCCGTGCCGGTGGACATGACCTCCGAGACGCTGCGCGTCACCATCACCCCTCGAAGGACGAAGGCAGACCTTCCCTATCACCTCTGCAACGCGGCCGTGGTGGCCGACTACCTGCTCATCGCTGACCATCCAGTGACGGTGCCGGTCCTCTTCCCGGCGGTCGGCGAGGTGGACAGCTTCCTGTTTGCCCTCAACGGTCGCCGTATCCCCGGTCGTCTCGTGTCCGGCACGGAACTGCTGGCGCCCTATGCCGAGCGCTGGCGAGAGACTATCGACCGGGCGGTGGCGGCCGACCCGGGGCTGGCGGAGATATGCGCGCAGGCGGAGAGGGACCTCCGAGCCGTGCGGCGGCGCGCCGCGGAGGAGAGCAGGCGGCCCGACGACCTGCACATCCACTCGCGCCTGGTCAACCAGCTTGAGCGGCGCCTCCAGCAGATGGGCGTCCCCGAACCGGATCACGTGGCGTGGTGCCTGGCCCATGAGGTCATGGATGACTGGGGGGACTATCGTGACGACCTGCACATGACCGACGAGCAAGTCGCCGGCCTGCGGTTCGCCAACGAACGATTCATCGCGCTGGCCTTTGACCGGCATGCCCCCGATCCGCTGGCGCTGTGGGACGACGGTCACCCGCATTGGGGACTGGCTCCGTCCATGGACTTTGCAGTGGCTGAGTTGAGCCTGCGCGCGGGTGAGAACCGGTTTTGTGTGAGCTACCGTCAGCCTGTGGGCTTCAGGAACCGTCCGCGCGTCAGAGAAGGCACCTTGCCGAGTCACGAGCAGGTCTCGCGCTTTGAGTTCGTGCTGCGCACCGCGCGCTTCTGGCGCAGTTTCGGCGACCTCGATGTGGCGATCCAACTGCCGCCGGGCACCGAGCAGGTGCAGTGTTCGCTGCCCGGCGCGCGGATCAGCCCGGGGGACGCACCCACCGTCACGGTCTCGACGCGCGGGCTGCCGGCCACAAATCTGGCCGTGGACTTCGCCGCGGTGCCCTGGGGGGAGGCGGAGCCGACGAATGCCGACGTGGCCCCCGACGTGCCGCGCGTGGGGCTCGAGCCGGTGTGGGAGACCGTCCTGCAGGCGGGGCGCAGCCATGCGCGCACGCCGGCGGCTGTTGACGACGGGCAGGTTATCGCGTGTGCCGGGCCCGAGGTGGCGGTATTCGACCTGCACTCCGGAGAGCGGCTGATGACCTGCGAAGTGGCGGGCGAGGCCGTGATGTCCGTGCCGTGGCGCGACCGCATCCTGGTGGGCATGGTGGCGCCCGGGAAGCGTTATCATGCGAAGCTGGGCCTGGTCTGCCTGCAGCGCAACACCGGGGAAGAGCTGTGGTCGGTGACCTCCGACCTGGAGAAGTCGGCCGCTCCCGAGGTGCGGCCGCTCATCGCAGGTGACACCGCGGTGGTATGGGCACCCTACTTCGGCCTGATGGGCGTGGACCTGGAGACCGGCGAGCGGCTCTGGGAGCGCAGGTTTGACGGTACCGGGGCGGACGCGGACGACCGACGTGTGTATGTGTGCGGCGGCCACGAGCGCTACCATGAGGGCCTGATTGTCGCGCTCGACGTGCGTTCCGGGAATGCGCTGTGGGAGATCGATCCCGAGGGCATGGTCGAGGGCGTGAAGGTAACGGGCGATGAACTGCTGGTGAGGGCCGGTGGCGGGGACAGGGTGTGGGCCGTGGCGGTAGATGACGGACACGACCTCGGCAGCCGGCCCCGTGTTCCCATCTCCACCGATTACGTCCATTCCGGCCAGGATACGGGCTCGGCAGAACTGGTCGTCACGCCGGGGGGCGGCCTCAAGCGCATTGATGCGGAGACCGGCGAGAGCATCTGGCTTGCCCCCCGGCGCGGCAGGGACATGGCGCTGTGGACGCTCGTCGGGGAGCGCTGCGTGTCTCTGCAGAGGATCGGCGGTTCGCTGGTCTGCTGGCAGGTCACGGACGCACCGGCCGAACGGCCGGAGGCGCCCGTGCACGGCGCGCCACCGGCGGACCTGCCCAAAGCGATCAGCGGCACGCTCGCGGGCGGCGTGTCACCATCGGGCAGTGCCGCCACCGGCGCCGGCGCGGGCCTGATGCTGGTGCTGGTGGCGCTTGCCGGGCTCGCGGTCCACCGGGCGAGGGCCAGGGGCTCGCCTGAGGAGGCCCCTGCGGCCAGGGACTAACCCAGCCGCGCCAGGCACTCGCGCAATACGTCGCGGTTGCGCGCCATGCCCACCTCCGGCTCAGGCAGCTCCTCGGGGTGCCAGAACTTCTCGAACTCGTCGGAGATGTACGCTTCGTAGCCGATGGCCGCCAGCCCGGCCACGATCGCGCACCAGTCCAGCTCGCCCTCATTCAGCAGCACCGTGTGCCGCGAGCCGTCCGCCCCAAAGCGCACGTTCTTGGCGTGCACGTGCACGATCCAGGGCGAGATCAGGTCAAGCGTCTGCGCCACCGTCTCCTCGCCACGCACCCGCACCCAGTATGGGTCCCAGAGCACGCCCACCGACGGGTGGTCGATGGCTTCGACGAATTCCAAGGTCTCCCGCGCGCTGAAAGCAAGCTGGCCCCCGTGGGTCTCGACCGCCAGCGTCACCCCGCGGTCCGCGGCGATGACCGCCGCCCGCTTCATCCCCGCGACCGTCCTGTCGAAGACCTCCTGGCGCTCATGCCCCTCCTGCGGCCAGACCCCTGAGATGGCGCGCACCACGGGGCAGCTCAGCGCGCGCGCGATTTCGCAGGCGAGTCGGTAGCCATCGAGGGTCGCCTCCGCGGCCTCCGGCGTCATGAAGTCGCGGTAGTAGGGCGTCAGGCAGGCGAACTCGATGCCCTCGGCCTGCGCGTGGTCGCGGATGCGGGCGGTGTCATCAGCGCTGAGCGCCTCAAGATGCATCTGTCCGTTCTCGGCGCAGCGCACTTCGATGCCGTCGAGGCCGAGCTGCCTGCAGAACGAGATCGACTCGAAGATGTCCATCCCGGGCATGCCCATCGTGTGTCCGGCGAGCTTCATGGCGGGCTCCTGTGTGGGCGAGTTGCGCGTCGGCAGACGAAATGGTTCGGCGCGAGGGAGGGATTGTCCTTGCCGCTCGGAACTTGGAAGCGTTGTCGGTCACATAGCCCGTTGACAGAGGAGGTCGTGTGTTGAAGAAGTCGATGACACTGGGGTCGGTGCCCGGCGCGTCCCTCGAAGAGCAGTTCGCCCTTGCGGCCGAGGCCGGCCTGGATGGCCTCGAACTGACCGGCATTGAGACGCAGGCAGCGGCTGAGGACGCGAAGGCCGCCGCTGACGCGGCGGGGGTCGAGATCGCGTCGGTAATGGCCTCCACCCACTGGAAGCTGCCGCTGTCGAGCACCGACGAGGCCGTGCGCGTAGAGGGCGTCAGGGGGGTCGAGCGATCGCTGCGCGTTGCCGACTGGAGTGGCACCGATGTTGTGCTGGTGGTGCCGGGGGTGGTTGATGACAATACTCCGTATCATGCCGCCATGGACCTGGCGGCCAAGAGCATCCGGGAGCTGCTGCCGGTCGCCGAGGACCTGGGCGTGACCATGGCGCTCGAGAACGTGTGGAACAAGTTCCTGCTCAGCCCGATCGAGATGCGCGACTTCATCGATCAGTTCGAGAGCGATTACGTGGCGGCGTACTTCGATGTTGGCAACATCGTGCTCTACGGCTACCCGGTGCACTGGATTGAGGTGTTGGCCGAGCGTATCGTGCGCGTGCACATCAAGGACTTCAACGCGGAGAGCAGGCAGTTCGTGGCGCTGCTGACCGGGAGTGTGGACTACCCGCGGGTGATGAACGCGTTGCGCGGCGTCGGCTACGATGGCTGGCTCACCGCAGAGCTGGCGCGCTACCCGCAGTTCCCGGAGCAGTTCGTGCACGATACGGCGCGGCATCTGCAGTGGATCATCGACTGCTGAGCAAACGGAGCGCCCGGAATCGGCGCGGCACGCCCTCGGGGCGTGCCGCGCGGCGTTTGTGCGGGCACCTTCGTTGCCGCCGCTGCCGGCGTGTGTTATACTTCCGACCGGACTTGATGCGGACCGACCGGGCGCACGGTAAAGCGTTTACGGGCTTTATCGTGGTGGCGCACGTCGAGTTGAACGGGTGGAGATGCCGATGCCGGCCGACGCTTACTACACTTTCTCGCTGACCGTTGCGGAGAGCAAGCGGCTGGTTGGCAAGGGGGTCGCGGCCCTGCCGTGCGTGAAGCGTGCCCTGGCGGAGGGCACCGTCGTAGTCACCCGGAGCACCACGTCCGGATATGTGCTGGAGGAGCTGCTCGGCGAGTCGATTAGTCGCCTCGATTTCGTCACCGGAAGGACACTCCCGAGCGCCCACGCAGGCCGGGCGAAGCTACTGAGCGCGGACATCCCCGAGATGATCCTGCGCTGCGGGACGGTGGACGAGGACGCCGATGCGGAGACGATCGTTGACGAGCTGCGGGCGGGCGATGTGGTGATCAAGTCGCCCAACGCTCTGGACTACTGCCAGGGGCTGGTGGGCTACCTGATCGGGGCTCCCACCGGTGGCACCGTGGGGAAGTATCTGGGCCCGACGCACGGGCGGCACCTGCACTTCGTAGCTCCGTGCGGGCTCGAGAAACAGATCGCGGGGGACCTGATCGAGTCTTCGACGCTGCTGACTGAGGCGGCGGAGCGCCTTCAGGGCCCGAGCTTGTGGGTGACGCCTGCCGAGATCGTCACCGAGTTGGAGGCCATCGAGCTGTTGACCGGGGCGATGGCGGTGCAGATCGCCGCCGGCGGCATCATGGGCGCCGAGGGCGCCGTGTGGATCACGGCGTTTGGGGACGCAGAGCAGATTGAGGCCGTGCAGGCACTGATCGACGACGTGAGCGGGGAGCCGGAGTTGCTTGAGTACGCGCAGGGGGCAGGTGGCTGAGGAGAGATGGCGCGCAGCATGACCAGCGGTGGGACAGGCAGCGGCGACGCGGCGCCCGAGGCCGCGTGGTGGGAGCCCGAGGGCGACCGGATTCACTGCCTGTTATGCCCGCAGGATTGCCGCATCGGGCTGTGGCGATCGGGCCGATGTCGAGTGCGCAGGAATCTGGAGGGGACACTGCGCACGATGAACTACTCGCGGATCACGTCCGCAGGGATGGACCCGATCGAAAAGAAGCCGCTGTATCACTTCCATCCGGGCGCGCAGATCCTGTCGCTCGGGACCTTCGGGTGCAACCTGGCGTGCCGGTTCTGCCAGAACTTCACGATCTCGCAGGGAGAGCCCCGGACCCAGGAGCTGACGCCGGCGCAGGCCGTGGAGTTGGCTCTGGACGCGCGCTCGCGCGGTAACATTGGCATTGCGTACACGTACAACGAGCCGATTGTGTGGTTCGAGTACGTGCGCGACACGGCGGCACTGGCGCGCGAGCAGGGCCTGGTGAACGTGCTCGTCACCAACGGGCTGATCTGCGAGGAGCCGCTGCAGGAGCTGCTGCCGGTCATAGATGCGATGAACGTGGATATCAAGGCGATGGACGATGAGTTCTACCGCTCGCTGTGCGGGATCGCCTCGGGTGCGCAGGCACGCCGGACGGTCGAGCTGGCGTTGGGCCGGTGCCACGTGGAGATCACGAATCTGCTGGTGACCGACGCAAATGACAGCGAGGAACAGGTGCGTGCGCTGGTGGACTGGGCGGCGAGCGTATCGCCTGACCTGCCGTTGCACATCTCGCGTTACCGGCCGTCGTACAAGCATACGGCGCCCGCCACGCCGATCGATCGCCTGCAGCGAGCCGTTGAGATCGCGCGTGAGAAACTGAACTTCGTGTACGCCGGGAACGTGATGCTGGACGGCGGCGGCGACACCGTCTGCCCGGACTGCGGCGAGACGGCCGTGGCGCGTAGAGGCTACAGCGTATCGAGCCGGCTGAGTGATGCCGGCGCTTGCCGCAGGTGCGGGAGAGGGCTGAATGTCGCGCTCTGAGCTGGGCATTATGGGGATCCATCGGCGCGCCGGCAACTGGATGCGGCGCGCGCGTCACGTCGCCGGGGTGCTGGCGCGCTTTGGTTTCGGCTCGGTGATGCAGATGATGGGCCTCGAGCGCTTCCTGCCCTCGCGCTGGCAGGGGATGCGCGACGAGGACGCGGCGGACATGGACATGGCCGTGCGTGTCCGCCTGGTATTTGAGCAGAGCGGCGTCACCGCCATCAAGCTGGCCCAGGCGCTGAGCAGTCGCACGGACATCCTGCCGCTGGACATCGCGCGCGAGTTGCGCAAGCTTCAGGAGCAGGTGCCGCCGGTCAGCTTCGACGAGGCGCGCGCTGTAGTCGAGATGGAGTTGGGGGCGCCGCTGGATGAGTTGTTCCTGGAGTTCGACCCCAAGCCCGTGGCGTCGGCCTCGCTCAGCCAGGTGCACCGAGCAGTGACGCGTTCGGGCGAGGTCGTTGCGGTCAAGGTGCAGAAGCCCGGGATCGAGCTGGAGGTGGAGACCGACCTCGACATCCTCGAATGGGCCGCCCGTCACGTTGAGCGCTATTCGGAGTGGTGTCGGCTGCACAATGTCGCCGACCTCGTGGAGGAGTTCGCCCACACCCTGCGGGAGGAGTTGAACTTTCTCACCGAGGCCCACTCGACCGAGGCGCTGCGCGAGAACCTGGCGGACGATCCGCGGGCGATGGTGCCCGTGGTGTACTGGACGCTGACCCGACGCCGGGTGATCACCTTCGAGTGGGTCGAGGGGGTACGGCTTGATGATGTCGAGGCGCTGGACGCGGCCGGGGTAGACCGACGCAGGCTGGCCGACGATTTCGCCGAGATCATGCTCAAGCAGATCTTCCACGATGGGTACTTTCACGCCGATCCGCATCCGGGGAATCTGCGCTACCGCACGGACGGCACCATCGCCTTCCTCGACTGCGGCAACGTGGGGATGATGGGCAAGCGCATGCGCGACGCCTTCATCAGGCTGCTGCTGGCCACAATTGAGCGCGACGCCGAGACGATCGCCGATCAGGTCATAGTCATCGGCTCGATCAGCGATGACACCAACCTTCAGGATCTCGAGTCCGACATAGAGAAGCTGGTCGGCCGGTTCGGGCAGCAGCTCAGCGGCAGCGGTCGTCTGGGTGAGATGCTCGAGGAGATCATGGGCGTTATCTTTGAGCAGCGCATCCGCATGCCGGCGATCTTCCCGCAACTTACCCGCGCCCTGGCGGTGACGGAGGGCGTGTGTGTGCAGCTCAACCCGGACTTCAACTTCGACAAGGCGGCCAACGCCACCGCACGGGTGATCTACCGACAGTGGTTCACACCCGCGCACGTGGCGGGGGATGTCGTGGAGTTCGTGCGGCTGGTGCGCCGCTACTCGATGCGGCTGCCCCGACAGGTCAGCAGCGTGCTCGCGCAGGGTCTCGCGGGCGGCCTGACCCTGAAGCTGCGACCAACCGGCCTGGAGAAGTACATGCATCGTTTGGACACGATGGTGAACCGTCTGTCATTCGCCATCGTGGTGGCGGCGGCGATCGTGGCTTCGGCGCTGATCTTTGCCAGCGGAGCCACTGCGTCGCTGCCGGGGCCGACGCGTTTCCTGTCGATCGCCTATGTGGTGTTGGGGTTGGTGATGGGCGGCTGGCTGCTCTACTCGATCCTGCGTTCGGGGCGACTGTGAACGGGTCGGCGCTGACGCGGCCATTGGTGCTGGCGTCGGCCTCGCCGCGGCGGGCCGCGCTGTTGGCGCAGGTGGGCGTGCCCTTCGAGGTGCGCGTGTCGGACGCGCCTGAGAATGCCGATGAGGCCGGACGCGCGCCGGCGGCCGTCGCGCTGGAGCATGCGCGGGCCAAGGCGCTGGCGGTGGCGCCGACCGTGCCCGGGCGGTTGGTGCTGGGGGCCGACACAGTGGTGGTCCTCGGTGACGAGGTGCTGGGTAAGCCCGGCGACGCGGCTGAGGCTGCGGCCATGCTCCGAGCGCTGTCAGGACGCGAACACGAGGTCATTACGGCGATCGCCATCGCGCTCAGCGACGGGAGCGCCTCACAGGTGCTGGCGGAGCACGCCGAGCACACCAGGGTGTTCTTCC
The DNA here is from genome assembly GCA_964617715.1 of uncultured Armatimonadia bacterium. Lineage (GTDB taxonomy): Bacteria > Armatimonadota > Zipacnadia > Zipacnadales > UBA5352 > JALGVA01. The sequence continues at coordinate 12,007 of CAZTZN010000034.1, read as the reverse complement.
GGACGCTGGGCGAGGATGAGATAGCACGGTACGTCGCAAGTGGCGAACCGCTGGACAAGGCCGGTGCCTACGGCATCCAGGGGCGGGGGGCGCTGCTGGTTCGTCGCATTGAGGGTTGCTACTTCAACGTTGTGGGACTGCCACTGAGCCGGACCGGGGAGATCCTGGCGGGGCTGGGGTACGACCTGATCGCCCGGGACGCGGCTCCTGGGGACTCATGGGGAGGAAACGAACGTAGAGACGCTGACGGACATACGTGAGGGGCAGACGGAGTCGCCGCACCGCGCCGCTGCCCGCGCGCGGATTCTGCCACCAGGAGGCGGCATGCTCGCACGAGGGGTCTTTGCCGGCCTCACACGCTACCTGGGCGGGGTGATGGGTCGGTTCTCGCGGGGAATGGGAATCGACCTGGGCACCGCGAACACCCTGGTCCACGTCAAGGGCCGCGGCATCATGCTGCGTGAGCCCTCGGTGGTGGCGGTGGACAGCTCCAGCGGCAAGGTCCTGGCGGTGGGCGAGGAGGCCAAGCGCATGGTGGGACGCACGCCCGCGCAGATTCGGGCGGTGCGGCCCCTGCGCGATGGCGTGATCGCGGACTTCGATACCACCGAGGCGATGCTGCGCCACTTCATCGAGAAGGTGCTCTCACGCCGCGTCTGGGAACATCCGCGCGTGGTTATCGGCGTGCCTTCGGGCATCACTGAGGTCGAGCGCCGAGCGGTGGAGGAGGCGGCGCGTCGCGCGGGTGCCTGGTCGGCGCTGGTGATCGATGAACCCATGGCCGCGGCCATCGGCGCGGGGCTGCCGGTGGGCGAGCCGGTGGGCAGCATGGTCGTGGACATCGGCGGCGGGACCACTGAGGTGGCGGTCATTTCCCTCGGCGGCATCTGCACCGAGCGCTCCATACGGGTAGCGGGCGAGGAGATGGACGAGGCCATCGCCGCGTACGTGCGTCACGAACTGAAGCTCTACATCGGCGAGCGCACCGCCGAAGAGATCAAGATCAAGATCGGCTCAGCCTTCCCGCTGCCCGAGGAGCAGCAGATCATGATTCGGGGCAAGGACCTGGTCTCAGGCCTGCCCCGCAGCCTGCCGCTGACCTCGCAGCAGGTTCGGGAAGCGATCCGTGAGCCGCTGGGAGTCATCATCGAGCTGATCAAGGAGACGTTGGACGAGACGCCGCCGGAGCTGGCGGCGGATGTGATGAACCGTGGGATCGTGCTGGCCGGAGGGGTGGCGCTGCTGCGCGGCCTGGACCAGCTCATCAGCGCCGAGACCGACGTGCCGGTGTACATCGCCGACGATCCGCTCACGGCCGTGGTCATCGGCACCGCGCGCTATCTGGACGAACTCGACGGTTTCCCTATCACCAGGTGAGCGCTCGTGCGCGCCATGCATTCGCCGCAGTACAACTGGGGCCCGGTGATCGTCATGGTCGTCGTGGCCATCGTGCTGACCATCTGCCAGCACCGCGCGCACGGCACGGCCGGCCTGAGCTTCGCCGAACGGGCCGCGCGGCGTGTGGTGTTGCCCGTGCAGTCATCGCTGGTGACCTTCGGGACGGTGCTGCGCAACCTCAACAACGCGGCGCTGCACGGGGGGCGGCTGGCGCGCGAGAACGAGGAGCTGCGCCGCCGCGTGGCCGAGCTTGAGGCCGACAAGATGGCCATGTACACGTACTATCTGGACAACATGGCCATGAAGAAGAAGCTGGGCTGGGACGCCGGCGGCGTACCCATGGGCACGCCGGCGCGCGTGATCAACTGGTCGAGCGGGCCGCAGGGGCGGCGCATCACCATCGAGGCCAGCAGTCCGCTCGAGCCGGGGAACATCGTGCGCACTGAGGCCGGGCTGGTGGGGCGCGTCTACGAGGCGGAGGGCAATCGCGGGAGCGTCGTGATGCTGGTGACCGCCGACCACGCCGTGGCGGCGCGCATCCTGCGCGAACACGGTGACTTCGGCATCGTCTACGCCGCACCCCCGGAGCAGGGCAACGGGCAGATGCTGATGCTCAGTAAGCTGCCGCAGTCGGCGGACGTGCGCGTGGGGGACCGCGTGGTGAGTTCCGGCCTGGGGGGCGTGTACCCCGACGGCCTGCCCATTGGCGTGGTCGAGCGGGTCGAGCGCTCCGAGGTCAACGTCGCGTCGATCGTCGCCTACGTCAAGCCGTTCGTGGACTTCGACCACCTGGACTATGTCCGGGTCATCCGGCGGGGCGGCTGAGCGCCCGGCACGAGGATTGTCTGCCTGGTGATCTATCTCGCCTACCCCATCCTGCTCACGTTGGCGACCGCGATCGAGCGCACCTGGCCCGGCTGGTTGCTGGTGCACGACCACGGCCCCCACCTGGTGCTGGCCACGGTCATTGCCATCGCGCTCAGCGCCGGGCCGGTCGCGGGCTGCTTCGGTGGGCTCGTCGGCGGCGTGCTGCTCGTCAGTGTTGAGGACTCGTGGATGGGCGGGCTGCTGATCGCGTACATGGGGCTGGGCATCGTCATCGGCCTCATGCGCGGCCAACTGCTGGCCGAGCGCGTGCTGGTCGCGTCGCTGGTGGCCCTGGTGGCGACACCGATGGCGGAGCTTGTTCGGCTGTTGTTCGCGGCGCCGCCCAGTCCGGCGGTGTGGCTGCTGGGCACAGCCATTGCCGCGCCGTACACCGCGTTGGCGGCCGCACCGATCTTCGCCGCAGTGCAGGCGGTGACGTCGCTGCTTACGCCCGAGCGCTGACGGTTCATGGAGGAGTCGCATGGCCGATCTGTCCGTCGTGGGGATGATCCCCGCGCGCTATGCCTCGACGCGGCTGCCGGGCAAGGTACTGCTGGACCTGGCGGGCAAACCCATGATCCAGCGCGTCTACGAGCGCTGCCTGCGCTCGAAGCTGCTTGACGCGGTGATCGTGGCCACCGATGACGAGCGCGTGTACGAGGCCGTCGCCGGGTTCGGCGGTCGTGTCGAGATGACGGACCGCGAGCACGCGTCGGGCACCGACCGGCTGGCCGAGGTCGCCGGGCGCGTGCAGTGCGATGTGATCGTCAACATTCAGGGCGATGAGCCCATGATCGAGCCGGAGGCGATCGACGCCGCGGTGGGGCCGTTCTTCGAGGATCCGGAGCTGCAGATGGGCACCATCGCGACGCCTATCGATACGCTTGAGGAGCACCTCGATCCGGCGGCGGTCAAGGTCGTGGTAGACGCGAGCGGCCGGGCGCTGTACTTCTCGCGCGCGGCCATTCCGCATTTCCGCCTCGATCCGGGCGCCGACCAGCCCGATGCGCCGCGGCGGCACCCCGGGTCGGGGATGATGCCGCTCAAACATATAGGCCTCTATGTCTACCGGCGCGAGGCGCTGCTGTGGTTCGCGGCTTTGCCGCCTTCACGGCTGGAGATGACCGAGGGGCTCGAGCAGCTTCGCGTGCTGGAGGCCGGGGGACGCATCCTCGTGGTGCAGGTGGATTACTCGCCCATCGGCGTGGATACGCCCGAGGATCTGCGGCGCGTGCGCGAGCTGCTGGCGAGAGAGGAGGAGGACCGTGGCATCGGTCAGTGAGGTGATCGTGCGTGAACCCGACTGTGTCATCGGTGGGGAGCGGCTGGTCATCATCGCCGGCCCGTGCCTGGTCGAGGACTTCGACACCACCGCGGCCATCGCCGGTGAGTTGGCGGAGATGTGTGCCGACCTGGATACGCCCTTTGTGTTCAAAGCCTCTTTCGACAAGGCCAACCGCACCTCGGTGACCTCGCAGCGCGGACCGGGATGGCAGAAGGGGCTCGAGGTGCTGGTGCGCGTGCGCGAAGAGGTCGGGGTTCCGGTGATCTCCGACGTGCACGAGACCTTGCAGGTGCCGCTGGCGGCGCAGGCGCTGGATGTGCTGCAGATTCCGGCCTTCCTCTCGCGGCAGACCGACCTGCTGGTGGCTGCGGGGGAGAGCGGGCTGCCTGTCAACATCAAGAAGGGCCAGTTTCTGGCGCCCGAGGACATACAATTCTCCATCGGCAAGGTTGCCTCGACCGGGAACCATCAGGTGATGGTCACCGAGCGCGGCGCGAGCTTCGGGTATCACAACCTGGTGGTGGACATGCGTGGGCTGGCGATCATGCGCGACTTCGGGCACCCGGTGGTGTTCGACGCCACGCACTCGGTTCAGCTCCCCAGCGGGAGCTGTGGGGCCTCGGGCGGTCAGCGCGAGTTCGCACCGGTGCTGGCGCGCGCGGCGGTGGCGGTGGGTATCGACGGGGTGTTCATGGAAGTGCATCCGCGACCCGATGAGGCGCCCTGCGATGGCCCGAACATGATTCCTCTGGCCGAGGTGCGTGGCGTCATCGAGCAATTGCTCGCCGTGCACCGGGCCGTTGAAGCACTGAGGCGATGACGACATGATCGACCGTGATGCGGTGCTGGCGCAGGCACGCGAGACCCTGACTGTCGAGAGTGACGCCATCGAGCGTGTCGCCGGGCGGCTGGGCGATGAGTTCGTGGCCGCCGTGGAGGCGCTGCTGGGCATGCGGGGGCGCGCCATCGTCTGCGGCATCGGCAAGTCCGGGGCCGTCGGGCGCAAGCTCGCGGGGACGCTCGCGAGCACCGGCACGCCCGCGTACTTCATGCACGCGGCCGAGGCCGTCCACGGCGACCTGGGGATGGTCAATCCCGAAGATATCGCCGTGCTCATCACCAACAGTGGTGAGACCGAGGAGATCGTGCGCATCCTGCCCATCATCAAGCGTCGGGGCGCCGGGATCATCGCGATCGTGGGCCGACGCGACTCGACGGTCGGCCGCGCGGCCGACGTGGTGCTCGATGCCTCGGTCGAGCGTGAGGCCTGCCCGCTCAATCTCGCGCCCACCTCCAGCGCCATCGCCGAGCTGGCGCTGGGAGACGCGCTGGCCATGGCGCTGATGCGCGCGCGCGGGTTCTCGGTGCAGGACTTCGGCGCCACCCATCCCGGGGGGCAGCTCGGCAAACGCGTGCTGCTGCGCGTCGAGGATCTGATGCATGGCGGCGACGACAACCCGATGCTCGGCCTCGACACCACGGTCGAGGAGGCGCTGCTGGCCATGACCAACGCCGCGGTGCGCGGGGCGGTCGCGATCGTCGATGATGACGGCGTGCTGCGCGGTCTCTTCACCGACGGCGACTTCCGCCGGCTGATGCAGCGGGAGGCCGACCGCAACGCCGTGATGGCGCGCCCGATCTCGCAGGTAATGACCCGCAACCCGACCACGGTGCCGGTGGGCACACTGGCCATCGAGGCGGTCAACATCATGGATGAGCGCGAGTTCGACAATATGCCGGTGGTGGATGAACAGGGACACGCGCTCGGCATGATAGACATCCAGGATCTGATGAAGGCCGGCCTGGTGTGACGTGCGCGATGGCACTCACGATCATTCACACCGCGGACCTGCACGGCCGCCTGGACCGGCGCGGCGCGGAGGCCTTGCGCTTCCTGGCCGAGCAGACGGGCGCGCTGCTGCTCGACAGCGGTGACGCCATCGCCGCCGGCAACGTCTATGTGCGAGCGGACGAGCCCGTGCTGGAGGCCATGAACGCGGCCGGTTACCACGCCATGGCGATGGGTAACCGGGAGTTTTTCTTCCGCAGGGCCGGGTTGGTGCGCAAGACCGGGCAGGCGCGCTTCCCGGTGCTGGCGGCGAACGTGCTACCGCTCAGCGGCGAGCTGGGCCGTGTGCGGCGTTGGACGGTGATCGAGGTCGAGGGGCAGCGCGTCGGGCTCTTCGGGCTGGCGCCGACCATGATCGCGCCGGCGAGCTTCGCCGAGCGCTTCTCGGACTTGCGCTTCATTACCTGGGAAGGCGCGGCGGTCGAGGCGGTCGAAGCCCTGCGCGATGATGCCCAGTGGCTGGTGGCGCTCAGCCACCGTGGCTTGGAGGATGACCGCGCGTTGGCGAAGCTGTGCCCGCAGCTCGATGCGATCCTGGGCGGACACAGCCACGATGCGTGCACCGAGATGGTAGGTGTCCGGCCGACGGTCATCTCGCACCCCGGCCATCACGCGCGGTCGGCGGCGGTCATCAGCATCGAGCGCGGCGAGGATGGACGCAACCAGGTCGAGGCGCGGATCGTGGACCTGACATGAGCGATGGCTGGCGGCTCTACGCGGATGCGGGGAACTCTGCGCTCAAGTGGGCGGCGCGAGCGGACGCGCGCTGGCTGGCCGAGGGACGGCTGCCCATCGAGCGGCTTGAGTGCGCGCAGTTGCGCGCGGGGCTGTTCGAAGCCGGCCTCGACCCGGACGCATGCACGGGCGCGGCGCTGGTCAGCAGTCGCCCGTCGCTGGCGGGAGCGGCGGAGCGACTGCTGGCGGAGCTTACGCAAACGAACGTGCGGTCGCTCGGGCGCGACATCTTCGCGCAGATCGAGGTGGACTACCGGGATCCGGCGCAGGTGGGGCAGGATCGCCTGGCGGCCGCCGAGGGCGCACTGGCGCTGGTGGGCGCGCCGGCGATCGTGCTGACGCTGGGCACCTGCCTGACCGCGCAGGCGTTGGATGATGCGGGCAGGCTGGTTGGCGGGATCATCGCCGCCGGCCTGGCGGCGCAGGTCGCGGGCATCGTGGAGACCGTGCCGCACCTGCGCCCGGCGCTGCTGCGCGGACTTGAGTTGCTGCGCGCCGGTGATGCGCCGGTCTTCGGGCGCTCCACCGACGAGAATCTGGCCGCCGGCGTGCGCGCGGCGCTGTCGGGCGCCGTGGAGACGATGGTCGCCGCCATGCGCGAGCGCGTGGGCGATGCGCCGGTGATGGCTACCGGCGGTGATGCAGAACTTGCGGCCACGCTGGGCGCGCACTTTGACCGCATCGAGCCCCTGCTCGTGCTTGAGGGACTGAGAGTCGTTGATGAGCGAACCGGGGACGGGCGCTGAGACGATCGCCGCACCGATGCGCGTCGGCGATGTCGTGGTAGACCCGCCGCTGGTGCTCGGGCCGATGGCCGGCACCACCGACCGCGTCTACCGGCTGCTGTGTCGGCGTGCGGGAGCGGGGCTGGTGTGCAGCGAGATGGTGTCGATCAACGCCATCGTCCAGGGTAACGCCCGCACGCTGCGGATGCTGCGCACCTTTGGCGGTGAACATCCGGTCTCGGTGCAACTCTTCGGCTCGGATCCGGAGATCATGGCGAACGCGCTGCCTGCCGCTGAGGAGGCGGGTGCGGACGTGATCGACCTCAACATGGGCTGCGCGGTGCCCAAGGTGCGTCGCATCGGCGCCGGCGCGGCGCTGATGGGCGACCACGCGCGCGCCGTGGCGCTCACCGCGGCGGCCGTGCGTGCGGCGCGCGGCCCGGTGACCGTGAAGATACGCGCGGGGCTCGTCCCGGGGGACGACTACGTAGACCTGGCGCGCCGCCTGCAGGACGCGGGTGCTGCGGCGGTCGCAATCCACGCTCGGACCGCGTCGCAGGGCTTTCGCGGGGCGGCTGACTGGCGGCACATCGCGCGCGTGGTTGACGCACTGGATGTGCCCGTGATCGGCAACGGCGACGTCACCGAGCCGGCGGACGCAGTGAAGATGATGCGCGCGACCGGTTGCGCCGCGGTGATGATCGCGCGTGCGGCGTGCGGCCGACCGTGGGTGTTCGGACAGGCGGCGGCCGCGCTGCGCGGCGAACCGATCCCGCCCGCTCCGCCGCCCGCCGCGCGGATGGCGATCGCGCTGCTGCACGCCCAGATGCTGGTGCTGGAGTTCGGCGAGCGCATCGCGATGCATCAGATGCGGGCACAGATGCACCACTACGTGCGTGGGCTGCCGGATGCGCGGCAGTTCCGCGCGGCGGCCAACGACCTGTCAACGCTCGATGACTTGCGGGCGCTGGTCGAGCGGTACTGCGCGAACATTCAGGGAGGACCGGCGGGACAGGCGGTCGGCACCGAGGGGGCCGCCGCCGGCGCCGGACGAGGGCAGGCGCCGTGATGAAGCACGTGCTGAGCATCAGTCTTGGGTCATCGTCGCGGGACAGCACCGCTGAGGTCGAGCTGCTCGGGCAGAGATTCCTGCTCGAGCGTCGCGGCACCGACGGTTCGCTGGAGCGCTTCGAACGACTCATGACCGCCAACGACGGCGTGGTGGACTGCCTCACCGTCGGCGGCACGAATCTGGGCCTCTACTGTGGCGGGCGCTACTACCGTTTCCGTGAGATCGCGAAGGCCACACGGGGCGTGACGCGCACTCCGCTGGCGGACGGTTCGGGGCTGAAGAACACGCTTGAGCGTCGCACGCTGCACTGGCTGCAGGAACATGGCCTGGTCGATTTCAGCACCGCGAAGGTACTGCTCACATGCGGCATCGACCGCTTCGGCATGGCGGAGACGTTTGACGAGATGGGCGCGCGCGCGGTCTACGGCGACGTAATGTTCAACCTGGGGCTGCCGTTTGCGCTGCATTCGCTGCGCGCTCTGCAGAGGCTCGGGTGGACGCTGCTGCCACTGATGGTGCGGCTGCCCTTCCGGTGGCTCTACCCGACCGGCAGCAAGCAGGACGAAGTGGTGCCCAAGTACCAGCGCTGGTATCAGTGGGCAGATGTGATCGCCGGCGACTTCCTGTTCATCCGTCGGCACATGCCCGACGACCTGGCCGGGAAGGTCATCATAACCAACTCGACTACCGAGCAGGATGTGAAGGACCTGACCACGCGCGGCGTGCGACTGCTGGTCACCGCCACGCCGGTTATCGGTGGGCGCAGCTTCGCCACCAACGTGATGGAGGGTGTCTTCGTCTGTCTGCTCGACAAGCCACCCGCGCAGATTACGCCCGAGGAGTACATGCAGGTAGCCGACCGTCTCGGCTGGGAGCCAACCGTGCGCGAATTGTGCCCGTCCCACGAGGAGCTGACCACGTGACGCGCTTTGCTTTCATCATCCATCCGATCAGACCCGACGACGTTGCGCGCAAGTACCCGATCATGCGCTACCTGCCGAACGCCCTCATAGAGGCGATCATGGCGCGCACTGCGGCGAAGCCGGTGAGTGCAATCACCGGCGTGAACTCGCCCACGGGCGCGAAGACCGAGGGTTGGTTCGTGGGCTGTCCGCTGACGACGCGTCAGCTCGCTGAAGGCGACCCGAAGCGCGCGGTGGCCAAGGTCATCGAGGCCGCGCGCGTGGCCGAGGGGCTGGGGGCGCAGATCGTGGGCCTGGGCGCCTTCACCGCGATCGTCGGCGATGGCGGGCGCGAGGTGGCCGATGCCCTGGACATTGCGGTCACCACCGGCAACAGCTACACGGTCGCTACGGCGGTGGAGGGCACGCTACGCGCCGCCGAGCTGATGGAGATCGAGCCCACCGAGGCGACCGCCGCCGTGCTGGGCGCGACCGGCTCCATCGGCCGCATCTGCGCGCATCTGCTCGCCGACCGGGTGCCGCGTATCATCCTCATCGGCCGCCGTCGTGAGGCCCTCCAGGAGGTGGCGGGCGAGCTGGCGGATCGGGGGGCGCAGGTCGAGATCAGCATGAGCGCCGAGGAATCGGTGCCGCAGGCCGACCTGGTGGTGACCGTCACCAGCGCGGTCGAGGCGGTCATAGAGCCCGAGATGTTGCGGCCGGGCAGCGTGGTCTGCGATGTGGCGCGCCCGCGCGATGTCTCGGTACGGGTGGCTGCCGAGCGTGATGACGTGCTCGTTATCGAGGGCGGAGCCGTCGCCATCCCCGGGGCCGTGCGCTTCAACTTCGACTTCGGCTTCCCGCCCGGCACCGCCTACGCATGCATGGCCGAGACGATGATCCTCGCACTCGAGGGCCGTGTCGAGGATTACTCGGTGGGCAAACGTCTGGAGCTGGAGCGGGTGCGTGAGATCGCCGGACTGGCCGAGAAGCATGGCTTCAAGCTCGCAGGCTTCCGCAGCTTCGAGCGCGCGGTCGATGCGGCGACCATCGAGAAGATCAGGCAACGGGCACGGATGGCGGCGGCATCCGCCTGAGCGGCCCGGGATGACGACGGAAAGGTGCAACCTGATGAGTGAGACCATCGATCAGCGCGCGGTGCGCATCGCCAAGCTGCAGGCCATGCGCGAGCGCGGCGAGGAGCCGTTCGCCCGCACCGGCTACGAGCGCACCCACGCGGCCGCGCAGTTGCAGGAGCAGTTCGACGAGCTGGAGGGGAAGACGGTCGCGGTGGCCGGGCGCCTGATGGCACTGCGCGAGCACGGCAAGTCGGCCTTCGCAGACCTGGCCGACGAGTCAGGCTCCGTTCAGCTCTTCATGCGCCAGAACAACCTTGGCGAAGGGGGCCTGGCGGCCTTCATCGACCTCGACCTCGGCGACATCATCGGTGTGACCGGCACGCTCATGCGTACACGCTCGGGTGAGGTCTCGGTCGAGGGCACGCAGTTCACGCTCCTCGCCAAGTCGCTGCGTCCTCTGCCCGAGAAGTGGCATGGCCTCAAGGACACTGAGACCCGCTACCGCCGGCGCTACCTCGACCTGATGGTCAACCCGCAATCGCGCGAGATCCTCGCCCGGCGCTCTCGCATGATCGCGCGCCTGCGCCGCGCGCTGGCCGATCGGGGTTTCATGGAGTTCCAGACTCCTATCCTGCAGCCCATCTACGGCGGCGCCAACGCGCGCCCCTTCACCACCCATCACAATGCGCTCGACATGACGCTCTACCTGCGCATCGCTCCCGAACTCTACCTCAAACGTCTGCTGGTTGGCGGCTTCGAGAAGGTCTACGAGATCGGGCCGATGTTCCGCAACGAAGGAGTGGACGCGCGCCACAACCCTGAGTTCACCATGATCGAGGCCTATCAGGCCTACGCCGACTGGGAGGACATGATGGCCCTGATGGAGGGGCTGGTGGTCGAGCTGACCGATGAGGTCTGCGGTGGCGCCACCTTCACCTACCGTGAGCATGACATCGATGTCACGCCACCGTTCGCGCGCATCAAATTGCTCGATTCAGTGCGCGACGCCACGGGAGTGGACTTCGCCGCGCTGGCGAGCGACGAAGAGGCGCGCGCGGCCTGCGCCGCGCTCGAGCTGGGTGACACCGAGGCCGACAGTTGGGGGGCGCTGCTGGAGAAATGCTTCGACCACTACGTGCAGCCCACGCTGGTGCAGCCGACCTTCGTCACCGAGTATCCTACGCGCATCTCGCCGCTGGCCAAGGCGATGCCCGATCGACCGGACACGACCTTCCGCTTCGAGATGTTCATCGGTACCGAGGAGTGCGGGAACGCCTTCAGCGAGCTGAACGACCCGCTCGATCAGCGGCGTCGCTTCGAGGAGCAGGCGGCGGCGCGCGCGGGCGGTGATCTCGAGGCGCACCCCTACGATGAGGACTTCGTGATCGCACTCGAGCACGGCATGCCGCCCGCGGGCGGCATGGGCATGGGCGTGGATCGCATGGCCATGCTGCTCATGGACGCGCCCAACCTGCGCGAGGTCATAGCGTTTCCGTTGCTGCGCACGCGCACGGAGGGCTGAACGGCGACGCCGGTCATGCCGCCGGGCGCGACCGGGCACAGGCGCGCACAATCTGAGGCCGGTTGCGCCGCAGCCGTATCGTGCCCGTCAGGGAGGCGCCGGGTGAGAGCCGCGCGCCGGCCGGCTGCGGGGAGCCTACGCCGCACCCACGGGAGAGAAGGATGCGGACGCTCACAGCCTTGATCCGATGTATGCGGCCGTGGCAGTACACCAAGAACCTGCTGGTCTTCGCGGCCCTCATCTTCGCTCACAAGATGGCCGATCCCGGCGCGGTGCTCAGTACCATCGTGGCCTTCGTGTTCTTCTGCATGGTCTCGAGCGCGGTGTACCTCATCAACGACATCCGGGACGCCGAGGAGGACCGCAGGCATCCGGAGAAACGTGATCGCCCCATCGCCTCCGGCGCGTTGTCGTCCGACCTGGCGGCCGTGGCGGCGGCGATCCTTGTGGTCGTCGGGCTGGGCGGCTCTCTCATCGTCAACTTAAGCCTCGGCGGCGTGATCGCGAGCTACTTCGGGCTGCAGATGCTCTACCAGTACCAGTTGAAGGAGCGCGTGATTCTTGATGTCTTCG
>CAZTZN010000033.1:0-30653 GCA_964617715.1 uncultured Armatimonadia bacterium | reverse complement strand
GACGCCCACGGTCGAGGCGTGCGCACGGTGCATGCTGCCGAAGGCATCGTCCACGAACAGCTCGGCATCGCCCGCGAGCGCCCGAGCGAACTCGGGGTCGTTAGCCTCTTCGCCCGCGTGAAAGCGCGTGTTTTCCAGCATCAGCACCTGGCCGGGCCGGAGGTCCGCGCGCAGCCGAGCCACCTCGTCGCCGATGCAATCCCGGGCCATGGTGACCTCAGCATCGATCAGTTCCTGCAGGCGGGCGGCCACCGGCGCGAGCGACTTCTCGGGCACGACCTTCCCCTTGGGGCGGCCCAGGTGCGAGCACAGGGTCACCCGCGCGTCCGCCTCCAGCAGCCGGTTGATGGTTGGCAGTGCGCCCTCGAGGCGCGTCTCGTCGGTGATGACGCCGTCCTCGATGGGGACGTTGAAGTCCACGCGCACCAGCACGCGCTTACCCGCGCAGTCCACGTCATTCAGGCTCATCTTGGGCACGGTCGATCCCTCCGCGTGGTCGCGGCAAAAGGTGAAACAGGCGCCGCCCCGGCCGGGGAGCGGCGCCTGCATTGGTCGAGACGTCTACACGCCCATGTCGGCCATCTTCTTGATCAGGTCGGCGGTGCGGTTGGAGTAGCCCCACTCGTTATCGTACCAACCCAGCACCTTGGCGAAGGTCCCGTCGATGACTGAGGTGAGCGCGGAGTCGAAGATGCACGAGGCCGGGTCGCCCACGATGTCGGCGAGGACGATCGGTGCCTCAGTGTACTTGAGGATGCCCTCCATCGGGCCCTCGGCGGCGGCCTTCATGGCGGCATTGATCGCGGCCTCATCGGCCGCGTTCTCCAGCTCCACGGTCAGATCGACGATCGAGCCGGTCGGCGTCGGCACGCGCAGCGCCATGCCGTCGAGCTTGCCCTTCAGCTCGGGAATGACCGAGCCGATCGCCGCGGCGGCGCCGGTGGTGGTGGGGATGACGTTCATTGCGGCGGCCCGGGCGCGGCGCAGGTCCTTGTGCGGGCCGTCGAGGATGACCTGGTCGTTGGTGTACGAGTGGATCGTGGTCATCAGGCCGCGCACGATGCCGAAGCTGTCGCTGAGCACCTTGGCCATGGGCGCCAGGCAGTTGGTGGTGCACGAGGCGTTGGAGACGACATCATGCTGCGCCGGGTCGTAGATCTCGTCGTTTACGCCCAGCACCACGGTGATGGCGCCATCGCCGCTGGGCGGCGCGGAGATGATGACCTTCTTGGCGCCCGCCTCGATGTGCTTGCGCGCGTCGGGCACCTTGCGGAAGAAGCCGGTGGATTCGAGCACGATCTCGACGCCCAGGTCGGCCCACGGGAGCTGCGCCGGGTCGCGCTGCTCGAGGCTCTTGATGGCGACGCCATCGACGATGATCTCGGAGTCGCCCGTGTCAATAGTGCCCTCGAACCGGCCGTAAATGCTGTCGTACTTGAGCAGGTGCGCGAGGGTGTCATCGTCGGTGAGGTCGTTCACGGCCACGACCTCGATACTGTCGCGGTAGTTGTCCCAGATCGCCTTGAAGACCTGTCGGCCGATGCGGCCGAAGCCGTTGATCCCGACTCGTACTGCCACTTCGTATCCCTCCTTGGGCTATTGCGACGCATCAACTCTCCTGAGGAGATCCGCGGGGGAAATCCTGTCGGGAGACCTCACTTCTGCCGTTGCACTACACCAGCACGGGCGCGCGTTCCTCGTACAGCTCCACCAGCTTGCGCGCTACGGCTTCGACGTCATGCCGCACCCAGCCGTCGGGCGACACGCTCACCAGGTCGGCGCGTACCGGGATCAGCCCCATGCGCGCCACCTCGGTGTAGTCGGGCTCCACCAGGTCTGCACCGCTGGCGCGGTAGCGCTGCAGCACCCAGCCCGCCACCGGCGCCGAGTTCATCAGCACGTAGTGGAAGGGCAGCTCGCCGGTGTGTCGCACGATAGCCCTGACATGGTCGGCGACGGTGAAGCCCACCGTTTCGCCCGGCTGTGTCATGATGTTGCAGACGAACACCTTGGTCGCCGTGGCCTGCCGCACCGCCTCGTTGACCGCCGGCACCAGGAAGTTGGGGATTACGCTGGTGAAGGTGCTGCCCGGGCCGATCACGATCAGTTCGGCCTCGGCGATCGCCCGCGTGACCTCTTCCAGCCCCTGCGGGTGGGGCGGGTCGAGGTAGACGTAGTCGATCTCCCGGCCGGCGGCGGTGATCGCCGACTCGCCGCGCACCACCGAGCCGTCCTTCATGCGCGCACACAGCGCCACGGAGTCGGCCGTCGGCGGCAGCACGCGCCCGCGGATGGCCAGGACGCGGCTGGTCTCGCGGATCGCCAGCTCGAAGTCGCCGGTGATCTCGGTCAGCGCGGCTATGAGAAGGTTCCCGAAGCTGTGTCCGCCCAGGCCGCCCGACTGCCCGTTGAAGCGGTACTGGAACAGCTCGGTCATCAGCGGCTCGGAGTCGGCCAGCGCCACGAGGCAGTTGCGGATGTCGCCGGGCGCGGGCACCCCCATATCCTCGCGCAGGCGGCCCGAACTGCCGCCATCGTCGGCCACGGTAGCGATGGCCGTGATGTTGGTGGTGAACTGCTTGAGGCCGCGCAGCAGCGTGGACAGGCCGGTGCCGCCGCCGATGGCCACCACCCGCGGGCCCCCCTGCAGCCGCCGCTGGCTGAGCATCAGGTCCACCAGCCGACTGCCGCCCTCGGGGTGCAGAGCGCTGGCTACCGAGCGCATGAGCTGGCGCAGGGCCACCGCCACGGCCAGCACCCCCAGCCCCACCGCCACCATGCCCAGTATGGTCGCGCGCCGTGGGCCACCCAGCGAGTCCATCAGGTCGAAGACCGTGAGGTTGGCAATGAGCAGCACGCCGAAGCTGAGCGCGGCCAGGCCTGCGGTCAGCAGCGCCAACCAGCGCTTCACCCGCAGCCCGGGATAGAGCCAGCTCAGCCATCTGCGCAGGGCGCCGGTCATAGCGTGCAGTCGCCCTCCTGTGATGGTGCGCAGATGCGGGGCACGAATTCGCGCGCGACGCCGCTCAGGCACCGCCCGCCCGTCTGGGGTTGGGGTCGCCAGACTCACCACTGCCGGCGAAATATCAGCCCTTCCGCCGACATGCGCGAGTATAACACAGGGCCGAGGGCAAGTCAACCGCACCCCGCGCGGGCTCGCGGGTGCGCGCCGCCTCACGGGTGCCATGTGGCGAGTCGGCCCCGTCGGAGCGTGCCGCGCGGCCGGCGCGCTCCGGCGACCCATCCGGTTGACACGCCCCACCGAAGTTGGTATCATCGGGTCGGCTTGTGCCCTGATACCGCTGATCGTACGGCGATCTACCTCCGTGGGGAGGCGGTCAGTCATGTCCTACGGCCGACGCCACACCGGGCTTCGGTACCTGCCCCCGTGCGCCCTCACCCTCTGCGTTCTGCTTGCGCTCATGCTTGTGTGTACACTGGGCGCCGCAGCCTTCGAGACGGAGGTGATCAGTTCTCGAATGTTCCCGGCGGCCGCGCCCGGCGGTGGGGTGCAGATGATGCCCGACCTGGCGGTAGCAGGCCGTGTCATCGTCCAGCTTGCCCCCGGCGCGACCCTCGAACAGTTGCGGAACCGTGTCAACGCCAACGGCTGCAGAGTGCTTGACACCATCCCCAACACGCCACTTGTGGTGGTTGGCCTGCCCAAAGGCATGTCCGTGGTGGAGGGCCGGGACCTGTGGGCGGCGGAAGCGGTGACCGCGTTGGCGGCCCCCGACTACGTCCGGTACCCGATCGCGGTGCCCGACGATCCGCTCTATCCGCAACAGTGGCACTGGCCGAAGATCAGCGCCCCGACCGGATGGGACATCGAGACCGGCACCGGGACGACGGTGGTGGCGATATGCGACACCGGCTACGACCCGGACCATCCGGATCTGGTGGACAGGTACTGGGTCAACCAGGCTGAGTTGGCCGGACAGGCCGACACCGACGACGACAACAACGGCTTCGTGGACGACATCTACGGCTGGGACTTCGTGGACGACGACAACGACCCCGACGCCGGTCCGCAGCAGGGAGACACCTACATGCCCGACAGCGTGCGCCACGGCACGCACTGCGCCGGCGCAGTGGGGGCCACGACCGACAATGCTGTGGGCGTCGCCGGGCATGACTGGGCCTGCCAGCTCATGATGGTCCGCGTCCTGGGCTTCGCCGGGGGCACCGACACGATGGTCATGAACGGCATCCAGTACGCCATCGACAACGGCGCCGATGTCATCAGCCTCAGCCTGGGCGGTGGTGGCTACTCGCCGGCGTACAACACGCTGTTCGCCGCCGCCCACGCCGCGGGTGTCGTGGTCGTGGCCGCGGCAGGCAACGAGTACTCGGTGTTCACCGATGACCCGAGCACGTGGTCGTCCCCGGTCTGCAACGACGGCCCCAACCTGGGCATAGACAACTTCGTCCTCGGTGTCGGGGCCAGCGACGCGGCCGACATCGTCGCCGACTTCAGCAACCGCGATGCCTCCAGCTTCAACTTCGTGGATGTCATCGCGCCCGGCGTGGACATCTACAGCACCTACTACTCTGACCCCACCTTCGGCGACCTGGTCGAGGAGTACGGCCCGATGAGCGGGACCTCCATGGCCTGCCCGATCACCGCCGGGTTGTGCGCGCTGGTCAAAGGGCATTTTCCCGGCATGGGTCCCGACGAGATTATCGAGCAGATTCGTAACACCTGCGACAATATCGACGCCGAGAATCCGCTGATCGCCGGCACGATCGGCGAGGGGCGGATCAATACCGCGGCGGCGCTGGGCCTCGACGTGCCGCCCGACCCTCCCACCGACGTTCAGGCCTACGACACCGTGGGTGACGAGGGGGGCAGCATCACGGTCACCTGGTCGCTGCCCCGACAGGATGACCAGGACGTGCTGGGCTACAATGTTCTGCGGGCGCCTGAGAGCCAGTTCGTGCCCAACACGCCGGGCTCGTTCTCGCAGATCGCGCAGTTGCCGCCCGGCACGAGCTTCTACGTTGATGAGCCGGTGCCCGATCATACGCCCTACTGGTACCAGGTGGTGGTTTTCGACGCCGCCAACTCGGTGCCGTCGGACATCGCCGGCCCGGCGGAGGCGCGCGACGATCTGCCGCCCGATCAGATCACCAACCTGGTGGCCGCCGATACTCAGGCCGACGAGGGCGGCTCGGTCTCGTTGAGCTGGTATGGCTACCAGTTCCCCGACGACCTGGCCGAGTACCGCATCTATCGCGACACCGACAGCTTCACCAATGTGGCCGGGATGGAGCCACTGGCCACTACGGTGGCCGCCGAAGGCCAGCACTACGTGGACAGCACGACCGAGGACGGCATCCAGTACTGGTACGCGGTCACCGGCGTGGACGACGAGGGCAACGAGGAGAGCGAGGTCATTCCCGCCGGCCCGGTGGTTTCCAACCCGAACTTCTCGTTCAACTATCCGCCGGGGCTGTCGATCATTGCGGTGGGAGCCATGCCCGCGGCGCCCACCAGCGACAAGATCGCCGACATTCTCGGCATCGGCGCCGACGACGAGATCGACCTGGCGGCCTGGGACCCGAGCGCGAGCGACGGCGCCTACGTGCTGTGGTCGCAGACGCCCGGCAACGCGCTGTTCACCCAGGCTCTGGGGCGCGCCTGGTGGCTGCGCTCCGACCGCCCGATCCTGGTCAACATCAGCGGCGAGGCCGCTCCCGCCGGGGACTTCGAACTTCCCGTGCCCGCGGGCTGGAGTCTGTGGGGCAATCCCTACACCGTCAAGCTCGACTTCGCCGCCACTGAGGTGACCGGCATCGGGCAGGGAACCCCTGTAAGCCTCGAGACGTCGAACCAGTTGGGCTACGCCCGCGACTACGCGTGGTCCTACGATCCTTTCACCAACAGCTACCGGCTGATCACCGGCGCTAACCTGCCGTTCGCGACGCGGTTCATCCAGCCGGGCCGGGGCGTGTTCTTCATGGCGCGGCGGCCCGCAACGCTGCTGCTCAAGCGCGAAGTCGCGGCGGCGGCGGCGCAGGAGCCCGAGCCGCTTGATGGCTGGCGACTGCAGCTTGTCGCCGAGGCGGCGGGCGCGGCCGACGTGGACAACTACCTGGGCGTCAGTTCGAGCGCCGCGCGACTGAACGGCGTCATCTCGCCGCCGCGGCCCGACGCGGACCTGGATCTGTACTTCGTGCGGCCGGCGGCCGCCGGGGCCCGGCTGGCGACCGACTTCGTGGAGACGAGCGCGGAAGCGGCCTGGCAGATCAAGGTCGCCTGCGCTACGCCCGGGGCGACGGTGCGGTTGAGTTGGCCCGATCTGAGCACACTTCCCGCCGACTGCCGACCGGTGCTGGTGGACGAGGACACGGGGCGCACCATCTACCTGAGGACGAGCACGGGATACAGCTATGAAGTTGGCGACGAACCGGCCGAGCGCAACTTTACCCTCCGCATCGGCGAGGAGACGGGCGCGCTGGCCATCATCGCCCCCAACGCCATCGGTGGCGCGGGCGGGGCGCGGGTGGTGTACACGCTCTCCGAGGACGCTGCGGTCAGCGTCGAGGTGCTCAACATTGCGGGGCGCGTGGTGCAGCAACTGGCGACCGGGCGGGAGCAGCTTGCGGGGCCGCAGCAGCTCATCTGGGACGGCCGCAATGCCGCGGGCAGCGCGGCGCCGGCCGGCACCTACCTCGTGCGCATCGTCGCCCGCGGCGCCGACGGTCAGCAGGTCAGCGCGGTCCGCAGTCTGCAGCTCGAGCGCTAGTCGCACCGGGGCTCGGCGGAAGGTGACCGGTATCGTCGCGAAGATCGTCTGTGACACGCTCCAGGCCGCGGCCGGGACCGTCTCCGGCCGCGGCCTCCGCATTGTGCTCGCCGCCCTCGCCCTGCTGGCGGCCACGGCCGCGCCCGGGGCCTTCGCTCAGTCCATGCGCCCGGCGGGGGTCGTCCCCAACCGCCTGCTGATCGGTGTCAGACCCACCGTGCGCCCGGCCTCCCACCGATGGGTGAGTTCGCTCACCGGCGGACGGGTCATCAAGTCCTTCGCAGACGGGCGGGTGCTGGTGGTCGATCTGCCGGCGGGCGTGAGCATGCAGACGGCGGCGTCGCGCGCGATGATGGATCCGGCCGTGGAGTTCGTCGAACCCGACCGCATCATGTACCCGGCGTTGGTCCCCAACGACCCCGAGTACTCTGCACAGTACCACCTGCCCCTGATCCGCGCGCCGCAGGCCTGGGACGTCACCACGGGCTCGCCCAACGTCGTCGTTGCCATCGTGGACACCGGCGTGGACCTCGACCACCCGGATCTCGCGGGCAGGATCTGGCGTAACAGTGGCGAGATCGCCGGGAACGGCATCGATGACGACCACAACGGCTTCGTCGATGACATCAACGGGTGGGACTTCCAGAACAACACGCCCAACCCGAACCCCGAGCCCAACGGAGTGGACGACGACGGCTACGGCGGCCCCGATGACCAGGTGAATCACGGCACCCTGGTCGCCGGGCTGGCGGCGGCCATCGGCAACAACGGCTTCGGCACCGCCGGGGTGTCGTGGCGCACCACCATCATGCCGGTGCAGGTCTTCCCCGACGATGGCGGCGCCAGTGTCTCCCAGGTGATCGAGGGCATCGACTACGCCATCGACAACGGCGCCGACATCATCAACCTCAGCGTCGGCGGCACCTACGCGGATTCGTTCACTCCCGTGATGGCTGAGGCCTATAACGCGGGCATCTTCGTGGTCGCGGCGGCGGGCAACGGCGGTCGCCAACTCACCGACGACTCGAGCACCTGGGAATCGCCGGTGTGCAACGATGGAGCGGGCAATCACGTCTTCGGCGTGGCCGCCACCGACCGCAACGACCTGCGCGCCTCGTTCAGCAACTATGACGGCAGTGGCGCCCGCACCTTCGTGGAGGCGTGCGCCCCCGGCGACGGGCTCTACGGCGCCGGCTACTATGACCCGAGCTTCCCCGACTTCTCGAGCTACTTCACCACCAACTCGGGGACATCGTTCAGCGCCCCGCTGGTGTCGGGCCTGGCCGCGCTGCTGCTGGCGCGCGACCCGCAGATGACGCCGGCCGCGATCAGAGCCACCATCATGGCGGCGTGCGACGACATCGATGCGCTCAACCCGGGGTTCGCGGGCAAGCTGGGGGCGGGGCGCATCAACGCCGCCCGGGCGCTGGGGGAGCAGTTGGCCCCGCGCCCACCCCGCGATCCCGCCGCCTACGACACCGCCGGCGACTCCGGCGGCTCCATCACCGTGGTCTGGCAGCTCTCCCTCGATGACGGCGGCGGCTCGAAGAGCGTCACGGCGTACCTCATCCTGCGCCGCCAGGGCGCCACGGGCTCCTTCACCCAGGTCGGCAGCGTGCCCGCGGGCGAGTCGCAGTTCGTGGACACCTCCGTCACCGATGGCGTGGACTACTACTACATCGTGCGCGCCACCGACGGGACGCTGCACTCGGACTCGATCGCCGTCGGCCCGGTGCAGTCCGTGAACGACGGCGCGCCCCCGCCGGTTGAGGGCGTCTACGCCGAGGACTACCCGGCCGACGACGGCGGCGTCATCCGCGTGGGCTGGAACCTGTATTCGCCGCCGGTTGACTTCGATCACTTCAACGTCTACCGCTCGACCGCGCCGTTCAGCAACGTGGCGAACCGGCAGCCGATCGCCGAGGTTGGCGGCCCCGGCACCACCGAGTATCTGGACACCACGACCACCGACGGCCAGGACTACTACTACGCCGTCACCGCCGTGGACCACTTCGGGAACGAGGACGCGAGCGTAACCGCCGTCGGGCCGGTGCAATCGTTCGCCAACGGTCCCACGAGTTTCCCGGCGGGGCTGCACTTCTTCGGCGCGCCGCTCGAGCCGACCGACGGTGACCCCGCCGGCTTCCTGCAGATTGCGCCGGCTCAGCTCAGGATGGCTCGCTGGTCGGCTGCCGAGGAGCGCTATGTCCGCTACTCGGAACCGGGCAGCCTACCTCTGGTGCTCGGCCACGGCTACTGGCTCAAGCTCGCGAGCGCCCTGAGCTTTGCTCCCGCCGGCTCGCCCGCGCCCTCGGGGAGCCTGAGCCTGGATCTCACAGAGGGCTGGCACCAGCTTGCCAACCCGTACTTCAGCGCCATGGACATGTCACTGGCGACCGTGCGCTACCAGGGCACCACCATGGACCTGGCGAGCGCCGATGCGGCCAACATTATGCGCCAGACCTTCTGGACCTACGATCGCGCGGACAACGACTACGACCTGATCGCCCCCTTCCTCGCCATCGGGGGAACCACCATCGAGCCGTGGGAGGGATTCTGGGTGAGGGTGGAGAAGCCGTGTACATTCACCCTGCCGCGACCGGGCACCCTGGGCACGGCCGGGAGGGCGATGGCTCCCGCGGTGAATGAGCCCGACGGCTGGGTGGCGCGATTGTGTGCGCGCGGGATCGGGGGTCAGGACAGCGACAACTTCTTCGGCGTATCCGACCGGCTGGCGCGGATGGCGCCGCTGGTCAGCCCACCCCGGGCGACGGACGGGGTGGACCTGTCCTTCCGTGCGGCTGCAGGCGGCGACCGACTTGCGGCACAGTTCACGCCGGGAGGGTCGGTCGGTGCGCGCTGGCAGATGCAGGTTGAAGGACAGCCGGGTAGCCGGGTCGAAGTATGGTGTGCCAACCCGGATGCGATCCCGAGCGGGTACGCCGTGACGCTCTGCGACCCGGCGACAGGGCAGCGGGTGAGCCTGCGTACGGGCCGCTACCGGACTACGCTTCGCGAAGACGAGAGCGTGCGGGCTCTCGATCTGAGGTTGACTCGCACGGGCGGAGCGCTTACACTAAGTAGCTTGACGGCACAGCCTACTCGTGCCGGTGGCGCCGAGGTGGCCTTCACGCTGTCCGCGGCGGCCAGATGCACGGTGAAGGTGCTCAACATCGCGGGTCGAACAGTGCGTGTGCTCGAGAGCGACCGGCAACGTGAGGCCGGCAGCGCACAGGTCGTTTGGGACGGCCGTTCCGACAGTGGTGTGGCGGTGCCGGGCGGCGTGTACCTCATGCAGGTGGAGGCCCTGGGGGCGGATGGGACACGCACGCAGGCAGTGCGCACGCTGGCGGTGCGGCGCTGACGCCCTGACAACACTACCCACAATTCCCCGCAGAGGGGGCGAAGCAGACTATGCACAGCAGATGGGCGCTGGGCTGGCTGACCGGCTTGATCGTCGTCATCGCCATGATCGGCCTGGGCTGCGAGGGCGGTGATGGCGAAGGTGGTGGAGCACCGCCGCCCGTGACGGGCACTGCGACCCTCAGTGGCACCGTCGTCGCCGCCGACGACGTCCAGACCACGCTCGGGAACGCCCTGATCACCATCGAGGGCACCGGGCGGCAGGCGAGAAGTGCCGCGGACGGCAGCTTCACCCTCACCAACCTCCCCGTCGGCACCTGGACGGTGAATGTGCAGACGCCCGACTCCGCGGAGTACGGGAGCGCGAACGCGGAGGTGCCGCTCGAGCCCAACCAGGTGACGCAGGTGAACTTCGCGGTGTTGCCCATCGGCGCCGCCACGCCGAGCGAGATCCTGCTCGACCCGACCAACGTGACCGTTGACCTCAACGGGCGCGTCACCTATCACACTCAGCTCGTCGGGCCTGCCAACGAGGCGCTCGGGGGCCTGGTGCCGACGTGGGTCGTGAGCGGCGGCATCGGCACGATTACCCCCGAGGGCGTTTTCAC
Organism: uncultured Armatimonadia bacterium; assembly: GCA_964617715.1. Lineage (GTDB taxonomy): Bacteria > Armatimonadota > Zipacnadia > Zipacnadales > UBA5352 > JALGVA01. Next base: position 19,933 of record CAZTZN010000033.1, on the reverse strand, counting down.
CGCGAGCAACGTCGGCTCCGGCCAGGTACGGGCCTTTGCGGGCACCGCCGCGGGGACAGGCACCGTCGTGGTCGTGGCCCCGCGGCCACCGCAGATCACGAGCTTCCACCTCACCCCACGCAGCCTGCCCGCGACCGGCGGTGAGGTCTTCATCTCCGCCGCCATCGCCGACGGCGACGGGGTGTTCGCCAGCGATGTAACTGTGGAGATCTTCGCGCCGGGTGACAACATCATCCCCCTGAGGATGCAGGTCACCAACCCGCAGACGGCGGTGCCGTGCGTCGGCTTGACCAACTGCTGGCTCGACGCCAGCTTCGGCGTCACCTACCAGGTGCCCGCCAACGACAATCAGCCGTCGCCTGATGGTGTGCAGGCCGAGGAGAATTACAGCGCCCGCCTGACCGTGCGCGACACCTCCGGCATGTCGGCGCAGTCACCCTTCATCGACTTCACCGTGCAGGGCATCGACGCCCCGCCACCGCAGCCGGGCATCTGATGCGGCCGGCGCGTCGGAGCCGACAGGGCACCCGGCCATCGCTGAGATGACACGGGGGAACCGGACCCGCGCCGGTTCCCCCGTTTTGCTTTGCGGCACTGTTGCGGAAGGAGAGGCGCCCCATGCAGTCCGGATTGCGGCGGTCTCCCGCGGCCGTCCTGCTGATCCTCACTCTCATCACCTGCGCGGCCCAGGTCGTGGACGCCGAGTTCCTCCCTCCGCTGGTCACCGCCGGGCCCCTGAACGTGACCGTGGACGGGCGCACCGGCGGCGGCGAGTGGGCAGCGGCCACGACCGTCAGCGTCTTCCTCGATCCCGAGGGGCGTCCGGCCGGCGCGGTCGCGCGCTGCCTCATCGGGTACGATGCCGCCGGCCTCGCTTTCGCGTGGCGGGTGCAGGGCGCCCCCGCACGCACACAGCGCGGGCATGATGCCGACCTGCTGAGGGGGGATATCGTCGAGGTGGTGTTGGCGACCGCGGCCGACGCGCCCGTGCATCGCTTCGTAGTCGGCGCGGGTGGCGACACTCTCGAGTCCCGGGATGGCGATGACGCCTGGGACTGCGCATGGCGCGCTCTGCCGCTGGTATCCCGCGATCAGTGGCGGGTCGAGATGCACATCCCCTTCGCCTGCCTCGGGGAGACGCGCCCTACCACGGGAGACGTGTGGCGGCTGAACCTGCGGGTGCGCCGCTCGGACGCCGGTCCCGCGCTGTCGTGGGTGCCCGCGACCGGGGATCCCGCGCTCGGCTTCCTGCGTTTCGGCAACGCCGCCTCGCCGGTCGCCATCGACGCCATGGAGCTGGCCGGTGACACCGTGATCGTGCGGCCGGTGGTGTCCCCGGACGCGAGCCTGCGCGCCACCCTCTTCGAGGGCGACCTCGAAGTGTCTGCGACCGAAGCCGCCGCGAGCGAGCCGCTGACCGTGACGCCCCCGCGGCCGGGCGACTTCCGCCTCCGCCTCGCGGGCGTTGACGGCACGGGCGAGCTGGTGCTGCAGCGCGACATTGCCCTGACCCGCGAGCCGCCGCTGGTGGTGCGCGCGACCCGACGGCTGCTGGGGCGGCGCGAGGTCGAGTTGAGCATCGAGACGCCGGGCCTCGCGCAGGCGCCCGACCGGCTGGTGGTGAGCGCGCCGGGTATCGAGCCGGTGACCGTCGAGCGTGGCCCCGGAGCGGCGGGCCCGACCACGGTGACCGTGGACCTGTCCGACTACGCCGAGCCCGAAGTCACACTGACGGTGACCGCCCTGGCCGGGGGCGATGAACTCGCCGGCGAGACACTGACCGTCGCGCTTCCCGAGCCGCCCGAGTGGGCAGGCAACTCCCTGGGGCGCAACGCACGGCTGCTCGAGCCGTGGACGCCGGTGGTTCTGGCCGAGAGCGCGGTGCGGCATCTCGGCGGCTTGTGTGACTTCGGTGCAGGCCCGCTGCCCGAGCGCATGGTCGCCGGGGGGCTGAACGTCCTCAGTGACCCGGTACGCGTGCGTGTGTCGGCCGACGGGACCGTGCAGAGGTGGGAGGCCGCGCCCGTGCGGTGGGTGGAGGTGACCGCCACGCACGCGGTGGCCGTCATCACGACCTCGGGCCCGTCCGCGGAGCTGCGGTTGCGGGCGGTCTGCGACTTCGACGGTCTCATCACCTTCGACATGCGCATCAACCCCCGAGACGACCGGCGCCTCGATGCCGTCGAACTCGTCATCCCGGTCGCGACGGCCTCGGGGGCTCTCATGCGCGTGACCGACGCCGTCAACGGTGAGCCGCTGCGCGGCACCGCGCCCGGCCCCGAGTGGCACCGCGCCTTCGCCCCCGACGTGTGGCTGGGGGACCACGAACGCGGCCTGCAGTTCGTGTGCCCGTCGGATGAGGGGTGGGCGCTCGATGACCCTGAACGGGCGCTGAGCATCCGCCGCAGCGGTGAGCGCACCACGCTGATCGTGCGCATGGTTGATCATCCGCTGCTGCCGGGCATGGGCTTTGTGACCAGCTTCGGCCTGCAGGCGACGCCTGTGCGGCCGCCGCGCGAGAGCGGGTGGGGGCGACGCTGCGTGATGGTCTCGGCCGTTGATGCGGACGCCGGCGCCGACGCCCGGTCGCGACTCGCCAGCCTGCACGAGCAGGGCGCGCGCACGCTCATTCTGAGTGACGTCCGCTTCACTCCGCGCGCCGGGGGCCTTGAGCCGGGCGCCGCGCGGGAGCTGGCGGGGCTGGTGGAGGCGGCGCACGGGCTCGGCATGAAGCTGCTGCTGACCGCCGACGCTGTGCTCCCCGGCGGTCCCGCCTGGTCCGCCTGCGCCGATGAGGTGGGGGCACGTGCCGGCGAGGTGGATGCGGCACCGACCATCGGCTGTCCGGGCTCGGCATGGGCGGACTACCTCGTGGCCTCGGTCGCGCGTGCGCTCGACGAGTACGGCGTGGACGGCGTTCATCTGCGCGGTCTCGGCACTGCGCCGGCCTGCGCATCGGCTGTGCACGGCTGCGGCTGGGAGGACGTCGAGGGGCGCCATCCGACCTGGGACATCAGCGCCGCCCGTGAGCTGATGCGCCGGCTGCGCAGCGTGATCCGCGAGCGTGTGGCCGATGGCCTGCTGACCGTCGGCGATGAGGCCGGAGCCATCGCGCCGGTCGTGTCGCTGGCTGATGCGCTGGTGTGCGAGGCGGCCGATGCCGACGGTGAGCCGCTGTCCGCCGACGCCTTCGCCGCCGGTTGTGGGCCGGTGCTGGGCGTGCCGGGTGAGGTCGTGGTGCGCGGCGCTGATCCGACGGCGCTGCGCAGCGCCCTGTCGCTGGCGCTTCTGCATGACATGGCGCCCTGCCCGGCGGATGCGATCGCGGCTGAGGCCGCCGCGGCCGCGTGGTCCGCGCGCGATGACTTCGCGCCGGAGACCGCTCGCTGGTGGCCCTACTGGGCCGCGCGCAGCCCGGTGAGCGCAGACGCGCCGGGCGTGCTGGTATCCGCGTTCACACGGCGCGGCGAAGCGCTGATGGCGGTCGCCAACCCGCGCGACGAGCGCATCGTCGAGTTGACGTTCGACCGCCACCGGCTGCACCTGGGGCAGTGGCTGGCGGCGACGGAGGCATTCAGCCGCGAGCGGGTGCCCCAGGTGGGGCAGAGCCTCCGGTTGTGCCCTGGTGCAGGCTGGCCTGCGCTCGTGCGGGTTGGCACGCAGACCACGATGGAGGCCGATAACAGAGATGAGTGATCCGATCTTCCGCCCGGCGCGCGCCGAGGACATCCCCGACATCCGCCGCATCGCCAGCGCGGCGTGGGCGCCGATCTATGCGCACTTCCGCGAAGTGATGGGCGAGGACCTGTGGCGGCGCGAGCACCCGGGCGACCCGCTCGAGCGCAAGGCCGACAGCGTAGAGCGACACTTCCGCGAGCGGCCCGACGAGGCGTTCGTGGTGGAACTGGACGGCGTGGTCGTGGGCTTCTGTACCTACGTCATCGGCGACAACGGCGTCGGCGTGATCGGTAACAACGCGGTGGATCCGGCGGTGCAGGGCCGAGGTGTCGGCGCCGCTCAGTACCGCGAGGTCCTGCGACGGTTCCGGGAGGCGGGGATGGTCTACGCGAAGGTCGGAACCGGTCTCGACCCCTCGCACGCCGCCGCGCGCCGCGCCTACGAGAAGGTTGGCTTCAAGCAGGTCCGGCCGCACGTGGACTACTATCTGACGCTGTGACGGCTACGCGCCCCGCGCCAGCAACTGCGCCGGGTCGCCGAACTTGGCGACCTCGTCGGCGGTGATGCGGCGCACGGTCGCGATCTGCAGCAGTGCCGAGAGATCGCGCTCACCGGCGCTCAGCAGGCCGCGAGCGCGGCCCGCACAGCGTGGGTGGTAGAGCGCCAGCAGCGGCTGCGGGAGATCGTCGGGGCCGAGCGGCACCACCGCCTCGAAGCTTCCGCGCACGTGCGCCATGTAGCGCAGCAGCTCGGAGGATGGGTGGCGCAGGTCGGCGGCGGCGACGATCGCGTGGTCGTCGCCCGCGTGGGACAGCACGGTCGCGATCGCGCCCAGCTCACTCACCGCCGGCGGCAGGGGCACATGTTCCGGCGCATCGGCGCCCCCCGCGCCACCGAAGATGATGACGCGGTCGGCGTGGTCTGCGAGGGCGAGCCGCAGGTGTTCGATGCGCACCGGTGAGGCGGGCGCCATGTCGCGGGTGATGATGATCGCGCCGAGCACGCACATGCCCTCCCGGTCGAAGTTGCGTCTGATACTGCATGATTCGCGCCCCATGCCCGCACACCTTCACGCCCGCTTCGGCTCTGGCCCGCACAGGAGGCGCGCGGGCGAGGGCGCGCGGTCCGGGTCCATTGGATGGCGGGCGCTCCCGGCCACCGTCGGCGGTAGCGACCGGCGGCGTCCACGTTCATGGGCGCCTGCGACGGCGAAACCTGCCGCCATCGGCGGGCGTCCAAGAACACGGTGTCTCACCTGAGGGCAATCTGGAGGACGGATCGACGATGAGATCGGCATGGCCGCTCGCAATCGTGGCGCTGCTCGCCACCGTGCATCTCGCGCAGGCGGAGCTGCAGCTCACGCCGCAGTATCATTTCGAGGTGGGTGGGCAGTTGACCAACCACCTCAGCGCACAGATCGACAACGTGCAGATGGGCAGCGGGGTGCCGCTGGCCGTGACCGGCTCGACAGATGCCGACGTCACGCTCAGTGTGCTGGCGGTCGATGACCAGGGCGTGGCGACCATCCGGGTGTCGTTCGGTGAGCTGGCCTCAGAACTCATGGGCGAGATCACGCCGGCCGCGACGCCCGAGCCGCTGGAGCTGCAGGTGGATCGTCTCGGACGCATGGTCGGCGCCGGCGCCGGTTCGTCCGCCGACGTCGATCTCTTCGCCAGCGGCGGCATTCCGGTCCAGCTCGTGCTGCTCCTCACAGGCGTGGTTGAGCTGCCCGAGGCGCCGGTCGGGGTGGGGGAGAGCTGGGTGAGCGAGCGGGAGCAGAACGTGCCGGGCTTCGGGGACGTGACGCTGGCAACCACCTCACGCCTCGAGAGCATCGCCGACGGCGTCGCGACGGTCACCACCGATCTTCGGGCCAGCCTTCCCGAGTTCATCACCCGCAATCCGCTGCAGGACAATGACATCACGGTGCGCAATGGGCTGCTGGTGGTCGAGGGCATGGAGCGCACCATCGATCTGGCCACCGGCCTGACCGCTTCGGCACGCGGGGCCATGAGCTTCGATTGTATGGCCGCAATGGGCGGCTTCGGCGACCTCCCACTGACCGTGATCAGCAGCTTCAACATGACGCCGATCGCAACCCCGGCCGAGCAGGCGCAGGCGCCTGTCCGGCGGGCGCCGGAGGTCGCGGCGGCCGCGCGTCCGCAGCCGTGGGTATTGAGCTTCGGCGGCCGGCTGGCGCGCACGCTGCAGGGGTTCATGACCGCGGCGCTGAGCGCCGTCAGGCAGCCGCTCGGCCAACTGTAAGACGCCCGGGTCCCCCGCCATGATCATGCGCAAACACATCCGGCCGCTGGTGCTCGGACTTGCCCTCGCGGCCGCCGCGGTCGCACTGGCCGACGGCCGGCCCGAGCCTGCGACGGTGGCGCTCGTGTCCGGCGGGCTCACCGCCGACCTGCAGGCGCGGCACGCCTGGAATCTGGAACGACTCTCGTGGCGGGGCGTCGAAGTGTGCACGCCCACCGGCGCCTACGGCACGTTGCTGTGCGTACCCGCCGCTGGGGGATGGATCGGCGGGGCACACACTGAGGGCGGCGTCGAGGCCATCGAGAACACCACTCTCTCCGTCGATGGCGCGGTCGCTGAGCTGACCGATGGGGCCTCGTATTCATGCGAGCGCGCCGAGCTGACCAAGGTCTCGATGCTCGACGTCGTGCAGCTCGAGGCGCAGCTTCTCATCGAGGATGGTCGTCTGACTCAACGCTGCGCCCTCACCGCGACCGAAGACGTCGTGGTCAGCGTCATCTACCCCTTCATGTTCTGTGTGAGCGCGGAGGCGACGCAGTGGCTGGCGGTGACCGGCGAGGGTGAGGAGTCGTCCGGCGAGTTCACCGGCGAGAACGGGCTCGAGTGGCATGACGACTGGCTGTGGACCGCCGCGTTCATCCCCGAGCAGCGTACCGGCTTTCTGCTGCGGCACACCGCCGCGCCCGAGGGCGCGCGTGTGCTCACCGGCTGGTGGGACACGAAGCGCTACCGCAAGCTCTATGTGAAACTCGAGATCGACGAGGATCCGTGGCCCGAGGGCCTCAGTCTGGCCTCTGAGGTGGTGGCGGTCTGCTTCCAGGCGCCACCCGCGACCTGGCAGGATGTGGCCCGCGAGATCGCGGCGGGGCTGGTGAGCGAATGAAGATCGTCGCGCTGGCCGACCTGCATCTGGGTGACGCCAGCCGGGCGCGGGTGGAGGCAACCGCGCACGCGGCCGGTTCCGCGCAGGCCGATGTGCTGGTGCTGGCCGGTGACTGCACGGCCCAGGGGCCGGAACGCATTCCCGAGGTGCTGGCGCTACTGGCGAACTTCCCGGGACCGCGCCTGCTGGTGCCGGGGAACCACGATCTGTGGCGACGCGAGCAGCCCTTCGACACCTGGCGCATCTACGACGAGATTATCCCCACGATGGCCGCCGAGTACGGTTTCCACGTCCTCGACCAGGCCCCCCTGATTGTCGATGATGTGGCCTTCGTCGGCTGCATGGGCTGGTATGATTACAGCTTCCGTCAGACCACGGCGCCCGCCCCGGATATGACCGTGACGCCGATCGACGTGGGCCGCGATGCCGGCGGCGCGGTCGCCTTCAGCGCGGTGCCGGGCGCGACTGTCGGCCAGTGGGAGGATCTCGAAGCCGAGGACTACGCCCCCGGGGGCCTCATCTGGCAGACCGACGGCGGGCCGCGCGCGGCCATGTGGAACGACGCCGCTCACGTGGACTGGGGGCGCAGTGATCCCGAGATGGCGCGTTACTTCGCCGAGCGCCTGCGCGGGCAGCTCGAGACGGTCGCCGCGCAGGTTCAGCGCATGGTCGCGGTCACGCACTTCGTCCCCTTCGCCGAACTCGCCGACTACCACCTCGAGGACCCCAAGCGCGCCTTCGCCCGCGCTTACCTCGGCAGCCCGCTGCTGGGGGAGGCGGTGCTGGCGACGCCGGGCGTCGAGCTGGTCATCTACGGCCACCGGCACCGTCAGGAGGTGCGCGAGGTGCACGGCCTCGTCGCGGCCGACGCCGGCGTGGCCGAACTCGATGCCGGTCCGCTGCTGCTTACGCTCCCGGACTGAGGCGGGCTCCCCGCCGGTCAGCCGGTGCCCGACCGCTCGCCGCCTGCTCCCGACTCCCGGCCCCCCGTCTTCTCCCGCACCACCAGCCGGCAGCGCGCCTGGTCGCAATCGCTCAGATCGATCTCGTACTCGAAGCCCAGCGGCTCGAGGACGCGCCGGTAAAGCGCGTCGCAATGCGCGCAGTAGTCGTGATAGGGCTCGACGTGCTCGAGCGCGAGCAGCATGCCCTTCGAGGGGCACCTGTGCATGGTGATCGAGAACTCGCCGGCCTCCTCGTCCAGCTCCATGGTGAAATCGGCGGCCTCTTCGTTGAGGGTATGCGACCAGTACATCCAGCACCCGCGCAGGCCGTGCTCGGTCACCAGCTCGCGCAGGTTGCCCAGGAAGTTGTCCGAGAGGTACTCCCAGAAGCGCACGACTTCATCATGGCCGCCACGCTCTTCGAGGTAGCGGAACAACTCGCTGTAGGCGGGGATGAACTCCTTGCACGAGATCACTGCGAGTCCTCCTCGCTCCGGCGACGGAAGCGCTGGATGCTGCGTCCGGTCAGCGCGTCGTAGTCCATCAGGTCGAACTCGTAGTCGCTGCCCTCGCAGATCGCCTCATTGACCGCGCTGATGGTCTCGCGCCACATGTGCGCTACCGGGTAGCCGTGCGCGCGCATGTGCGCCACTGCCGGGCACTCGGGGACGCGCACGATCAGCTCGTCATCGCTCAGCTCCAGCTCGACCTGCGCGCCCTCATCGGCGTAGACCCGGCGCAGCCGCTCGGCGATCGCCACCAGCCCACGCTCGCGCAGCGCCTCGCGCACCGGCGCGTAGTAGCTGCGGGCGAAGCCGCGCAGGTAGTCGCGCACCGCGTCCGCTCCGAAGCGCTCCTCGAGGTAGATCAGCGCGTTGCTGAGCGCTCCGTGGAAGTCCTTGTGCAGGTACTCGTTGTCCGCGGCGCGCCGGTCCATGACTTCCCTGGGCATGGTCTCCCTCCGCTCCCGCTCTCAGGGGTAGGGCACTTCGCTCACCTGCTGCACCACATATCCCTCCAGGTCGTCATCCCATGTGACGGTGATCTCGCAGGCCCACTCCGACTGCGGGGGGCCGGCCCACACGGTCACCCGTCGCCAGTCGGCGCTGTGCTCCTGGATACGCGTCGCCCAGGCTGGCCGGTTGATCGCATCCAGCGCCGTCTGCACCGCCCCCGCCTCGGTCGGGCCGGGGCCCTCCGCCGAGGCGTCGCCGCCATCATAGCCCATCGGGCCCTCGTCCAGCAGCCGGTAGTCGCCGGCCGAGGCGTCCCACTCGATCTCGAGCCACGTGGTCCACTCCGACTGCGCCGGGCCCATGATCAGGCGCACCCACGACCAGTTCTCCGAGTAGTCATCAATCCTCACGGCCCAGCCGGGGCTGCGTCGCGATGCCCAACCGATCGCGGCCGGCTCCCCCGGCGTGGTCTGCGTGTCGCCGGCGGGCGCCGGGCCCGTCATCGGGCCGGGCATCTCCGCATCCGGGAGGCCCGGGGCCTCGGGGGTGGCCTCGTCGGTCGCGCTGTGGTGCTGAGTGAACCACAGTCCGCCGAGGACACCCAGGTAGATGGCGATCGCGATGCCGACGACCAGCAGGCAGCCGCAGCCCGCGACCACGGCGATGATACATGCGGTCTTCGATGAGCGCGGCTGCCGCGCGGCCGGGGCGCGCTGTTGAGGCGTGGATGCCATCGCGTCCCTCCGCGCAGGTCAGTTGATGGTCTCGCCGGCGACCCGCACCGATCGACCGCCGTAGCTGTATACCGACGCGATCGCGCCCGCGGCATCGCGGCGGATGACCGCCACGTCGGCTTCGCTCTCGACCTCGCCCACACGCGCCACTTCGGCGTCATGGAGCTTCCACACCACCAGCGCGCTCTCGTGCGGCCAGCGCAGCACCACGCCGGCGCCGCCCTCTCCCTCCAGCTCCTCCGCCTGGGGCACGCGCGCCTCATCGCCGTCGCGGTAGGCGCTGAGCACCGACAGGAAGATGGCGCGCTCCGCCGGCTGCGTGGTCTCGGCCGTGAAGTGGAACTGGTCGGGAGACTCGCGCTCGGGGGCCACCGGGAAGCCCCCGAACTGCGACAGCCTGAGGCCTCGCGGCGCCACAATCTGCGTGAGCAGGCGGGCATCACCGGCCGAGATCAGCGCGGTCTGCGCGTCCTCGTCCAGCACCATCTCCGCGCGCGCGTGCAGCAGCCACTGGAAGGTTGACTCGCCCGCCGCGTCCAGCTCGTCGCAGATCACGAAGGTGTCGGGGCGGATGAAGAGCACGCGACGCAGGAACAGGTCCAGCCGCCCTCCGTAGGCCTCGGTCGCGTCGCCGACGGCGTAGCAGTACTCGTCCTGGTCATCGAAGACCGCGATACGCCCGCGCGAACCGGGGCTGCGCTTGACCTGGCCCTCGCCGTCCACCAGGATCGAGTTGTGCGCGCGCGTCTCCCACGTCCACTGCGCATGGTGGGGGCAGCCATAGAGCTGGTAGTAACCCGAGCTGATCGCCAGCGCCTCGCCGAAGGCTCCGATGGCGATGGCGTTCTGCGAGGCGTGGCTGTGGCTCACCGAGCCGTAGGGGCTCGAGCGCATCAACAGGTAGACGTCGCTTGGCGGATCCGCCAGCTCTGAGTGCATGGCGACGAGGCCGATGTCGGGGAAGACGCGCGCCTGCGGGATGTCACCGGGGGCACGCGCCTCAAGCGTCGGGTCGTAGAAGTCGAACTGTCCGTTGGCGGTCCCGGGACCGGCGCCGAGCTGTTCGGCGTACCAGCGCCAGTAGGGGTTGCGGTAGAGCGTGGACCAGCGGTAGAGCACCCGACCATCACCGTGCCCGACCGAACCCTCGTGGCCGTCGCCGAAGGGCCGCATCTTCCCGCCCACCGGCACCGCATAGAGACCGAACCAGCCGTTGTTCTGACAGAAGGGCTTGTCCTTGAAGGGCACGCCGATCTTGTCGAGCAGCATGACCACAGGCTGCATCATGCCGATGTAGGCGCTCCAGTAGCTCGGCCCCTCGGCCCATCCACCGTCGGGGTTGCCCCACGCCGGGTAGACCGACCACAGCAGGCGCAGCGTGTAGTCCAGCCACTCTTGCGCCTCCGGGACCTCATGCGCGAGGATGATGCCGCCCTCGATGACGAAGCCGATCATGCGCCCGGGGTGCGAGGAGTAGGGGCGGCTGTCGAAGGGCATGGCGCGGTGCATCTCGTGGATCTGTTGCAGGCGCCGCCCCAGCACCTCCCGACAGGTAGCGCGCTCTTGCGCGCTGAGCAGGTCCCAGATCTCGTCGTAGACGCGTGGGCAGCGCATGGCGATGTCCATGGCCGCCTCGTCGTTGCTACGCACGCTGGTGGGCCCGTCAGGATCCCAGCTCATGTAGTGCATCAGCCGCCGCCGCGCCTCCCGGCCGAAGCGCTCGTCGCCGGTCAGCGCGTACGCGGTGGCGCAGATGTCCATCCCTGCCGTGAACGGGCGCATCGCGCGGAAGCTGGCGGCGTAGGCGCGCGAACGCTCGAGGCCGCCCTCGGGCAGGTAGTCGGGCTCGGGGAACAGCTCCTCGCCCAGCTTGCTCTCCGCGGTGCGGATGACAGGCGCGGCCATCTCCGCATAAGCCGGGTCGTCAACCACCCTGCGGCGCAACTCCGCCAGCTCGTCGCGGCGGAAGTAGGCGCGCGGGTGGACGTCCGGGATCTGCGCCATCACCTCTTCGATGCGAGGCATGGGGAACTCGACCGCGTCCTCCGGGATGGTGAAGCTGCGGGGCCGGCTGAAGATCGGTCCCGCCTCGCTCGCGAAACCGTAGCGCCACGCCCAATCGCCCGGGCGCAGGGTCTCGTGCGGGGTGAAGACGGTCATGTCGAGGTCCTCAACGGTGACCGCGTCCGGGCCGTCGAAGTCGCCGCCGGGCGCGTACTGCACCATCCAGCGCTCGATGCCCTCGACGGGCAGCCACACGAACGCGGGCGGGTTGGTCGAAGTGACCGCTCCATCGGCGGGCGCGTAGTGAACCTCGCCCTCGCGGGGGGATCGATCCAACTGCTGCCCGACCATCTGCCTGACCTCCTCTTGCGTCGCCTGGCGCAGGTGCACCTCGTCCCACCAGGTCGTCCCGGCGCCGAAGAAGTTGAACAGTTCGGGCGCGACCGCCACCGCCTCCCCGGGCGCGCGGAACAGCGCCTCGAACTCCCGCCACCCCTCCGACACCGGCAGGTTGAGCCGCACGTCGCTGATGAACTGCCAGCCCTCGAGGCCGCGCAGCCAGGTGAGCCGCAGCATGGCCTTCGCCCCCGCCCCCTCGGTACGGTAGCGGCCGCTGGCCAGCACGTAGCGCGCCTCGCCCAGCGCCGCGTTCTGGCGCCACGCGCCGCGCTGCTCGGCGGTCGCGCAACGTACCCCGACCGCGCCGTCACCATCGCGGCCGCCGGTGGCTTCGTAGAGCGGCTCGCCACCGGTGTTGAAGTCGGCGTAGACCCAATTGGCGGGCGCCTCGGCGTCGTCCGCCGCGGCGAGCGTCGGGTTGGTCAGCAGTTCGTCCTGCGCCCAGGCGCAGACGGTGCAGGCGGCGAGCAAGAGAACACAATACCGGGTTGCTTTCATGGACATGTGCCACCTCGCGGCGAGTTGGTTGAAGCATATGGAAAGAGGCTCGCGGGCGTGTCCCTCGCGGCAGGGCGAGACTACGGCGACAGGCGCAGCACCCGCCAGCCGGCGGGCGGGATGGTCAGGCGCCCGAGTTCGTCGAGCGTGCCCAGTTCGCGACCGCTGAGCAGGTCGGTCGCCCGGCCCCGGCCCTCCACCGCCACCTCGGTCAGCTCGTCGAGGTCCCAGCTTGCGATCATCAGCAGCAGGTCGCCCCCGTCGATCTCGTAGAGCTGGCCGATGGCCCGCTCGGAGTAGACACGCGCCGGCACCTTGACCAGCGGCAGCAGGTGATGGGCAAGCGTGTTGCGGCACTCCTGCCACTGCGCGTCGGCGTACTCCTCCTGGCGATAGCCGCGGCTGGCCCAGGTGTGCCAGATCATCGGGTCGCAGCCGCTGGCGATCATGCCGCGCAGGGGCACGCACTCACCCGCCGCCAGCGCGCGCAGGCCGGTCTCGGCGACCGCCGTCTCAATCGCCGTCGCCGCCGACTCGCTCAGAAAACGCACCGCGGGCACGATCAGGGCCTCCATCCGCCGCAGCCGCTCCGGGCTCAGCTCCTCCTCCATCACGATCTCGAAGGGGATATTGCATCGGCGCAGCGAGTAGGCCAGGCCCTCAAAGGCGTGCAGGTGCTGCCAGCGCTCGGCGGTGTTGGTGCGCCATGCCTGTTCCATGGCCTCGGTGGTGGTCGAGTAGAGCAGGCCGATCGCCTGCATGGGACGCCGGCGCCGGGCCAGCACATCTTCGATCTGCTGCACGTCACGGTAGACCTCGGCCATGGCATCGAAGGCGCCTGGGTAGAACGGCAGCGGCCCCGCCGGGGTCCAGTAGCAGATGCTGTTGGCGCCCTCGACGATGGTGGTGCGCGCCATGCGCTCGATCTCCGCCGGGCTCATGTACCGGATGCGCTGGTAGGTGGGCGCATAGGGCCCGCGGCAGTGCATGAGCATCTTGGGCGACTCGGCGGTGATGTGTGCCCCGACCGCCCACGCCTGCAGGCTCTGCTCATCCTCCTCGGGCACACGCGCGAGGGGGAAGCTTTGTGAGATCGTCCAGTCACGCACCTGAATGCGCTCGATGCGTTGCAGCCGGCCGCTGTGCCCGAGCACACTGGCATCGCGTGGCGTCTCGACGGCCAGGAAGCGCCCGTAGAAGAACGAGTCGGACGGAATCGTGAGCATGAGCAGGTCGTTGGAGACCGAGCGCACCGCCTGGCTCTGCGTGCGCAGGTAGATCTCCCAGCTCTCGCGCTGGAACTGCTCCCATGCCAGGACCGGCGCGTCGTCGCGCACCCGCCGCGTGCCACTGACCGGCTCGAAGGCCGGCGGCTCGACGCCGTACTGTGTCCGGAACTGCTCGAGGCACAGATCACACCAGCAGCAGTCCACGCGCACATGCGTCCCGTCGTCGAACACAAAGCCGCCGAAGACCGGATAGCGCGACAGCGCACGCGCCAGGGCTACGATGCGCGCGCGCATGTCCGCCTGGAAGCCAGGCTGGCGGAAACACGCCATGGGGTGGTGTCGGCCGAAGGCATCGACCGCCTGGTGCTCGGTCGCGGGATTCAGGTAGAAATTGCCCATCACCAGGATGCGCACGCCAGTACCTTCGTAAAGGCGCGTCACGTCGTCCCACGCCCGACGCTCACTCTCAGCCACGATCGGCGTACCGTCGGCAGCCATCTCGATGGGCGGTGCGGACACGTAGACGCAGTCAACTCCGGCCTGCTGCAGCCACGCGGGCGAGATCGGGTTACCCATGTCCAGCAGCGTCACGGCGTGATACCCGCTATCCGCCAACCTGCTCGCTCCCTCCGCACTCGGAGTGATGGCCACAAGCGCGACCATCACCAGCCTCGCCGGTCCGGCAGACGCGGCGCCGGCCCGGCCACGAGACGTCCCCGATGGTGACAAGGTCATGCGCTCCCGATTTCCGCGACTACCACTTGGGAACCTGCCCGTCGATGCGCAATTGCCCGGCATTGGCATGTACATAACATCAGCCCCGGCCGTCGCCGCCATCGTCGAGGCGGCCGCCCGCCCGGGGATTGCCCGCGCGCCACGGCGGCGGGGGCGTCGGCACCCACGCGCGGCCGGTCAGTCGGCCACGACGCCGTAGACCGTCACGCGCGGCACCGTGATCCCGTTGTGCTCGGTGCCCACCGAGATACGCCCGCCGGCGATCGGCTCCTCGTCCGTGAAGTTGAATACCTCCTCTCCCCAGACGCTCACGGTGATGGTAGCCCCGCGCTTGTCCAGCGTGACCAGCAGCCAGTTGTTGTGCCGCTCGGCCTGCGGGATCTGGTAGCTGCTGGTGACCACCGTCTCGCCGTTGCGCAGCAGCTTCGACCGGGTGTTGTCCTCCCCTCCCAGCACGATATGATAACCGCCGCCGGCGCCGTCCTCGCACAGCCCGAAGTGCAGGTCACGCAGCTCCTCGTAGTAGCCGTTGCCCTCGGGCTTGGGCATCATCTTGGTGCCCACGTATATGTCGATCCTCTGGTCGCCGATGAATGACCGGCGGGTCATGGTGCGCGCCTCGCCGTCCTGGTTCCAGCCCGCCAGCCAGGTCCAGTCCGGCGAGCATGACCACCGGCTGGAGATCTCCCAGGTGCCGCTGAGGACCTGCCAGTCAACCGGCGCGGTTTCGAAGGTCCAGGTGCGCGCCGCCGAGGAGAAGATCTCGATGTCCGCCGGGTCGATGATTGCGCCGTCGCGGCGGAAGCCCACGCGCCGCAGCCCTTCCAGCGGTTTCACGTCGCGGTATTCGCATACGGTCTCGCCATCGACGCGCGCCACCACCAGGCCGCCCACGCGCTGCAGGCTCAGCACGTAGCCCTCGCCCGACCAGCAATCCACCTCACCGGCGGCCACCGGCTGGCCGGCGCGCAGCAGCGTCACCAGCACCGGCTCGCCCACCGCCGGCTGCGCGGCGGTGGCCACCCAACCGGCTTCGGGGTCGTCACCATCGCCGATCATGACCGAGGCCGCGGCGACCTTGCCGGCACGGTGCACGCCGAGGCGCACCTCGGCGTCATCGACGTAGAGGCCGCGGTGCCAGAACACATCCGGGTCGGCCGGGGAGGGATTCCAGCCGCTGCCTGCGCCCGCCCAGGTGTGCAGGTCGATGATGCCCGCATAGGGCGGCGTCGGGGGGTCCACCCGGAAGCGTTCATGGTCAACCGGCCAGGCGACCGCGTCCTGCACCGAGGCCGTACCGCCTGCGCAGGTCAGGCCGAACTCGCCCGCATCCAGGGCCTCGTCGGCCACGGTGAAGGCCGGCCGGCCGTCGAGCTTCACCGCGATATTGCGCCCGACCAGCGTGGCCTCGAGATGGTGCCAGCCCCCGCCGCTCACCGGTGTCTCGGCCAGCACCGTCTCCTCATTGCGTGTGCGCCGGATCAGCCGCAGCGACGTTGAGCGGCCGGTTCGCGTCAGCGCCAGCAGGTAGTGGTCGCCGGGGCTGCGGTAGCGCAGCAGCAGCCCGGCTTCGTCGGCGCTGCGCAGTTGCAGCTCGGCCGACGCATGTAGGTCGGTGTACGCCGCGTCGGGCGCCAGCATGCGCGCCGTGCCCGCGGGTTCGAGGGTCAGCACATCGCCCTCGGGCGCAATCGTGCCGCGCTCGACACGCCATGCGCCCTCGCCGCCCAGCGGCAGCGGCGTCGCCTCCCACGCGGTCACCCGCACGTCATCGAAGTAGGCGCCGCCGCCATGAACCTGCAGCCCGACCTGCCCGCGGCCGCGCAGCAGCTCGTCGCCCGCGACGATGACCTGGCGGCCGTCCAGGGCCCCCACAGCCCGCCCGCGCGACAGGCTCAGACGGAGCTGATGCCAGCGATCCGGCTGAGCGTGTACCGGTGCCGACTTCAGCACGCGCTCACCCTCCGGCAGCCGCCGGACCAGCTCGAGCGTGCCCTCGCTCTCGCCCTCGGGGAGCGTCAGGCGCAGCGCCACATAGTCGTCATCAGCGCGCCAGTGCCCCAGGATCTCGACCGCGCGCGCCGTCGGCCGCACCGCGGCGGAGAAGTCGTAGTCGTCCCAGAACTCGTAGCCGGCAATGGCCGTGGAGCGTTCACCGTCCTCGGCGCGGAAGGCAAACGGGTTCGAGCCCTGCTCGGGCTCGCCCTCGACCTTGTAGAGCTTCCAGCTTCCCGCCGGCGTCTCCCACGGGTTGGCCTCGCCCTCGGCGCGCATGAAGTCGTCGGCGAACACCACGGGCGCGCACTCCTGCAGGTAGACGTCGCCCAGCCCGCGTGCGGCGAAGGTGCCGGCCATCGGATTCATGGCCGCGGTCAGCACCGCCGTGCGCCCGACGAACACGGTCACACTGCGCGGTCGGCGGCGCACTGCCAGCTCCGCCGAGCCCTCGACCGACGGCAGTGCTCCCTCGGCCAGCAGTCGCTCGCGCCCCGCGCTCACTTCGATCAGCCGCACACGGCCCCCACTGATGCGCAGTCGACGGTGCGAGTCGGCGCTGAACCACGGTAGCAGCATCTCAGCCTCGGCCCCCGCCGTGAGGTCGCCGAGCACCAGGAAGTCCTCCGGCGCCTCCGCCGGCAGCTCCAACGCCTCGAAGCCGTCGGGCAGCGGCTGCTGTTCGGCGCCGCGCGGCGGGCGGCGGGCCGGCGGCTCCTTGACCTGCGCGTCCCACCGCACGCGCGCGAGCAGTCGCCGGTCCGGATCGAGGGTGGTGAAGCGCGGAGCGAGTGTCCCGCCGGTGAACTGACTGATGGCCGCGAGCACCGCCGGTTGCAGGTCAAGGCTGCGCAGGGCCAGCGCAAAGGCAATCGGGGCTCCCGAGTAGAGCCACTGGCCCCGCCCGTGCTTGAACAGCACCAGCGCCGGCATGTCCCTGCGCCCGCCGGTGAGCTGGCCGCGATACTTGTCGGGCACGCCATCATCGGTGTAGTGCGCCAGCACAGTCGCGTTCCCGCCCGAGGGGATGATCGCCATCGCATTTCCGTAGGTGGTCACGATGGTCCCGGTGCCGCGCATGGTTGCGCTGATGGGGTTGTTGTGGCCGGTGAAGTCGATGTTCGGGCTGCGCTTGGGGCCGATGCGCCGGCCCGGCAGAGCCTGCGCCGAGGGCGCGATGGCACCCTCGGTGATCGCGCAGCCGCCCTCGGAGACGTACTGCTCGATGGCGCGCGCGACCGCGCCCGTGTTGGCCACTGAGGTGGTCGCGATGACCACACGATAGCGGCGCAACACCTCGATGTCGGCCAGCTCGGCATCGCTGAGGATCTCGCGGCTGAGGCCGCTACCGGCCAGGATGCCGATGAAGCCGGTGATGCGTCCGCCCCCCACGGCAATGCGCCAGCCGTCGCCGACGGCCGCCGCCGGAATGACTGTGGTGACGATCAGTAGAGCAACGACGTGCAGTCTCATGCGCATCTATCCCTCTGACTGGTGATGGCCCGCCCCGCACCGCGGCTGCGGCCCTAGCCGGTCTCCCACATTCGCAGCAGCGTCTCGACGGTGAGTTCCGCGACCTCGCGCCCGCCCTCCGGCCCGATGGGCGTGCTGGCCGGCACCGAGCCGTAGCCGCCCCCGGCGATGGAGCGGGCGCTGGGCACATAGGTTCCCGGCCCCGCAAGCTGCACCACGAAAGTCTGCACCGCCGGGCTGCGCACCTTGATGTAGATGCCGAAGTCGAGGTAGTACTCGAAGGGGTTGGTGGCGAAGGCCACGTCCCCGAGCTGGACCACGTGCAGGCGCACGGGCATGCGCGGATCCCGCTGCTGGCGCTCGAAGCGCTCGGCCACGCCCAGGAACCACGTCATCCGCCGGTAGCACTTGGTGACCTCAACATACCAGCGTGGCTCGTCCCGCAGCTCCGGATGCTCCTCGAGCCTGCGCTTCTCGGCCTCGTAGCGCTCGCGCCACTGCTCGGCCTCGGCCAGCGCCGTACGCACGTCCTCCTCGCTCAGCCTGCGCAGCGGCAACTGTGGCGTCACGACCTCGTGCCGGAGCAGCGGCGTGTCGCCCCGTGCCCCCTCCAGCCAGCCCAGCACCTCTTCGACCGCATCGGCGATGCGCTGGCCGATCTCCGTGCGCTCGTCGCGGCCCTTGAGTTCGAGCATACGGGCGGCGGCGCGCTTCTCGTAGAGCAGGTGGGGCGACTGATCACCGGCCGCCGAGGCCTGCGGGAGGACGAACAGGCCCGCGCCCAGCCGCCGGCGCAGCTCCTCGCGCGCCTCGTGCCAGAAGTCGGCGCTGATCTCGAACAGGCTCTCGGTCTCCTGCGCGGTGCAGGGGACGTTCACCACCACGCCGGTAAGCTCGCCCGCGCCGTCATAGGTCGCCAGCACGTTGACACTGTGGTCCTCGTAGCCCTCAATGTGACTGAACTCGGGGACATTGGTGTTCCCGTACATGGTCGAGCGCCCCGCCGTGTCCACCCAGCGTCGGTTGCGGCCCACGACCGCGTAGCCCAGCCCGAAGGCCACCGAACCGGCGGCACGGCCCCGCCAGGCCTCATCCACGGCCGCCGCAATGCGATCGGCCGCGAACTCGACGTATTCCTCCACGCCCATCACGTCCAGCTCGACGCCCACGGCTTCGACGGTGTGCCCGGGGGCGTCGCCGCGTGGGCGAATCTCCGGCGCGGTGTGCGTGTGCGTGGCGTTCATGATGAGAGCGGTGGCGTCCGGTCCATCAGGGCCGATACGCTTCGCCACCGCCTCGTGCAGCTCGTCGGAGATCGCGACCAGGTCACAGCTTACGAACACCACGTGGGTGTCGCCTTCATCCAGCACCAGCACGCTGGCCGTGATCGGGTCGCGCACGCCCTCGGACACGCGCGCATGGAATTGCCCCGCGATCATGGTGGGCTCCGGCGGCGTGATGTCCGCCTGGGCCCAGCCGATCCTCAGTTGTCCGTCACCGCCGGCCTGACCCATCTCATCGACTCCTCCTGCATGTGAAGTCTGATCGCCGTGGCTTACTGCTTCTTCTGCGCCTGCCGGACGGCGCCCATGTCGGTCATCTGCCGGGCGCGTGAGCTGAACACCTCGTAGCGCAGCTCTTCGCCGCGCCGGAAACGATCGATCTCGTCCAGCATCTCGGCCATGTACCACGAGTCCCGGCCCGTGCCCGCGTAGTGCGGGCTCAGGATGACGTTGGGCAGGTCATTGAACGGATGGTCGTCGGGCAGCGGCTCCTTTTCGAAGACGTCGAAGATCCCGGTCCAGCGGCCCTTCCGCAGCTCCGCCAGCAGAGCATCGGGCTGGATCAGCGGCGCGCGCCCGATGTTGATCAGCACCGCTCCGTCCTTGAGCGCGGCGAGCTGCCTGGCGCCGACGCGCCCGGTGTTCTCGACCGTCATCCCCGCGAGAGTGAAAACCACATCCGCCTGCTCGAAGAGCGCGTCGAACTCGACCTTGCGCATACCCTTCTCAGCGGCGTCCGCCTCGGAGAGGTGGCCGCTGGCGACCAGGATCTCCCTGGGATGGAAGGGCTGCAGCATGGTCAGCAGCCAGGAGGCGATGTCCCCGAAGCCCCAGATGCCGATGACCAGGTCCTGGGG
>CAZTZN010000032.1:0-30828 GCA_964617715.1 uncultured Armatimonadia bacterium | reverse complement strand
TGATGCGCGAGACCGGCGCCGATGGCATCCGCCTCGACGAGTACGGCCATCGCGGTTGGGCCTGCTACGACGAGACGCATCAGCATACCTACGCCGAGTTCGGCATCACCCAGTGGCAGAAGGCGGTCGCCGAGGCCACGCGCATGATCCATGAGGCGATGGACGAGGTGCGCCCGGACCTGGTGCTGACCACCGAGCACCCCGGTTACGATTACCTCATGCAGTACCTGGAGGGCTGCATCACGTACGACCTGACTGTCCTGGCCTCGCCCATGCGGCCGCTGGAGTGCAACACCCAGCGCTTCTACTTCCGCGAGTGCAAATCCTACGAGTTGGATCACCGCGGCGCCGACCCGGGTGATCGCAAGAAGTTCTGGAATGCCGTCGAGTCGTTCGGGCGCTACTACCCGGCCAACTTCTACACGATCCTGTCGGAGAACCAGGACGTCTACTGGCTCGGCGACGCCTACCCGTTGCTGGTCACACCCGGCAACGCGCGCTACGTCTACGTGAACCGGTTCTCGCGCGATGACAGGACGCTCTACCACCTGTTCAACGCCACCGGCCACACCGTCGATGGGCAGGCTTTGGCGGTGGAGCTGACCGAGGACGAACATCTCTTCGACCTGCTGGGCTGCGCCGAGATCGAGCCCCACGCGCGCGCGGACGGCCTGGCCGGGGTAAGCGTCTATCTGCCGCGCGACGAGGTCGCGTGCGTGGCGCAGCTCACTCGTCGGCTGACCGTGACGCGCGCCAACAATGTTCTGCAGGTGCAGGCGGATCTGCCTGAGGGCGAGTGCACGCTGGTGGTGGCGAACGCCGACGGGGAGACGCTGGCGTCGCAGGGCGCGCGGGCCGGCGCGAACACCATCGATCTGTCGGCTCTGCCCGATGATGCCGAGCCCGCTTGCGTGAAGCTGCTGCAGAGCGGGCAACTCGTCGATGTCGCAGCACTGCCGGAGGCGTAGACCCGTGGCCGCCGGGCCTTTGTCGGAGCCCTCACCATGACCCTGCGCGCGACGATCCTGGGCGCGGTGCTGCTGGTGGTGGGCATGGCGTGGGTGCGCTACGCCTGCCTGATTACCTTCGGCGCCAACATCGACAACTCAGTCCCCTCCGGGCCCGCGCTGCTCGCGTTGCTGGCGCTCATCGGGCTCGACCGCCTGCTGGCGTGGCTGCGGCGGCGGCGCGTGCTGCCGGCACGCGAGATCGCCGTGGCGTACACCATCGTCCTGGTGGGCATCCCGCTGGGCAGCCTCGGGATTGTGCGGCCCATGCTGCCCTCCTTGACGGCGCTGCGCTACTTCGCCGAGCCCTCGAACAACTTCGCGGACCTGGCGGCGCTGGTTCCCGCCTGGGTCGCGCCGACCGACGAGAACGTGATCACCAGCTACTTCGAGGCCGCGCCCGACGAGCGCGTGCCCTGGGGCGCGTGGCTGGCGCCGCTGGGCACGTGGATGATCTTCCTCGGCGGCTTCTTCGCGGCGCTGCTGGCGCTGGCCGTCCTGCTGCGCCGGCCCTGGACCGAGCATGACCGTCTCACCTATCCGGTCGCGACCTTCGCCGTCGAGCTGGTCGGACGCGAGGGCGCGGTGTCGCCACTGCCGATCCTGCGCAACCCGTTGATGTGGATCGGCTTCGGCCTGGCCGCGATCTTCGACGGCATGAACGTGGCCGAGGCGATGAACCCCGGGCTGCCCGCGCTGGGCCTCTACTACCCGGTCGGCGCGCTCTTCACCGAGCGCCCGTGGAGCACGCTGCAGTCGGTGGTGTTCTACCATCGCCCCGAGTTCATCGGCTTCGGCTACCTCGTGCCCATCGAGATCCTCGGCTCCACCTGGGGCTTCTATCTGCTGATCCGGCTGCTGTCGGTGGGCGCCACGGCGATCGGCTACGAGCCGCCCGGCTTCCCCTTCCTGATGCGCCAGAGCGCCGGAGCGTACCTGGCGATGGCGGTCATCCTGCTGTGGGCGGCGCGGGGCTCGCTGGCGCAGTCGCTGCGCAACCTGGTGCAGCGCGCCGACGCCGGCGGCTCGCCGCGCGACCGCACTTCGCGCGGGCGGGCGTGGATCGTGCTCGCGGCAGGCCTGCTGGTGATGCTCGTGTGGGCGCGCGCGGCCGGAATGCAGCTCTCACTCGCCGCGCTGTACTTCACGGCGATGCTGCTCATCGCGGTGACCTTCGCGCGCATCCGCGCCGAGACCGGCGTGCCCACCAACTGGGCCTTCCCGTTCGGAGAGGCAAAGAAGCTGATTCTCGAGGCGACCGGGACGAGCATCTGGTCGCGCGCCGGCGACATGCGCGGGCTGACCCTCATGTCGGTGATGAACTTCCTGTGCCGCGGCTACTTCCCGGGGCTGATGGCCTTCGGCATCGAGAGTCTGGAGCTGGGCGACCGCATGGGAGCGCGGCGACGAGAGATCATCGGGGCGCTGATCATCGCCTTCGCCATCGGGCTGCCGCTGGCCTACGCCATGCACCTGCAGGCGTTCTACCAGTACGGCGCAAACGTGCTGGAGGGCGGTACCATCGCCGGCGGCTACCGCACGTCGCTGGCCCGCGGGGAGTTCGATCTGCTGTCGGGGCTGGTCGAGAACCCGGGCTTGCCCCAGCGCCTCGCGAGCGGCTTCGCCGCCGGCGGTGCGGGCGTGGTCGTGCTGCTGTCGGTGCTGCGCCACTACTTCCTGCGGCTGCCGGTGCATCCGCTGGGCTATGCGCTGGCGACCAGCTACGGCTACTTGTTGTGGGCGCCGTTCTTCACCGTGTGGCTGATCAAGTCGCTGGTGGTGAAGCTTGGCGGCGCGCGTGCCTACCGGCGGCTGGTACCGCTCTTCCTGGGGATTGCCTTCGGGCATCTGTTCGTGGCCGGGCTGTTGTGGGGCGCCTTCGGCGCACTGCTGCCGGGCGAGCTGTACCGCAAGCTGCACATCGACATAGGCTGAGCGCCGCATGGCTGGCAGGTCCCTTGCCGCGGCCCCGCAAGAAGTCGGTGCAGGGAGTGAAGCGGGCCGCGGGCGATGCTGTCGCCGCGGCCCGTCGTCAGCCTGTGTCCTGAGCGCGATGCCCATGCGGGGCATCGGCGGTGATCGTGCAGCAGTTCCGACCTAGCCGCCCTGCGGGGGCTGGTTCGTGGGCGCGGGCGGCGGGCCACCCGGCTCCGGGCCGGGCGGCGGCCCCGGCGGGGCGTTCAAACCCGGTCCTTCATCCTTCTGCTTCTTGCCGCACCCGAGCATACCTGCAAGCAGACCCAGGCCGGCGACGGCGGCGCCGCCGCCAAACAGCTTCAGGAACTCTCGACGATCCATTCGCTTGTCTACCTCCCAGTTCGTGACGGACGTCGGAGCGCAATCCGTTACCACTTCGCCATCTGGCCGCCATGCCCCTCCATCCCGGCACACTCCGCGCAGATCATCGTGAGGCTTCAGTGCCGGCCCGCGCAATCAGGCTCTAATCCTCGTCCTCACCCTCGTCCTGCCCGTCCTCATCGTCGTCCTCACGGCCTCCCTCATCGTCGTCCTCACTACCGGCCTCTTCGGTCGGGGTCTCCGGCTCCGTACCTGCCTCCGGGTTCGGACCCGCTGCAGGCTCGAGCAGGAGCTGCTCGGGCTCCTCGGTTGGAGTCCGCTTGCAGCCCGGCGCACCCGCCAGCAGCCCCAGACAGGCCAGGGCACCACCGGAGCCAAACAGCCTCAGGAACATCCGACGATCCATTGACATCACATCACCGCCCTGCCGGTCAGCCGTTTCCCCGCGACACACGGCCGTTTCCGCTCACCGGTCCCTCGCATCTCTCCCTCGACGGCCAATTCGCCCGGGTCGCTGCGCGGCCTGCGGTGACACGAAGTCCTCGACAATCGCCCGATGCCTCCTGCTGCGGCGACCCGTCGGTCACCTGCGCCGCGCAGGTGACCGGGAGTATTCGGCGAAAGCACCGCACCATGGGAGCGCCGAACCAGGTCGGGCCGAACGGGAGGCAGGCGATGGCCGAGAAGATCACGGTGCGGGTCGGACACAAGCGCGGCGACTTCGTCGGGAGGACGCACATGGTGCTGCAGGCGGCGGTGGACTACGTGGCGCGCCTGGGTGGGGGCACCGTGCGCATCGGCCCGGGGCGATGGGAGATGGGCAACTCGCTGTTCATCCGCGACCGCGTCAACCTGGTCGGGGCGGGCGATGACACGGTGTTGCGCAAATGCCCGTCCGCGGTTACGCCGCTGGCCGATGACGTGGACTGGTACGGCACCAGCGTGCGCGTGGTCAACCCGAAACTCTTCCGCGTGGGGGGCGGTATCCTGCTGCGCGGCAAGTCACCCCACTTCGACCGCATGGTCTACTGCAAACGCACCGTGGTCGCCATCGAGGGCGATACCGTGCACCTCGACCGGGACACGCGCGACAACTTCTGGACCGAGACCCACCCTGAGGCGGCCACGCTCTTCCCGGTCATCACCGGCGACTACGTCAACGACGTGGTCATCGAGAGCCTGTGCATCGACGGCAATCGCGCCAACAACGAGAACCTCAACGGCAACTACGGCGGTGGCATCTTCATCCAGGACTGCGACCGCATCACCATCCGCAACGTCACCAGCCGCGACAACAACTCCGACGGCATGAGCTGGCAGGTGTGTGACGACGTGACCGTCGAGGACTGCCGCGCCATCAACAACACCGACCTCGGCCTGCACGCGGGCTCGGGATCGCAGCGCTCGGTGGTGCGGCGCAACACGCTGATCGGCAACAGTCAGGGCTTCTACTTCTGCTGGGGCGTGCGCGACAGCATCGTCGAGGACTGCACCATCGAGGACTCGGTGAAGTTCGGCATCTCCATCGGCCATCGTGACACCGACAACATCGTGCGTGGCTGCACCGTGCGGCGCAGCGGCGAGATCGGCATCCAGTTCCGCGCCCACCCGGAGGCCAAGCGCGACCCGCACCGCAATCTCTTCGAGGGCAACCTGATCGAGGACAGCGGCACACGCGGCGACTGCGTGGCTATCGAGATGGCGGGCACCGCCGAGGGCGTGGTGCTGCGCGGCAATCGCCTCCGGGACACGCGCCGCCGCCACCGGGTCCGCAACCGCATCGGCATCCGCATCGGCGAGAGCATCGAGCGCCTGACGCTTGAGGGCAACAGCTTCGAGGGTCTCGACGAGGAGATCGTGGATCTGCGCGCGCGGTGACTGAGGTGATCGGCCAGGAGAGCCCTGACGGCGATCACGGGGCGGACGCCGGACGTCCTTGCACCCGCTTACTCTTCTACTTCATCGGGCGCCCGCGGCAGGCCGGCGGAGAAGAAACAGTCGTCAATCACATCGCGCATCGGCGGTGTGATCAATTCCTCCGTGCGAGCGTCCACGTAGCGTACCACGCAGGGGGCGGACCGCGTCAGGTGAGCTATTCCTGTCCGGTCGGCGGCAGACTGTTTGGTCCCAGGACCATCGTGCACACCCGCCGTGTCTGCTCGCACTCTTCGATGAACGCGACGCAGAGCCTATCGCCGCAGAAGCGCGCATCCGGGCGCATCGTCACCGCCGTTGGTTCGGTCAGCATCACCGGGGCTCCCCAGGTGCGACCGCCATCCTGTGACCTGCGGACGAACAGCGGCCAGCCCTCCTCGCGCCGCGCTGAGTAGACGAGCACAAGTCCGTGCCGGGGATGGAACGCCAGCGCCGAGCTGGCGACCCGGCTGTCACTGACGATCACCATAGGTTCCGACCAGTGCGTTCCGTCGGCACTATGGGCGAGGAGGACCGTTCCGGTGCGGGGGGCGGCACCTATCTGCGCCAAGTAGTCATTCGAACCGGGCTTGGCGCTGGTGAATGAGATGAAGAGTCCACGCTCCGCATCGGCGCAGACGCTGGGGTAACTACCCACACCGACAACCTGGCTTTCCGCCCACCGATCCCATTGCCCCCAATCGCAGTGACTCACGGAGACCTCGCCATTGTGACCAGAGAGAACGAGCCACGCCCGACCGTCATCCTGCCACAGGTCGGGATGAAGCACGTCCAGGCATACAGGGGAACTCCAACCACGACGCTCGTTATAGCCGGGGATGCCGAGGTGTATCTCATCACCCAGGGCGTGCGCACCAGATCCGACCAGGAAGAGCTTCGCGCCTACGCCGCTCGACCAGAGGTGCTGCACCAGCAGCACAGTGTCCGGCGCAGATTGCGCCGCCGCGAAGTCGAACAGCCCCTGTGTGCCGAAGCCGGGCGAGACGCGGGCCAGGAGGACCGGCCCGTTGGGGTCGGTGGATGACACAGGCGCACTGTACACGCGCAGCTGCGGCCAGTCCGGCTCTGAGGTGGTTGGCTGACCGAGGCACAGGACACTGCACGCGTCACCATCGCCCACAAGCTTGGCGTTGTGCGCAACAACCGTCTCGGGCAACGGCACAACACCAGCCTGATCGCCCGGCGGTGCCTGCATGACGCACGTGAAGGCGAGCGGTGTCAGGAAGCCCAGTATCTTGAGGGCCTTCATGGCCAGATCAGCTCCTCCACGCCGGGGTCGTTGGTCTGCCAATCCCACCAGGGATCGGCCGGGTCAACATGGTCCGGGTACGAAACGCCCATGGCGCGCTGGCTGAAGCGAGCGATCTCACCGTTCTCAAGGGCATCCTGGTTGTCGAAGTCGAGCCCGCTCCCAGGCCCACCTCCTCCTTCACCAGCGTCGCCACCGTGTTGCCCTCAAGGTCGTAGATGGTCACGGTCACCGTGAACTCGGGATCGATGTCGTCACAGTGAAGGTTATCCGGGACGTGAGATCACTTGCCCCTGGCGTCGTGGCAGACGGCCCCAAAGGGAGTCCGGTGGAATTGCGTGACCTCAGCGGGATCGGTCCTGGGGATGACGATGTCCACGCTCAGGGCGTGGGCGGCACCGGCGCACAGCAGACACAGGACGGCGGCTACGACCCGTGAAGACGCACTGCGGGGGGGCGACTCGCTTCATGCTACCATACCTCCCGGCACAGCGGGATGGCACCCCTCCTGGCACTGGTAGCCTTATCCTCGGGAGACTGGCTGTCAAGTTAAGGTCTTGTGTATCCGTCAGCCCACACCACGGCAGGCCGCCCACCACCTGCTCCGGCGGACCCATGCGGTAACGCGGCCGCGCAGGTAAGGCGGCGCGTTCGGCGAACCGACCGCAGCATGGGCGTGCGCGGCAGCCGCAACATTGCCGCTGCAGCCGCGGCGTCGAGAGCCACGCTCAATGCACGAGCGCCGGCGAACCATCGACGACCAGCCGAGCGTACAGCCCGGGGCGGGCGGCGCACGGAGGAATTGACATGCGTCTGACGCTGATGATGGTGATGGCAATGGCGGCAACCGCGGTAGGGGCGCAGCAGCCCGGACCGGTCGGGCACTGGAGCTTCGATGAGGCCGAGGGCGGGACCGTCCACGACCTGAGCGGACGCGGCGCCGACGCGACGCTCCACGGTGGCGAGCTGATCGAGCGCGGCGAGGGGCGTGCGCTGGCCCTGGATGGCGTCCACGACTGGGTGGACTGCGGCGCCGGAGCATCGCTGGACCTCACGGAAGCGGTCACGCTCGAGGCGTGGGTGCGCCCGGACACCATCCCGGCGGGCGAGCCGCTCATCGTGGGCAAGTCCACCGAGAGCTACGGCCTGACCTTCTACAAGGACGGCCAGTGCTGGTGGTACATCTCCAGCGGCGGCAACAACCTCAAGGCCCCGCTGGCGATCGATGCCTGGAACCACGTGGTCGGGACCTTCGACGGCGAGACCATGACCATCTACGTCAACGGCGAACTCGTCGCCTCGCGCGCCTCGCAGTTCGACACCATCGCGCACGGGGGCCGGTTCTCGATCGGCGCGCGGCTCGATGACGATGGCCAACCCGCGGCGCAGCGCTTCCGCGGAGCGATCGACGACGTGCGTGTGTACGACCGGGCGCTCACCGCCGAGGAGGTTCTGCACAGCTACAAGCTGGCGGCGGGCGGCTACGGCGTGGACACCACCTGGTTCAACCGCCTGCGCGTGACGCCCGCGTTCTTCCGCGACGAGCAGCGCCTGCTGGTGTTGTATGACTTCCGGGGCATCGCCCCTCGACCGGAGGGCGCGCGCCTTGAAGTGAAGCTGCTGCGCGCCGATGGCGACGCGCCGGAGCGCGAGATCGCCGTCGATCCGCTGCCACGCGAGGGCCTGGTGGCCGCCGAGTTTGACCTGGCGGAACTGCCGGATGGCGACTACGTGCTCAGCGCGGCGCTCACGGCCCCCGATGGCCCGCGCGTCACCGACGAGCTGGGCATCAGCTACCCCTTCCCGGCGCTGCAGGTCCCGTCGCCGGAGGAGCTGGCGGTCCCGGAGCTGCCCTCGCGACCCGCCCCGGCGCCGTACGAGGTGCGGGTGCATCCGGGCGGCGGCTTCACCGTCGAGGCCGCAGGACGAGTGCTCGCGTTCGAGTCGGCGTACTCGTACCCGGGCGGCGGGGAGAACCGGCTGGCGGCAGATGAGCCCGACGTCACCGGTGAGGATGGCTGGCAGGTCCGGGCGCGCCGGGCTGGAGCGGATGCCTGGGAGGTCACCGCGCGCGGGGCGTACTACGAGATCGTCCGACAGATCACCCGCAGGGCCACGCGCGTCGAGGTGCACGACACCATCCGCAACCTCACCGACCAGGTGCTGGGGGTGATGGTGGACAACCGCCTCGATGCGAGCGCACAGCCCTTCGCGGACTGGGCGGTCGCCGGCTACCCCAACGCCGTGGAGCGGCGCGCGGCCCACAGCCCGACGGTCTTCGCGCGCTGGGAGGACCTGGGTGTCGGGCTGGTGCCGCTGGATGACGTGTACATCGTCCAGGGCACCATGTACTGCCGCGACGGCGTGGCCGGGATGGCCGATGACATCTTCGGGCTCGCCCCGGGCGCGTCGTACACGCTGCAGTGGGCGATCTACGCCCACGAGGGCGGCGACTACTGGGACTTCATCAACCAGGTGCGTCGCGACGAGGGCCGCACCGGCACTATCGAGGGCGGCTTCGCCTTCATCCCGCGCGACGGTGTCTCCGACGAGTATGTCGAGATGCGCAACCTGCGCTACGGCTCGTTCGGCTGCCTGACCCACGTGGCCGATGACCCGGAGATCGAGATCGAGGGCATTGAGTTCATCAACCTGCCGCTCGAGCGCGCGCGGCTGCGCCGCGAGTTCGCCGCGATCCGCGAGCAGCACCCGCACTTGAAGCTGATGTTCCACGTCGCGCACAGCCTGTTCTCGACCAACCGCCCCGCGGAGCTGTTCCCGGACTCGCGCGTGCTTGACGCCGCGGGCAATCACGTGGTCTACCCCTACAACTACGGCAACGGGGCGTACTTCAGCCAGCGCCGCCACGAGGAGGGCTGGCGCTGGTTCATCTACTATCCCACGCCGGGCAACTCCTTCCACGACGCCATGATGCTCGCCGCCGACATGATAATGGATGACATCGGCTGCAACGGCGCGTTCATGGACGGCTTCATGCTCGGTTACGGCTCGGCGTGGATCTATGACCGGTGGGACGGCCACTCGGTGGAGATCGACCCGGAGACGAAGACGGTCACCCGCCGGCTCGGCTCGGTGCTGCTGCTCTCGCAGCCGTCGATGGTGGAGTTCACCCATCGCATCACCGACCGGGGTGGCGTGGTGGTCGCCAACAGCCCGGTGATGACCCGCACGATCGGGCAACTGCCGCTGGTGGTGGACCAGGAGTGTATCTCCGGGCCGGACGTACACCTGGCGCAGACCTCGGCGTCGCTGGGCAACCCTTCGCGCATCAACTGCGAGGCCGACGTCTACCGCGACGTGCTCGACAAGCTCTCGTGGGGCAACCTCTACTTCTACTACGGCGAGGGCGAGCTGACCCACCCGTCCCTGCCCCAGCAGATGTACCCGATCACCATCACCGATCTGCGCTCCGGCACGGTCACCGGGCGCGAGCGTATCGTCACCATGCATTCGGGGGTCTACGGCTGGCCGGGCGACCGGCGCCTGCACTCCTGCCGGCGCTACAACGCGCTGGGCATGCCCGTCCCCGCGGAGTTCGTGACGCGTGTTGATGCCGGCGGCGTGCGCACGCAGGTCGATCTCGACCGCGAGGAAAGCGCGGTCGTGGTCGCTATCCCGGTCGAGGTGCAGACCGACGCGCCGGTGAATGTGCTGTGCGCGCGCTACGACGGCGGCGGCATCGTCATCCACGCCACCGGCGAGGGGCGGGTGAGCCTGCGGGTGAGCGACGGCGAGTTCGCGGTGGCCGAGGGCGCGCATTATCAGGTGACGGCGGGCGAGACCTTCACGGCCATCGCGGAAGCCGACGGTGTGCGCATCGACCTGCGCCTCGACGGGCCGACGCGCATCGCCATCGAGCCGGCCGCGGAGTGAGCCGGCGACCCGCCGTGCCGTCAGGAAGGAGACGGTTGCCGTGACGGGCATGACCATCGCGCATCACGCGTCCGGTACCGGCGGCGCGGTGGCCGCGGGCGCGGTGCCGTCGGTCGCGGCCGGGCTGGAGTTGCTTGCGGCCGGGGGCAATGCCGCCGACGCCGCGGTGGCCACCATCCTCGCGCTGGCGATTACCGACTACGGCCTCTTCGCCATCGGCGGCGAGATTCCGTGGCTTATCTACGACGCGCAGACGCGGCGTGTGACCGTCTTATGCGGTGTCGGGCGCGCGCCATTGAGCACCGACGCCATCGCCTGGTACCAGGCCAACCAGATCCCGGACATGGGCGACTACCGCGCGATGCCGGTGCCCGGCGCGGTGCACCTGTGCCTGACCGCGCTGGAGCTGTTCGGCACGAAGAGCTTCGCCGAGGTGGTCGCGCCCGCGCTGGCGCTGCTCGATGCCGGCACGCTCGCCTGGCACGCCCCGCTGGCGGCGACCTTGCGCAGGCTGGTCGAGCGCGAGCGGCAGACCCCCGGCAGCCGTGAGACGAAGCTGCAGGCCGCCTGCGCGCGCTTCTACCGCGGTGACATCGCCGACGACCTGGTCGCCTGGTACCGCGAGACCGGCTCGTTCCTGACCCACGAGGACCTCGCGGCGCACGTGACCACCATCGAGGAGCCGGTGTCAATCGACTACCGCGGCTGGACCGTGCACAAGTGCCCGCCGTGGACGCAGGGGCCGGTGCTGTGCCAGACGCTGCGCCTGCTCGAGGGCTTCGACCTGCGCGCCATGGGTCATGTCTCAGCCGACTACGTCCATGTGCTGACCGAGGCCATGAAGCTGGCCTTCGCCGACCGCGACACCTACTACGGCGACCCCGAGTTCGTGGATGTGCCCATGGCCGAGCTGCTCTCCGATGAGTACACGCAGATGCGGCGCGCGCTCATCGACATGACGCGGGCCTCCGCCGAGCAACTGCCGGGCGATCCACGCAATATGCGAGCGCTGCTCGGCGGGGGCGATGCCGACGCCCACGGCGTGCGCACGCCCATCTCCGACACCACCACCTGCGTCGCCGCCGACCGCTGGGGCAACGTGGTGGCGGCGACGCCGAGCTGCAACCTGGTGGGCAATCAGCCCGACCCGCGCACCGGCGTCACCCAGGGCAACCGCCTGCGCTGCCTGAACACCACGCCGGGCCATCCCAACTGCATCGAGCCGGGCAAGCGCCCACGCGTCACGCTCACGCCGACCCTGGTCACCCGGGGAGACGGCGCGGCCCTCGCCATCTCGGTGGCGGGCGGTGACATGCAGGATCAGACCACTCTCAACGCGCTGCTCAATCACATCGAGTTCGGCATGATGCCCGCGCGGGCGGTGAGCGCGCCGCGCTTCAATACCGAGCACCTCGAGAACTCCTTCGACTCTGACCCGGACCGCCGGCGCGCCTTCGTCGCGCCCGCGAGCCTGCGCGTGAACTCCGCCATCACGCAGCAGGTGCAGGCGGAACTGATCCGCCGCGGGCACAGGCTGACCGCCACGCCGGAGGCCATCGCTATGCCCGTGATGCTACTCATCGATGAGACCGGCATGATGCACGCGGCCGGCGACCCCAGGGCCGGCCGCCACGCCGGCGCACTGGAGTGACTGCGATGACCGACGACAGGCTGTTCGTGAGCTGGACCATGGACTGTGAGCCGATCGCCGCCGAGGTGCCCAGCGGCGGCCCGGCCGACTGGCCGCTGAGCGAGCGGGCGATGCGCGGTTACGTCGAGGCGCTGGCCGGGCGCGGCCACCGGGCGACACTTTTCCTCATCCCCCGCACCGGTGAGATGCAGGCCGACGTCGTCGCCGAGCTTCGTGCGCAGGGAGCCGAGCCGGGCATGCACATGCACCCGCAGACCAGCGACTACGCCGTGGACGCGCACCTCGGCGAGCTGCCCGCACAGCGCCAGCGCGAGCTGCTGCAGAGCGGTCGCGACCGGCTGGCGGCGGCGCTCGGCGAGCCGCCGCGCGCCTTCCGTCCGGGCTGCTTCTCGGCCTCCGACGCGACCTTCGGCATCCTCGCCGAGCTGGGCTTCACCCATGGGAGCGTCTCGCTGCCCGGCCGCCATCTGCCCGCGATGGCCGCGCGTTGGGCGGGCGCCGAGCCGTTCGCGCACTGGGCCTGCGCCGAGGACCGCCTGGCCGCGGGCGATCTGCCCTTCCTGGAGCTGCCCACGGCCGTGGAGCTTCGCGATGTCGCCGGCCCCCGGTCCGGCGGCGGCGATGCGCGCCACCTGCGCCTCGAGCGCCCGGAGATCGAGCAGTGGGCGTCGGACCTGATCCGCCGGCACCTGCGGCGGCAGATCGAGCGGGACTGGTGGCTCAAGTCGATCGTGGTGATGACGCACAACACCCGCGAGTATGCCGACCCCGACGAGCCCGCGCGCCGGGGGCTGGAGGCGATCGCGGACGCCATCGACGCCGCGGCGGCCGAGCTGGGCCTGACCGTTGTGCCCGCGACGCTGGCGGAGATCCGCGCGGCCGCGGTCAGTTGAGCGCGGGGCAGCTCATGCCCGGCGGACGCGATCGCGTGCCGGCGACGATGCGGGGCGAACGAGTGGAGCGGCGGTCCGTGCTGTCGCGCTCGCGCAAGTCCGGGCGGGTGTAAGCACACTCTCGACACCATGCCCGAATCGGACGAGGCATTCGACACAGATATGCATGACTCGGCGGGGAACTGGTGGCGTAACGAGAAGGAGAGATCACTGTGACCGAGCAGGAGGTCCGCGAACTGGTCGCCGAGGTGCTGGTGTTGCGCAACACCAACGCCTACCGCGATGAGGAGAACGAGCTGGTACGCACCGGCCGGGTCCTCAACTCGCAGGTGGGCGGCGCCGACATCCGCGAGCGCGCCGCCGAGCTGCGCGCGATGGCTCCCGGGCCGATGCTGCTGCAGACCGACCTCGAGACCGGCAGCTACTTCGCCGCCGACGGCACGCAGATCCCCCCGCTGATGGCGCTGGGCGCGGCCGACAGCGAGGAGCTGGCGCATGACTGGGGCTACGCAGTCGGCCTGGAGGGCCGGCGCCTGGGCGTGGACACCACCTGGAGCCCGGTGCTGGACGTGAACACCAACCCCGACAACCCGATCATCAACGTGCGCTCCTTCGGCGAGCACGTCGAGCAGGTCGGGCGTCTGGGCGCGGCGGTAACCCGCGGCTTCCTCGCCTCGGGCCTGCACCCGTGCGCCAAGCACTGGCCGGGCCACGGCGATGTCGCGGTGGACAGTCACATCTCGCTACCCACACTGCACGTCTCGCGCGAGCGCCTTGAGGCCGTTGAGTGGGCGCCCTACCGCGTCGCGCGCACAGCCGGCCTCGAGAGCGTGATGACCGCGCACATGCTCATCCCGGCCATCGACCCGGACAACTGCGCCACCGTCAGCGAGACGCTCATCACCGGCATCCTGCGCGCGGAGTTGGGCTACGAAGGCGTCCTGTTCACCGACTCGCTGGGCATGGAGGGCCTGCGCCTCACCATCGACTCGGCGCAGGCGGCGTGGATGGCGATCGTCGCCGGCCATGATCAGGTGCTCATCGACTACAAGCGCCCGGCGCTGGAGAGCTACGAGGCGGTCATGGCCGCCTGCCTCGACGGGCGCGTCCCCGAGGCGCGGCTGCGCGATGCCGCGCGGCGCGTGCGCGCACTCAAGGCGCGGCTGGCGAAGCTGCCGGCGCCGCCCGCCGATGATGTCATCCGCGCGACGCTGCGCGACATCGGCCGCCGCGTAGCCGAGGCCTCGGTCACACTGTCGGGCGAGCTGCCCGCCGGCGGCCCGAACCCGGGCGCACGCCCGCTGCTGGTCATCCTCGACGACCTCCAGCGCTACGGCGTGGGCATCGCCGACGAGCGCGCGGGCCACGAGCTGCGGGGCGCGCATCCGCTGGCCGAGATCATGGCCGCGCATGTTCCCTGCGACGTGCTGCTGTGCGACGAGGACCCATCCGAAGCCGACCTGCAGCGCCTCGCCGAGCGCCTGCCGGAGGCGAGCGCGGTGATCGGCGCGACCTTCGCGCATATCCAGTGCTACAAGGGCGATGGGGTGCGCCTGCCGAAGATGCAGGTGCAGCTGTGGCGGCGCGCCGCCGACTCGGGCAAGCTGCGCGCGATGATGCTTTTCGAGTCGCCCTACGCGCTCTCGGATCTGCCCGCCGGCGTGCCGGTCGTCATCGGCTACGGTGGCGACGACTTCAGCCTAGCGGCGTCGGCCGAGGCGCTGCTGGGCAGGCGCCCGTGCCCGGGCAGGCTGCCGGTCACGGTCCCGCGGCCCGACGCCTGAAGCCCGCTCCCGGGCGGGCCGAGCGGACAAGAGGATGGTGGCGATGATGACACGCACCCGCACGCACCTGGTCATGGCGCTTGTCGCCGCACTGGCGCTCGCGCCGATCGCCGGGGCGCAGGAGATTCCGCGCATCGACCAGATCAAGCCCATGTACCTGCACACGCGGATCGTCGCCGACGGCGCGCCCGCGTGTGTGATCGCCGCATCCGAGGCTGAGCCCTACGCGACCCTGGCCCGACGCATCGCGCAGGCGATCGAGCGAAGCTGCGGCGTGGCCCCGCCGATCCGCCCGGCGGCCTCGCTCGATGACGATGCGCTGGCCGCCACCAACGTCATCGCGCTGGGCATCTTCTGCGTGAACGAGGTCACCGAGCGGCTCTACCGCCGCGAGTACGTGCTGTGCGACTACTCCTGGCCCAAGGGTGCGGACGGCTACGTCATCCGCACGGTGCACAACCCCTGGCTGAGCGGGACGAACGTGGTCTTCATCGGCGCGGCTGAGCCGGCGGCGCTGGAAGCGGCCGTGGAGCGTTTCGCCACGCTGGTGGCCGAGCACCCCGACGGCTCGCTGCCGCCCATCATCGAAGTGGGCGGCGAGGATGGCTCCGCCCGCCTGAGCGCTGAGGAGGTCGGCCGGCACGAGGCGCGCATCGAGCGCGAGACCTCCTCGCGGACGATGGGTGGACTGGCCGCGAGCTACGCCGACAGCTACTTCCGCACCGGCGACCCCGAGTGGGCCCGATTGTTCCTCGCGGCCATGCGCAGGCTCGATGCGCTGCAGGAGGCCGAGGGCGCCGCCGACGACGTGCGCTCGTGCCGCTACATCTTCCACCAGTTCGACCGCATCGAGGAGGGCCCGGCGTTCAGCGAAGATGACCGCGCGGAGCTGACCAACCTGTTCTACCGCTTCGCCCACCGCCTGACGTACGCGAATCGGGACGTCGCCGCCTCGACCATCCCCCACGGCAACAACTGGAACGCCACCGGCGCGGCCTTCGCGGCCATGTACTTCGCGCGCTACTACCCCGACCTGGAGATCGGCCGGCGTCTGCTGACGAACATGGACACCTACTACGAGCCGAACATGCTCAACTGGAAGGTGAACGAGGACTGCCCGGGTTACGGCAATATCACCCTCACCGGTAACTACAACTGGGCGTTGCACCGACCCGACCCGCGCTACATCGAGCAGGGCCACCTGCGGCGCATGGCCGACTACGACATGCTCATCACCGATAATACCGCGCGCGTCTCGGGCTTCGGCGACGCCAACGGCCTGAGTGGGAACTACCTGGTCCCGGCTCTGCCGCTGGCGGCGTGGCTCTACCGGGACGGCCGCTACCTGTGGTGGTGGGACCACCACGATGGCCCGCGCACGCGCTACTGGGTGCCGCCCGAGGTGCTGCCGCGCGTCGAGCCCGTGGACCTGCTGGGCGTGAACGTCGCGCCCCTCGCCGAGTGGATCTACGGCCGCGAGCCCGGCCGCACTTTCCCGCGCGAGGAGTGCTTCGACAAAGCCAGCTTCCGCGCCGGCTTCGACGCCGATGACGAGTACCTGTGCCTGAGCGGCTTCGGCTACGGCTTCCACTCCCACCCGGACGCCAACGCCATCATCCGCCTGCAGGACGAGGGCCGGATCTTCCTCTACGATGACGGCTACATGATCCCGTCGCTGAGCGAGCACAACAGCATCATCGTGCTCAAGGACGGATGGGCGGGGCGCGTCCCGGAGCTGTCGCAGGTGATCGCGCGCGCCGACTTCGACGATGTCGGCATCTTCTCCTCGCGCCTGAGCGGCTACAACGGCGTGCGCTGGGATCGCTGCATCATCTGGCCGAAGTCGCGCTACTTCCTGGTGATCGACGACCTGCAGGCCGAGGAGGCCGCCGGCTACAACTTCCAGTGTATCTACCGCACGCTGGGGGCAACGCAGCTTCATGGCCGGCGCTGGACCGCCGACCAGGGCGAGGCGCGCATGACGCTCATCGCGGCATCCGACGCCTCGCTGGCGCAGAAGCAGTCGGCGGGCACCTCGCTAAACTCCGAGCCCTTCCCGCCCGATCAGGCCCGGCGACTCATCGAGTCGGTCAGCCGCGACATGCAGGTCGGCGATGACTACCGCTTCGCCAACCTGTTCTACGTGCGCCCGGGCGACGCCGACGACGACGTAGCCATCCAACAGCTCGACGAGCGCGGGACCTACCTCATCGACGACGGGGGCGAGATGGCCCTGGCGGGCGTGGGCCATTCCGCGGCGGCGCCCGGCGTGGTCATCGACGCCACCGCCTTCCACCTGTCCGGCGCAGCACTCACCGTGGCCGGGGCGCGGGCGGTGCGCATCGGCGCCGAGCTTCTGTCTGCCGACCCGCCCATCGCCGTGCAGATCGACCTGGCCACCGGCGCCGCGCTCATGGTGGCCGATGAGCCGACCACGATCACCCGCACCGGGCCGGATGGCGAGGACGCGCAGGAGCTTGAGCCGGGCGAGCACGAGCTTCGCCTCAGACCGTTGGGCGAGACCTCGGTGGCGCGCATTGCGGCGGCGTTGCGAGCACGTTTCGACGCGCTGGTCGCCGCGGCGGCGGGCGTCGGGCAGCCTCCCGCCGGTGAGGGCGAGGGGATCACGAAGCTGTGGGAGTACGCCGACTTCAACGTCTACCGCAACTTCGCGACCGCGGCGGGCGTGAAGCTGTCGGTCAACACGCGCCACTTCACCCCCGACGAGGCGGGCTACCCGGTGGGCGATCCGCCCGACCTGCTCGACACCGGCGGCAACGTCATGTTCCCCGATGGCCGGACCGTGGTGCTGGACGTGGACCTGGGGCAGCCACGCGAGCTGACGCAGATCGAGGTGCGTTCGCGGCAACTGCGCACCTTCAACGGCGGCTGCGGGGCCAGCCGACTCACTGCGTGGGTCGGCGATGACCCGGACCTCACCGGCGCCCGGCCGGTGGCGCAACTCGAGATCAGCGACGACCTGCAGGATGCGATGATGACCTACTCCATGCGCCTGGAGCCGCCCGTGACCGGGCGCTACGTGCGCATCGAGGCGGTGCCCTACACGCCCGAGCACAACGTCTACCTCGACTCCATCGCCCTGCACGGTCGCGCCGGCCGCGCGGACATCCTCGACAGCGGCTTCCATCTCAACGCGCTCGAGGTTGCGGACATCGACGGCGATGGGCGCGATGAGGTCTTCGCGGGCGGCACCGATCGGGCCATCCACGCCATCGGCCCTGACGGCTCGGCGCTGTGGACCTACCAGGTCGGCGATGTCATCAACGACCTGGCCCTCACCACCGACGGCGGCCGCGTCCTCGCCGTGGCCGCGTGCAATGACAGGACGCTCTACGCGGTGGATGGCAGCGGCGCGGAGGCCTGGACCGTGGCCCCGCCGCCGCGCACCTACGCCCGGCCCGGCTACCGCGGGGTTGAGCCCTTCCAGAGCCGCCTGACCGTCGCCTTCGACGCCGACCTCGACCAGGACGGCACGGCTGAGATCATCGTCGGCTCGGCCAACTGGCGCACCTACGTCTACGATCAGGCGGGCAACCTCATCTGGGACGAGGTGCTGTGGGCGCACACGCCCACGTGCGGCACCGCCTTCGACCTCGACTCCGACGGCAAGCTCGAGCTGATCATGGGCAACAGCTATACCTCGACCGTGATCTACTCCTGGGACGGGAAGATCCTGGGCAGCGGCGCCGGCTCGGGCCATGCCGGACCGACCGACGTGGCCGCCGCCGATCTCGACGGCAACGGCAAGGGCGAGATGGTCACCGGCGACCGCGCGGGGATGATCTGGTTGCAGGAGTGGCAGGGCCGCGATCTGCCCGACTACAACGCCGGCAGCGATGTCACCAGCGTCGCCATCGGCGACATCACCGACGATGACGGGCTGGAGGTCGCGGTGGCATCGCGCAACTTCCTGCTCTACCTGTTCGACGCCGACGGAGCACCGCTGTGGCAGATCAATCTGAGCGACGCCGCGCGCGACATCCAGATCGCGGACGTGACCGGCGACGAGCACCCGGAGATCATCTGCGCCTGCGAGGATGGCACCGTCAAGGTGGTCGATGGCGCCGGCGCGGTGGTCGCCTGGTTCCGCGCGGGCGCGTGGGTGCGGCAGGTGCGCGCCTGCGAGCTTGACGGCGACCCGACCACCGCCGAGGTCGTCGCCACCTGCGACGACGGCCGCATCTACGGGCTGCAGGTCGCGCGCTGATTACCGACGGGAGGCGAGAGCCGTGCGCTGGATGCTGCTGGCCGGGCTGCTGCTGGCGCCCGCGTTTTCGTACGCTGATGAAGCGCCGCTGTCGGGGCCCGAGCGACTCGCGTGGATGCGCGAGCACTTGACGGGGACGGTGGCCAAGTTCGAGTTCACCCAGGGCTATTCGTTCCGCCGCAACCCCGAGAACCTGCGGCCCTTCATGGAGGCCATCAAGGCGCGGGGCTTCACCGCCTGGGATCAGATGGCCATCGGTGGCATCTGGGACGACCAGGCCTTCGCGCTGCTGGAGCGCAGCGTGGAGGTGGCGGCCGAGGTCGGCCTTGACGTGTGGGCCACGCTCGCGCCACCCAGCGGCTGCGAGGAGATCGCGCGCTGGCCGTTGGAGCAGCGCCGGGAGTACTACTACGCGACCGTCGAGCGCTTCGCGCGCATCGCCGCCGAGCACCCCAACTTCGTCGCCTTCGGCTGCGATGACTTCTTCCCCTACAACCGCCGCTTCTTCACGCCCGAGATGCTCGCCGAGATGGCCCGCCGCTGGCGCGGCATCTGCCCGAACCTGGCCTTCGTGCCCCTGCTCTACTTCGGCAGCATCACCCCCGAGCTGATGCAGACCCGCGGCGATTATCTCGACGGCATCGTCTTCCACTTCCGCGCCGACAGCTACCCGCCCGAGTACATCCCCGGCTATGACCCCAAGAGCTTCGAGATGTACGGCGACGTCATGCGCTACGAACTCAAGCGCGTGCGCCAGGTCACCGGCGAGCATCCGCTCATCTGCGGCATATACGTCTGGTACTACCGGAGTGGGTGGGGCGTGCTCACCCCCGACGAACAGAACCCGACCGAGGAGCACATTGTACGCGATGCGGTCCAGAAGCTTGAGATCGCACACGAGTACGCCGACGGCGTGCGCGTCTACGGCCTGGGCATCGACCACGCGGCCTACCAGGCGATGACGCCGCTGCTGAGCGCGTGGCGCGAGCAGAGGAGCGCGTGGGGACAGCAGCGCGGCGACCCCGAGTCGCACCTGGGGCGCTGGCAGCAGCAGCTCGGCGACGGGCCCTACCTGGGCACGCTGCTCAGCGGCGAGCGCGGGCTGGGCGCCACGCTCCCGCACGCCTGCGCCTGGCCCCGGGTGGAGCTGACGCGGCAGTTCGAGCGCGGTGAGTTCGACCCGGAGCGGGCCGCCCGGCGCTTCCCGCTGCTCATCGTCTCCCGCGCGAAGATGCCTGTCGAGTGGCCGGAGCTGCTGCGCCGCTACGCGCAGGCAGGCGGCATCCTTGTGCTTGAGATGGTGCCCGGGTGGGTGGTCGATGCCGGCGTGCAGGCGCTCGAGAGCGAGCAGCCCCAAACCGGCGACACCGCGCCCACCACCCTCGCGCTCGCGGAGCTGTCGGGCATCGAGTTCCACTACGAGCCGCGCGGCTTCGCCACCCGCTGGCGCGTGCTGGCCGAGCACCCGCTGACCGAGGGGCTCGGCGAGGTCGGTGCCTGGCGCGCGTCGGCCTGGGAGGAGGGCGTCAGCACCTACCCCTTCCTGGCGCATCCGGTGATCGCCACCGACGCGCAGGTGCTGCTCGAAGTCGAGCACGAGGTCTGCCCCTACGACGGTGTCGCCTACGTCCGCCAGGGGACGATCGCCGGCACCTACCCGCTGCTGACGGTGCGCCGGGTCGGCGAGGGGCTGGTGGTGCGCCACTACGCGCACACCGGCCCGGCATCGATCCTGGGCGAGGCGTACGAGACGCTGGTGGCCAACCTCCTGCGGCTGGCCGGGGCCGAGTAGGCCGAGCGGGGCGACCGGGTCCGCCTGCTACGCGTTGGCCGCCTGGTCGGGCTCGATGCGTTCCACCAGGAAGATTACCGGCCGGTAGCCGTCGCTGCACGACACCACCGTGCGCCCGGGCTTGGAGCCGGAGAAGTTGCCGCCGCGCGCGAGGGTCACCACGTAGCGGTTTAGGTCCACCCACGCCCAACTGCAGAAGCCCTCGGGTTTCTCGATGGTATCGCCGGGGACGATGAACTCGTCACCCTCGGCGAAGCGCTGGCACGCCACCCACGGGTGGGTGCAGTGCTCCTCGACCAGGTCATCGTGGAACAGCCGCCTGAGCACGGTAATGCGCACGTCCGCGCGCATGGTCGCCTCACTCCTGTGCCCGCGCCACGAGCATCCGCAGTGACTTGCCCTCCAGCGCGATTGTCATCCGCCCGCCATCGCACGTGACTGCATCGCCGGTCACACCGTCGGTGACCCCGACCTCGCCCGCGAGCCCCAGCGCCGGCCAGTCAACGGTCAACGTCGCCTGCGCGGCGTCGGCGTTCAGGTTCGCCACCGCCAGGAGCGCCCCGCCCGGGCGCAGCCACGCGCTGACCTCAACGTCCTCGGGCGCGCGCCGGATCACCTCACGGTTGGCCCAGTAGGGCACGAACTGTGCGCCCTCGGCCACGCCGAAGGCCTCCCAGACCGCATCGAACCGCCCGCGCACGGTGCCATTGTGAAAGGCCGGGAAGACCAGCGAGTCGTGCAGGAAGATCAGCGCGCACATATTCATCGTCGGCTCGGGCGCGATGTGGTCGTTGCGGTGCCACAGCTCGGGCAGGAAGTGCGGCACCGGCCCGAACTGGCGCGCGGTGAACTCCGCCCGCATCTTGTCCGGCGGAATCAGATCGATGTAGTCGCCCTCCACCGTGTGCGCGTACTGCTCCCCGTCGAGTGTGTGGTCGGCGAAGGCGGTGATGGGCAGGCAGATGGCGTTGCCCGAGACATGCGCCATGATGTGAGTGCGCGGCATGACCTCGTGGAACATCTGGTAGGTACGTTTCGCCAGCTCCCGATAGGCGAAGATCGGATAGATCGGCCGCAGCTCGCCCGCGTCATCGGTGAAGCCGTGGCCGTGCGTCTGGTTGGAGCACGGGCCCGGCCACGCTAGGTCGTAGTAGAGCCCGTCGATGCCGAACTCGTCGAGGCCCTGCTTGAAGTTCCAGAGTTGGAAGTCGAGGAAGCTCGAGGCCGGGCACACGTTCGCGTGCGTGTAGCTCGTCGGGCCCGCCGAAGCCGAGCGCGTCCACCGGTCGCCGAAGTAGAGGTACTCGGGCTGATTGGTGGCGGTCTCGCCCAGGAAGGTGTAGACCAGCAGCGGGTTGCCGCGCTCGCGCTGGCGCGCGATCAGGTCGGGGCGTTCGCGCAGGTTCCTCGGCACCACCCCGAACCACCGGTCATCGGTGGCGATCGCGTAGATGCGCGCGGTCCACTGTCGCCAGTCATCCGGTCGCGGCCGCACCGGCCCCGCCTGCAGGCCGAAGGTGTAGGTGACCGGCCCGTCGATCTCCCGCGGTGTGCCGACCATGACGATCTGCATCACCACCGCGTCGCCCTCGCGGGCCACGCTGATCTGCTTGCCCTCCGCGGGCGCGCTCCAGCCCACCGGGCCCTCGGAGAACCACACCATGCCCCGGTCCTCGTCGCCCAGCCACATGAAGGGCAGGAAGTCCGACTCCCAGCGGCCCTCCGGCCGCGCGCCGTAGCGCTCGTCGGCGGGGCTGCCGGTCCCCGCGCAGTCGGTCCAGATCAGGTAGCCCGCACGCTCAGGCACGAAGGGGATGCGCAGCACCAGCCGGTCGAGCGTCGTCGCTCCCTGTGGAGTCAGCGTCACATCGAAGCGCATCATGCCATCGTACTCGACGGCCGTGAGGCACTCGACCCGGGTGTCGCCCGCGGCGCCCACTGCGCGTCCGCGCACGTCACGACCATCCAGGCGCAAACTCGGGCCGCTATCCACCCAGGAGACCGTCTGCCCGCCTGCGCTCAGTTCCAGCGCCACCGGCGCCGCGAGCAGCGGCTCGCTCCGCGACACCACCTGTTCGGGCAGGCCCGACGCGCCGAAGGTGTACTCGCGCCCCCAGCAGCGCACGGCCCGGCCCTCGATCTCCAGCGGTGTGAACGGCTCGGGCACCGTGTCGGTGAGGCCGATGGTGTTGCCCAGCCACGGCGACGCG
Organism: uncultured Armatimonadia bacterium; assembly: GCA_964617715.1. Taxonomy (GTDB): domain Bacteria; phylum Armatimonadota; class Zipacnadia; order Zipacnadales; family UBA5352; genus JALGVA01. Next base: position 7,887 of record CAZTZN010000032.1, on the reverse strand, counting down.
TCGGGGATCACCACCGCCTGCGTAACCTCCCCCAACGTCTCGCCGCCCGGCGCATGGACCTCGGCACGCAGGGCATACTCGCCCGGTGGCAGGTTCTCGACCGGCAATTTGATCGTCACCTCCCGCGCGTTCGCGGCGGCCTGCCCGGCGGCCCGCACCTTCCCGGCCGCGCCGGTCAAGCGGCACGCGACGCCACTCCCCTCGAACGCCCCGAGCGGCAGCCCCGACAGGTCGTACTGTGTCGCGAGCACCTCGGTGCCGATGAAGTCGAAGGGCTGCGCTGCGATGACCGGCCAGCGCTCCACGGGCACCCGCCCGGAGGCGTACTGCACGCGCCAGAACGCGCGCGTGGTCAGCCACAGCGCCACCTCATCCACCTGCGCGGGCACGTCTGCGCCCCGGATCGCCCGCCGAGCGTGGAGCGTACCCCTCTGTCCGCCCGCCACGGTCACCGGCAGTGCCGCGTGGCGCACCTTCTGCCCCGCCGCGATCGTGTCATAGTAGAGCGTCACCTTCTCCGGCTCGTCCCGCAGGCCGATCACGTCGATCGCGCAGTCCAGCGTCCCCTCCGCCAGATTGCCCGGCTCGCCTGCGCGTGCCACCGGGCCCTCGGCGTCGAAGTTCAGCGTCCCCATCTCGCCGAGGTCCACCGCCGTCAACTCCGCCGACATGCGCCAGGCCCACGAGACCTGCGCGGCCGGGTCGGCCCACTCGCGCACGAAGTCGCCCACCACCCGCGCCGCCGCATCACCCGCGACCCCGAGCAGTTCCAGCGGCACCGCCAGCTCGACCGTCCAGGTGCCATCCGCAACCGCCGAGGCGGCCCGACAGCCCTGCGCCCATGTGCCGGTGTCATCGCCCTCGAAGCGCACCTCGCCGCCCGCTTCCACCACTACCGCCACGGCCCGATCGGCGCCCGCGGGCACGAGACACGCGGCCATCGCACCCGGCCCCTCCGCCGACTGCAGCAGCACGTAGAGCGCGGCGTCATCGTGCGCCAGCGACACCCACATTCGCCGCTCCGCCAGGCCGCGGTTCGTATTGTCCTGCAGGCAGGGAAAGCGCGCGGCGCGGTCCCACTCACCCGGCGCGACCACGCCATCCATCTCCGGAGCCCGCTCCACCGGCGGCAGCCCGATGCGCGGCCCCGCGGCCCAGGCAATGCTCCCGACGAGCGCGAGCACCGCGAACGCGCTGATCCGTGCGGCCTCGGTCATGCGGTCAGTCATCGCGCGCCTCCTCCGCCGGCTCGACCTCGACCACCGTCACGCCCTTCGGTGGCACGCGCACGCTGAAGGTTGAGCCCTCCGGCCGCACGCGCAGTGACGGGTACTCGGTCAGGATGTCCACGCTCGCGACGTCGCGGCGCATGTCCACGCGCGGTCGGGCGTAGAACGGGCTCGAACTCTTCAGCGCGACGCGCAGCCGCCCGCCTTCCTCCTCGGTGGTCATGAGCGTGACCACCTCGGCCTCCTCGACCACCAACGGCGCGTCCGACACCTCGCCGATAACCCGCGCGCACGCCTGCACGAAGCCCGGCGAGACCGGCGCGAAGGTGAAGTGATCCCAGTACCCCACCGGCTCCTCCATGGTCAGCACGTCATCGGGCAGCGCCGGCGCCTCCCAGGCCTCGATCTCCGGTGCCTCGAGCCGCCCCCCGTAGACCAGGCAGACAAGCGACATCGGCCCCGATCTGTCGGCGAGGCGTATGTCCGGCTCGGGCAAATCCTCGACCTCGCGGCCGATGAGCACTATCGGCCCGCCCTCGTACGCCAGCATCGCCGCCAGCTCATCCGCGGGCAGCAGGTGGTGGTTGAGCACGAGGATCGCGCCGCCGACGCCGGACAGATCACCGATGTCCGCGGTGGTCTGCAGCGGCGCGCCGTGGGTCATCAGTCGGAACATCAGCGGGTGCACGGTCATCCCACGGGTGCGCGTGAAGTCCTCGACCTGGGCCTGCATGAGCGCATCCGACCACACCAGCGTCGCCCCGAGGACGCGGCGCGGCCGGCTCGAGTACGCCAGGTTCCATCGCTCGCGCAGCCACCGCCAGTGCCACTCGCTCAGCCCGTCGCCCAGGCACGCCAGCAGCCCGTCCGCGCACGGCCGCAAGCTCCCGTCCCAACGCGTCTGCCAGACGCCGGTGAGGGCGTGAATCTCCTTCTCGAGCACCGTCGGCACGTGGCGGATCGCGTCCCACTCCTCGACCACGTCGTGGGTGTTGTGCAGGAAGATCAGCCTGGCGTCGGGCAGGCCCGCGCGCATGAGCATGAGCATGGACAGGAAGTCGGCGTGGCGGTGCACGTCGGCGGCGTAGGGGCGCGGGTCCATGCTCAGGCCCGCCGCGACCGTCTCGACGATGATCCCGTCCACGCCCGCGGCGACGATGCGCCGCAGGTCCACGCCGTAGCGGTAGAGCGATTCCCAGGGCGCACGGCCCCACGAGGAGTTGATGAAGGCGCGCTTGCCCGCGCCGTGCAGGGCCGTCAGGGCCTTGCGCCAGAACTGCTCCCAGCGTCCGGCGTGGAACTCGATCCACTCGTAGCGCACGTTGCCCCACAGCCAGCGGGCGCGGGCGTCGAGCAGCTCGGTGTTATGCCCGCACGCGCACGCGGCCTGGTCGGCGAGGCGCAGGCCGGTGGTCTCGGCGAACTGCGCGATGGTGTCGTCGGAGAGGTCCACCTCGTAGATCGGCCCGTTGTGCGGCCCCCAGCCGTCGGCGCCCTGCCAGCCGTCGAAGCCGTAGTACTGCATGGTCTCGACCAGCTTGCGCACGAAGTAATCCTCAAAGTAGCTGCCATCGCTCAGCCGCGCCAGCGGGTTGAGGGTCGCCGCCCGGCCGCGGCGGCGGAAGACCTTGCAGACCTCGGGGTGATCGCGCAGCCACTCGGGATGGAAGCGGTTACCGTAGAAGCTGGTGAAGACCGTGAGCCAGGCCTCGATGCCGCGCGCCTGCAGCTCGGCGATCAGCCCCTGGAGCTGGCGGTTGGTCCACGCCTGGCGCGGGCGTTGGGGGTTGAAGTCGTGACCGTCGCGCGCGCAGAAGTCCGGCGGCAGCACGATCTCGCCGTCAACCGGCTCATGCGACAAGACGAAGTCGGGCGAGGTGAGCAGCAGGCAGATGCCGGTGGGCGTGAAGCCCGCGTTCTCGACGTACTCGGCCACGCCCAGGTCGGCCTGCTCGTTGTCGAAGCCGATCAGCTCGGTCCAGATCCAGCGCTCGTGCGGGCGCTCAATGCGCTCCATCGTCCGGCCTCCGCAGCTCAGGATGGTACAACCGCCACCGGCCCGGGTCGCCTACCCCGCGCCCACCGCATCCGGCGCCAGCAGCACCGCCGCATAGGTCTCGACCGGCGGCACCGTCACCACGCCGTCCACGATCGGCAGTTCGACCGGCTTGGCGCCGGGCGCGATCAGCCGCGCGAGCGTCAACGACTCGTCGGCGACGCTCAGCCTGATCTCGGGCGTGGGGTGGATGGCGATGAGCGCGTAGTTCTCGTCATATTCGAAGTCATAGTTCACGATGTGCGCCGACACGATGCCCTGCTCGGGCTGACGCAGCAGGTTGACCAGCACCGTGTCAGGCCAGGAGCCGGTCAGTGGGCAGGCCGCACGCAGGGCCGCGGTGGCCTCCTGCAGCTCGCCCTCCGTCAGCCCCTCCAGCGGCCCCGCGAACTGCAGCGCCCGCCCCTGGCCCAGCTTCGCCTCCAGATAGGGCGCGTCCGAGGCCCGGCTGCGCAGCGCAATCCACTGCAGCCGCGCGTACTCGCCGCCGCCGGCCTTCCCGCGCACCGCTACCGTCTCTCCGCGTGTCAGCTCCACCGGCGGGGAGGTATGCCTGTGCCACTGGTCGTCGTCCGCGTCCGCGACCCAGCTTTCGACCACCTCACCGCCCACGAGCAGCGCAAAGGTGGACTGCCCGTCGCTCTCATCAAGGTAGTTCACGGTGATCTGCCAGCGCCCGGGGTCCCCGTCGAAGCGCAGGGACGCGGTGCCCTCGACCGACGCCTTGATCCGTCCCGGCTCGGGCTCGTAACCATCGAGCGTGAGGTCGAGCGCACTCACCTGCATCCGCAGCGAATCCGACAGGCCGGGCAGGAAGTCGCCGATCGGCCGGCCGAGATCGCGGGCCTCGAAGCGGTCACGGATGTCGAGCGAGGCCGAGAGCACCAGCGTGCCGCCGCGCTCGACGAAGCCGCGCAGGCCTCTCATCTCCGCCGGGCTGAGCATCGCCTGGCCGTCGATGAGCAGTGCGTCGAAGTCCGCCAGCCCATCGCCGCGCAGGTCGGAGTTGACCACCACGTCCGCGGGGATGCCCTGAGCCTGCAGCAGCCACAGCAGCGTGTTGATGTTGCCGCGATCAACGCCCAGAATCTGCCCGGCGCGGGGCCCCGCGGTCAGGTCGAAGAGCACACCCACGCGGCTGCCCGGGCGCTGGCCGGTAAGCAGCGGCTCCCACTGCGCGGCGAAGCTCGCGTATTGAGCGCAGGCGTCGAGGATCGCCCGGTCCAACTCCGGCTTGGTGAGCGCCAGCACGTTGCGGTCACCGTTGAGGCACATGTTCGGCATGTAGTTGCCGCCCAGCGCGATGCCGGTTGCGCAGCCCAGTGCGTACTCCTCGGCGATGGGCAGGCCCACCCAGGAGGTGCGCGCCGCCGGGGCGCTGTAGCGCTCGACCCCACGCGCCTGCCGCACCGCGCCGGGAATGTAGCTCAGGAACCCCGTGGGCCGTCCGTGGCTGGCGGCCAGGCCGATCTTGCAGGCCGCGATATCCCGGCCGAAGGGCGGGTGGCCGCCGGCCTCCGTGAATACGCCGTCCACCACGCCCTGGTCGATCAGCCAGTAGGTGAGGTTGTTCGCGACGATGAACAGCGGCCGCTCGCGGTTGTGCGCGTAGAAATGCACCTGCTCGAAGAACTCGCGCGCGCTATCCACGGTGAACCAGCGTTCCAGCTCCGCGGGCGTATCCTCAGCGCCCAGCTCATACGTGATGCCGGTGTGTTCGCGCGCGTACTCGCGGAACTTCTCGCGGCAGGTCGGGCAGTAGCACGGCCAGGTCATGGGGTTGTCGAAGAAGATACAGTCCACGCCCTGCGCCTGCAGCGCGTCCATGCGTCCCTTGATATACTCCAGCCACGCCGGCCGGTTGTAGCAGCCGGCGTAGCGCGCCGGGTTGTTGTATATGACCCTGTATTCGCCCTCCGGCGTGAGGATCGCGGCATCACGCAGCTCGGGGTGCTCGGGAAAGAGCCGCTCGTGGTAGATCGTTCGCGAGCAGATGTACATCATCCGGTGCGCACCCGTCTGCCGCGCCGCCTGCATCGCCTCGGGTGTGAACGAGCCGCCCTGGATCAGATTGAAGCCCGCGTCGAGCAGGAACCCGACCTGGCCCTCGTCCATCTTCGAGTAGTTGATCACCCACCGCAGCGCTCCCGGATCGGCCCACGGGAACATCGGTGGCGGCGGCTCCCAGTGCGCCTCGCACGTCGTAGTCATGATCATCATCGCCGCAATCGCCACGGCCAGACTCCTGCAGGTTGCGCTCATGACCAGGTCAACGCCTTTCGTCGGGGATCACTCCAGCCGCCAGTCGTCTTCAGTGAAGCCGCACGGACGCTGCTCGCCCGGCTCATAGCGGCACTGGACGACGTGCAGGTCGGCGACAGAACCGGGGGGCAGATTCACCTGCACGGTGGTCCCTGTACCGGTCCACGCGCTCCAGCCCCGGGTCTCGCCCTGCGCCAGCGGTCGGCCGTCGAGCAGCACTTCCTCGATGCGCGCGGTCGCGTAGGGGATGAACAGGCGCAGGCCCACGCCGCGCTCGATTGGCCCCGGCTCGGGCCCGGGCCAGTTGGGGGCGAAGAAGGTCCAGCACGGCGGCACCGGGTTGCGCGCCATGAACGCGCGCATCGCCGGCACGTCGAACTGCGCCTCGCCCTCCAGCCGCGCGAACAACTCGTCGAAGGGCACCATCGCTTGCGACGGCATGGGCGCGTCGGGTTGGAACTCGGACGGTTGCATCACCAGGTAGCGCCGGCCGCCCTCGGGGGTCAGGGCGAAGACCGCGGTCAGCTCCCCGCGCGTGGTCACGTTCCCGTAGCCCAGCACGATCTGCCCGAAGCGCCGCCACAGCTCGACGCGGCTGGCACGCCGCTCACGCGCGGTCTGTCCGTATCCGGCAACCGCCACACTCAGACCGTGGCCGAAGTGGTTCACCGGGTAGCCCTCCTGCGGCTCGGAGAACCAGCGCTCATTGCCGATGCGCATGAGTCGCTGAAGCTGCACCACCGCGCTCTGCTCGAAGCCGATCTCCATGACCATCGACAGCGTGTGGCAGCGATGGTAGGAGTAGACGCACGAGTGGATGTTGGGCGGGCGGTGCAGGAAGTGGTGCGCGGCCAGCTCCGGCGCCAGCGCCTCGTGGTCCGCCGGGGCGAGCGTGCTCGGCCGGTAGGGTGCCGCGAGCGGCCCGGTGGTCAGCACCAGCCCGGCGGCCTGCTCGCCCTCACTGGCGCGCACGCCGAAGCCCGCCTCATCCGCGGCGTCGGCCATCAACTCCGCGATGCGCCGCACGTAGGGACGGGAGATCCCCGACCCCCACGAGATGCCGGTGCTCTCAGGCATGGTGCCGTCGGCCTCGGGGAAGCCGTGCAGATCCACGTGCACGTCGGGCTGCTCGCGCTCGATCAGCTCGGCGATGGCGACCGCCTCCGGGTTCAGGTCGGGCCGCAGCACTCCCCGCCACGACCAGTAGCCCATGCACGGGTTGCCCGGCTGCGGGCCGGTGATCGCCTCGTAGGCCTCGGGCGAGCCCGCCGGGAAGGCGTAAACGATCTGCTTCGCGCGCGTCTCGTGCGCCAGGTCCGACTCGCCCAGCAGCCAGCGCAGGAAGTGCAGCAGGCTGGTGGTGGAGTTGACCTCGCGCGCCGCGTGGGTGCAGGTGAGCAGCACCACCTGCTTGTCGTCGTCGGGCACGCCCGCGTCCGTCACCCGGCACAGCAGCAGGTCCAGCCCGTTGGGGCTGTGCGCGGGCACGCTCACCTCGATGCGGTCGGGGTAGCGAGCCTGCCAGCCCTCCAGCCCGCGACGCATCTCGGCGATGCCTGGATGCGGCAGCACGGCCCTGCCCGGCGGCGATATGTCCATGGCGTCACTCCTCGGCGGTCGCCGGTCCGCCCGGCTTCGACTCGACCCCGTGCGCGCACGCGCACAGACACGTCGCCAGCAGTCCGGCAACGACCATCGCGAACGCCTGCATGCTCGGCGTCACTCCCGCTGCTCCGGCCGTCGGAAGACCTCGACGATCGCCGCATTGTCGGCTTCGCCCAGCCCCGCCGCGACCGCCACGCGCAGCACCTCCGCATGCGCCTGCTCCAGCGGCGTGTGCGCGCCCAGCTCCCCGGCCAGATCCAGGATCAGGCGCACGTCCTTGGCGTGCTGGGCGATGCGCGAGGCCGGCTCGTAGTCGCGCTCTACCATGCGCTCGCCCTTCATGTCCATCACCCGCGAGTACGCCGCGCCGCCCCGCAGCACCTCCAGCAGCAGCGCGCTGTCGAGGCCGGCGCGCTCGCCCAGCGCCAGGCCCTCCGCCAGCGCCGCCCGGTTCACCCCCATCACCAGGTTGACCACCAGCTTCGCCAGGCAGCCGTAGCCGGGCTCGCCGACGAAGAAGATGGTCGAGGCGAAACGCTCGACGAGCGCGCGGTAGTCGGCCTCGGCTTCGGGCCCGCCAATCATGGCCGTGGCCTCACCGCGCGCGATCTGCTCGCTCGAGCCCGAAAGCGTCACATCCACGAAGCGCGCGCCGCGTTGGGCGAGGCGCGCGTGGTTGGAGCGGGCATCGGCGGGCCTGCCGGTGGTGGTGTCGAGCACCGTCGCGCCCGTCCT